>NZ_JAIWIH010000008.1:0-279233 GCF_052851135.1 Streptomyces sp. BRA346 | reverse complement strand
CATCGTCGTCGGGCTCACCGGCGGCCCCGAGGGGCGCACGCTCATCCGGCGCGCCTCCCGGATGGCGGCCAAGGGCTCCGGCGGCGAGATCCTGGCCGTCTACATCGCCCGCAGCGACGGCCTCACCTCGGCCTCCCCGAAGGAGCTGGCGGTCCAGCGCACCCTGGTCGAGGACCTGGGCGGCACCTTCCACCACGTCATCGGGGAGGACGTCCCGGCCGCGCTGCTGGAGTTCGCGCGCGGCGTCAACGCCACCCAGATCGTGCTCGGCTCCAGCCGCCGCAAGGCGTGGAGTCACGTCTTCGGGCCGGGCGTGGGCGCGACCGTCGCCCGGGACTCCGGGCCCGACCTGGACGTGCACATCGTCACCCACGACGAGGTCGCCAAGGGCCGCGGCCTGCCGGTCGCGCGCGGCGCCCGGCTCGGCCGCTCCCGGCTGCTCGCGGGCTGGCTGGTGGGGGTCGCCGGGCCCGCCCTGCTCACCCTGGGGCTCACCGCCATGGGCGCCACGCTCACCGCGGACGCCGGTCCCGGCTTCGCCAACGAGGTGCTGCTGTTCCTCTTCCTCAACGTGCTGGCGGCCCTGCTGGGCGGGATGCTGCCCGCCCTCGCCTCGGCGGCCGTCGGATCGCTGCTGCTCAACTACTACTTCACCCCGCCCACCCACACGCTGACCATCGCCGACCCCGAGAACCTCGTCGCCATAGTGATCTTCCTGGCGGTGGCGGTCAGCGTCGCCTCCGTCGTCGACCTGGCCGCGCGCCGCACCCACCAGGCCGCTCGGCTGCGCGCCGAGTCCGAGGTGCTGTCGTTCCTCGCGGGCAGCGTGCTGCGCGGCGAGACCAGCCTGGAGGCGCTGCTGGAGCGGGTCCGAGAGACCTTCGGCATGGACACGGTGGCCCTGCTGGAGCGGGAGAGCGACGTCGCGCCCTGGACCCGCGCGGGAAGCGTCGGCGGCTCCGCGGGCGTGCCGCCGCCGGAGCGGCCCGAGGACGCGGACGTGGACATGCCGGTCGGCGACCACATGGCGCTCGCGCTGTCCGGCCGGGTGCTGCCCGCCGAGGACCGCCGGGTGCTGGCCGCCTTCGCCGCCCAGGCCGCCGTCGTACTGGACCGGCAGCGGCTGATGGGGGAGGCGGAGCGGGCCCGCGAGCTGGCCGAGGGCAACCGCATCCGCACCGCGCTGCTCGCCGCCGTCAGCCATGACCTGCGCACCCCGCTCGCGGCCATCAAGGCGGCCGTGTCGTCCCTGCGCGCGGACGACGTGGCCTGGTCCGCCGAGGACGAGGCCGAGCTGCTGGAGGGCATCGAGGACGGCGCCGACCGCCTCGACCACCTGGTCGGCAATCTGCTCGACATGTCCCGGCTCCAGACCGGCACCGTCGCCCCGCTCATCCGGGAGATCGACCTGGACGAGGTGGTGCCGATGGCGCTCGTCGGCGTCCCCGAGAGCGACGTCACCCTGGAGATCCCCGAGGACCTGCCGATGGTCGAGGTCGACCCCGGGCTGCTGGAGCGCAGCGTCGCCAACATCGTCGAGAACGCGGTGAAGTACAGCCCGCGGGACCGGCCCGTGCTGGTGTCCGCGAGCGCGCTGGGCGAGCGGGTCGAACTGCGCGTCGCCGACCGTGGCCCGGGCGTGCCGGACGCCGCGAAGGACCGTATCTTCGAACCCTTCCAGCGGTACGGGGACGCCCCGAGCGGCGCCGGGGTCGGCCTCGGCCTCGCGGTCGCCCGCGGCTTCGTGGAGGCGATGGGCGGATCGCTGGCCGCCGAGGACACCCCCGGAGGCGGGATGACCATGGTGCTGACCCTGCGGGCCGCCTCCGGGCCCCTGAGGGACGGCACACGCGGCACAACGGAAAGGCAGGCCGTCAGATGAACCGGGTGCTCGTGGTGGACGACGAGCCGCAGATCGTACGCGCCCTCGTGATCAACCTGAAGGCGCGCAAGTACGAGGTCGACGCCGCCGGGGACGGTGCGACCGCCCTGAAGCTCGCCGCCACCCGCCACCCCGATGTGGTCGTGCTCGACCTGGGCCTGCCCGATATGGACGGCGTGGAAGTGATCAAGGGGCTGCGGGGCTGGACCCGGGTCCCGATCCTGGTGCTCTCGGCCCGCCAGACCTCCGACGAGAAGGTCGAGGCCCTGGACGCCGGGGCCGACGACTACGTCACCAAGCCCTTCGGCATGGACGAGCTGCTGGCCCGGCTGCGCGCCGCGGTCCGCCGCGCCGAGCCCTCCGGTCCTTCGGACGCCGCGGTGGTCGTCGAGACCGACGGGTTCAGCGTCGACCTGGCCGCCAAGAAGGCGCACCGCGACGGCCGCGACGTCCGGCTGACGCCCACCGAATGGCATCTGCTGGAGGTGCTGGTGCGCAACGAGGGGCGCCTCGTCAGCCAGAAGCAGCTGCTCCAGGAGGTCTGGGGGCCCTCGTACGGCACCGAGACCAACTACCTGCGGGTCTATATGGCGCAGTTGCGCCGCAAGCTGGAGAACGACCCCTCGCATCCGCGGCACTTCGTCACCGAGCCGGGCATGGGGTACCGCTTCGAGCCGTGAGCGGTGGGGCGGTGAGTCGCGGGCGGTGAGTCGCGTACGGGATGCGGCGGCGCCGGGATTCGGCGGGGGCGCACCGGTACGCTGGCCGTATGAGTTCCGTACCCCAGCCCCCCGGGAAGCGTGACAAGCCGGTTGGCCGCTTCCGGCGGATGATCGACCGGCTGTCGAGCTCCCAGGAGGAGCTGCACTCCGCCGAGCTCCAGCAGGACGCGGAGGATGCGGGCTGCACCAAGATCGGCGACTGCGGCGACCGTCAGATCGTCAAGGTGACGGGTACACTGCGCACGGTCACGCTGCGGCCAAGGGCCGGAGTGCCCGCGCTGGAGGCAGAGCTCTTCGACGGCACGGCCGCCCTCGACGTGGTGTGGCTGGGCCGCCGCTCCATCATCGGCATAGAGCCGGGCCGCAAGCTGATCGCCACCGGCCGGATCTCCATGAGCCACGGGCGCCGGGTGCTGTTCAATCCGAAGTACGAACTCCGACCGCTCGGACAGGAGTAGCCGGTGACGTCTGACGACAAGACGACCCCGACCGACACCGACCACCAGGGCGCCGCCGCCCACGACGCGCAGAGCAGGGCGGCGGCGGACACCGCGCTCCTGGAGGCGTTCGGCGGGGTGCGGGGCATGGTGGACACCACCGTCCCCGGGCTGGTCTTCGTCCTGCTGTACACGATCAAGCGCGACATCCACCTGGCCGCGATCGGCGCGCTCGGTCTGACCGTGCTGCTCGCGCTGGCCCGGATGGTGCGCAAGGAGACGCTGAAGCACGCCTTCAGCGGGGTCTTCGGGGTCGCGTTCGGTGCGATCTTCGCGATGATGTCCGGCGACGCCAAGAACTTCTACCTGCCGGGCATGCTCTACACGCTCGGCCTGGCGGTCGCGTACGTCCTCTCGGCGATCTTCCGCTATCCGCTGATCGGCGTGCTGCTCGGTCCGATGCTCAAGGAGAACCTCTCCTGGCGCACCCGCAACCCCGGCCGGTTCCGCGCCTACACCCGGGCCACCTGGGCGTGGGGGCTGATCCTGCTCGCCAAGTCGGCGATCCTCTTCCCGCTCTACTGGTGGGGGGACGTCACCCAGCTCGGCTGGGTGAAGGTGGCACTCGGCATTCCGCCGTTCCTGCTGTGCGTCTACCTGACGTGGATCTTCCTCGCCAAGGCCCCGCCGCCGATCGACGTGATCGCCGAGATGGAGGCCGAGGAGAAGGCGGAGCGGGACCGCGAGCGCGCGCAGCGGGAGGCCGAGCAGGCCGAGCGGATCGCCGACCCGCTGCTCTCGGAGTGGACCGACCAGATCGTGAACGAGGCCCGCACCGAGTCGGCCGACCGGCGCCCGCCCCGGCACTGAGCACTGAGCACTGAGCGACAGCGGCACCACGAAGGCCCCGGGCTCCCGCACAGGGAACCCGGGGCCTCGCCGGTGGCCCTAGACCTGGCCCGCGGCGTCCTGGCGCTGCACGGACAGCAGCTGCTCCAGCTGCTCCTCCCGCGCCTGGGCCGCGACGAACAGCAGCTCGTCGCCCGCCTCCAGGACGTCGTCGCTGTTCGGGGTCAGCACCCGGGTGCCCCGGATGATGGTGACCAGCGTGGTGTCCTCCGGCCACTCCACGTCGCCGACCCGGGTGCCGACCAGGGCCGCCTCCGGCGGCAGCGTCAGCTCCACCAGGTTCGCGTCGCCGTGGCTGAAGCGCAGCAGCCGCACCAGGTCGCCGACGCTCACCGCCTCCTCGACCAGCGCCGACATCAGCCGCGGCGTGGAGACGGCGACGTCGACGCCCCACGCCTCGTTGAACAGCCACTCGTTCTTGGGGTTGTTCACCCGCGCGACCACCCGCGGCACCGCGTACTCGGTCTTCGCGAGCAGGGACACGACCAGGTTGACCTTGTCGTCCCCGGTGGCCGCGATGACCACGTTGCAGCGCTGGAGCGCCGCCTCGTCCAGCGAGGTGATCTCGCACGCGTCGGCCAGCAGCCATTCGGCCTGCGGCACCCGCTCCACCGAGATGGCGGTCGGTGCCTTGTCGATGAGGAGGACCTCGTGCCCGTTCTCCAGCAGCTCGCCCGCGATGGAGCGCCCCACGGCGCCCGCTCCGGCAATGGCAACCCTCATCGGGCTCCCTCCTCAGGCCCCTCGTCGAACGAGGCTTCGACCTTCTCGACCTCGTCGGTGCGCATCATCACGTGCACCAGGTCGCCTTCCTGTAGGACCGTCTGCGAGGTGGGCAGCATCGCCTCGCCGAGCCGGGTCAGGAACGCGACCCGCACTCCGGTCTCCTCCTGGAGCTTGCTGACCTTGTGCCCCACCCACGCGGGGGAGGTGTGCACCTCGGCGAGCTGCACCCCGCCGCTGGGGTCCCGCCACAGCGGCTCGGCGCCGGACGGCAGCAGCCGCCGCAGCATCTGGTCGGCGGTCCACCGCACGGTGGCCACGGTCGGGATGCCCAGGCGCTGGTAGACCTCGGCGCGGCGCGGGTCGTAGATCCGTGCCGCGACGTTCTCCACGCCGAACATCTCGCGGGCCACCCGGGCCGCGATGATGTTGGAGTTGTCGCCGCTGCTGACCGCGGCGAAGGCCCCGGCCTCCTCGATGCCCGCCTCGCGGAGCGTGTCCTGGTCGAATCCGACGCCCGTCACCCGGCGACCGCCGAAACCCGCGCCGAGGCGGCGGAAGGCGGTGGGGTCCTGGTCGACGACCGCGACCGTGTGTCCCTGTTGCTCCAGGGTCTGGGCGAGCGCCGCGCCCACCCGGCCACAGCCCATGATCACGATATGCATGCGTCTTACCCCGCACTCCTGATGACCGTGCTGACCTGCGCAAACACCCTGCTCACATCTTCCTTCCAGGACCTACGGGGCGACAGCGGGGCGAAGGACCCCGATGCCGGTGCCGCACGGCGACGGAGGTCGTCCGCCACGGCGTCTGTTCCCACCGTATCCATACCCATGGGGCGATTCCCCGCCCGAGTGCACCGGGCGGGAGGAAACGTGGTGCGCGGGCGGCCCGGAGGCTACGGTGTGAGGGCGGGCGCGGATGACTGCCACCGGGAGGTGTGCTCCTTCATCTTTGCCCGATATCCAGGATCTTCACTGAACCCTTACGGGAATTGGCAATAGAGTCCCGTCAGTTCGAACTTTGTTACGGCCGTCGGACACTCGGTCACGGCGTGGCTAAGATGATCGCCGTACCGTTTCCGGACGGGACATCAGGGCACTGAGTCGTTCCTTCCGCGCCCGCGTTCTCTGCACGAGGTTCCTGATGACAGATCACATGACGGAGGCGGTGAGCTGGTGCCTGGCCGTCGTCCTTCTGGTCGTGTCGGTGCTTCTGATACGCCAGCGCCGGATCACTGCCGGAGTGCGCAGGCGTAACGCCACGCTCGAAGACAATGTGCGGGCCCGCGACGAGGAAGTGCAACATCTGGTCGAGGTCCGCCTCCCGGCGATCGCGGACGCGCTGAGTCAGCCCACCCCGCTGCCCGGGCTGCGGGACGAGAAGCTGGCCGGAACCGCCTACGCGCAGAGCCTGCACGCGGTCATGGAGCACTTCGCGCGCGCGGTGGACAAGGCGCAGTCGCGGGCCGACGCCTCCGCCAAGGCCGCGCTCAAGGCGTCGATGCGCGCCCTCCAGGGCCTCGCCAACGAACAGCAGGTGTCGATCTCGGAGATGCAGGAGCGGCACGACAACCCCGACGTGCTGCGGGACCTCCTGGAGATCGACCACGCCAACGCGCAGTTCGGCCGGCGCGCCCAGGCCATCGCCGTGCTGTGCGGCTCCTGGCCCGGCCGTCAGCGCACCGCCTCCCCGATGACCGACGTCGTCCGGGGCGCCAAGTCGCGCATCCGCGACTACCGGCGGGTCCAGGTGCACGCCCTGATCGACATCGGCGTGGTCAGCCGCGCGGTGGAGCCCGTGGTGCTCGCGGTCGCCGAGCTGCTGGACAACGCCGCCCGGCACTCCCAGCCCAACACCAACGTCGAGGTCAGCCTCCAGCCGGTGCACAACGGCGCCTGCATCGTGATCGACGACGCCGGGGTCGGCATGGACGGCCTGGAGGTCCAGCGGGCCGCCGGGCTGCTGTCCGGCCAGCGCGCCGTGGACGTCTCGCGGCTGGGCGACCCGCCGCAGTTCGGCTTCGCCGTGGTGGGCCTGCTCGCCGCCCGGTACGGCTTCAGCGTCTCGGTGGACACCCGGTCCCCGTACGGCGGCGTGCGCGCCGTCCTGTTCCTCCCCAGCGCGCTGCTCACCCACGTCGACGCGGACGCGCCCGCCGCCGCTCCGGCGGCCCACGACCCGTACGAGGCCGAGGCCGCCGCCCCGCTGCGCACCCTCCCGTCCCGCCCGACCCGCCGCCGGGCCGCTCCCCAGGCCCCCGCCGAGGCCCAGGCGCCCGTACAGGCCCCCGCACCGGCCCAGGAGCCCGCTCCGGCACCGGCGCAGCCCGCGCCCCCGGCCCACGCGTCCCCGGAAGACGAGGCGACGCGCGTGTACGGGGAGACCGCGGGCGGTCTGCCCAAGCGCCGCCGCCGGCATCCCACCGCCGCCCCACCGGTGGACGGGCCCACCGCGCCCGGACCGCGCTCCGGCGCCCCCGAACCCGACACGGGGTCGCACCGTGTCCGCTCGGCCGAAGAGACCGCCAAGCGCATGGGCGCGTTCGCGCGCGGTACGCGCTCCGGCCGTGGCGTCACACAGGATGCCGCCCCTCACACCGAAGAAGGGAACCGCCAGGCATGAACGACCACATGAACAACGAGCTGGGATGGATGCTCGACGAGGTGGTCAAGATGCCGGAGGCACGGCACGCGATCCTGCTCTCCGCCGACGGGATGCTGCGGGCGCACTCCGCGGGCATCGCGCGGGACGAGGCCGAACGCCAGGCCGCGGCGCTCTCCGGGCTCCAGTCGATCAGCCGCAGCACCTCCGAGTTCTGCGACCGCGAGGAGACGCCCTGGCAGCAGACGCTGGTGGAGTTCGTCGGCGGCTACGTCTTCCTGATCGCCGCCGGTCCCGGCGCGTACCTGGCCGTGTCGGCCACCGAGCACGTGGACATGGAGGCGGTCAGCTACCGGATGCAGAAGCTGGTCGACCGGCTGGGCAAGGAACTGACGAGCCCGCCGCGGCAGGGCGCGGCCTGGCAGGGGATCGGCAGTCCCGCATGAGTCCGGGCAGGCGCGAACGAGGATTGGTACGGCCGTATGTCGTGACCGACGGCCGTGCCTACCCGAGCCGCAACACCTTCGACCTGGTGACCCTGGTCATGGCCCACCCCGACCGGCCGCTCACCGGGCTCAGCCCGGAGAAGCGGGGGGTCATGGACCTCTGCCTCGGCGGCGCGCTGTCGGTCGCCGAGGTCGCCGGGTATCTGGAGCTGCCGGTGAGCGTCACCAAGGTGCTGCTGAGCGATCTGGTCGACAGCGGCCACATCAGCACCCGGGCCCCCATCCCGAAGGCCGAACTCCCGGAGACCCAGCTCCTCCAGGAGGTGCTCGATGGACTCCGCGCTCGCCTCTGACCGGGGCGCGGTCTACCTGCCCCAGACCGTACGGACCGCGGCGAAGCTGCTGGTCGTCGGCCACTTCGCGGTCGGCAAGACGACTTTCGTGGGCTCGCTGTCCGAAATCCGCCCGCTGCGCACCGAGGAGACGATGACTCAGGCGGGTGCGCTCATCGACGACCTCGCCGGCATCGAGGAGAAGACGACCACCACGGTCGCCATGGACTTCGGCCGGCTCACCCTCAGCGACTCCCTGGTCCTGTACCTCTTCGGCGCGCCCGGACAGCAGCGCTTCACCCGGATGTGGAAGGACATGACGAACGGCGCGCTGGGCGCGCTGGTGCTCGCCGACACCCGTCGGCTGGAGCAGTCCTTCCCGGTGATGGCCGTCCTGGAGGAGCAGGGGCTGCCGTACGCCGTCGCCGTCAACCACTTCGAGGGCGCGCCCCGCTTCGCCGAGACGGAGGTTCGGGAGGCGCTCGATCTGCTGCCGGAGACCCCGCTGGTCACCTGTGATGCCAGGGACCGGATCTCGTCCACCCACGCCCTGATCGCCCTCGTGCAGTATTTGCAGGCCCGGCACACCCGTTAGTTCGTCTCAGGAGAATGTGTGACCCACCGTCCAGACCTCGAGGCCGTCACCGGAACCGCACCACCGCCGGGCTGCCCCGCGCATCAAGGCGGTACGGCCGGTTCCGCCGGTCCCCTGGGGCATGGCGCCCGGGTGCCGATGTACGGCGCCGACTTCGCCGCCGATCCGCACGGGTTCTACGCCCGGATGCGGGCCGCGGGGCCCATCACCCCGGTGGAACTCGCCCCGGGCGTCGACGCGTACCTGGTCACCGGTTACTCCATGGCGCTGGAGGTCCTGCGCGACACCGAGCGGTTCGCCAAGGACCCGCGCAACTGGGCCGCCCTCACCGAGGGCCGGCTCCCGGAGGACAGCCCCGTGCTGCCGATGATGCAGTTCCGGCCCAACGCCCTGTTCACCGACGGCGAGCAGCACGCCCGCTACCGCGGGGCGATCACCGACAGCCTCAGCCGGGTGGACTCGCACGCGTTGAGCGACTACGTGGAGCGCAGCGCGGACACCCTCATCGACTCCTTCGTGGAGCGGGGCGAGGCCGAGCTGCTGAGCGAGTACGCGGGGATCATCCCGCTGATGGTGTTCAACCGGCTCTTCGGCGCCCCTCCGGAGCAGAGCAGCGAACTGATCCGGATCCTCACGATCATGTTCGACGCGAGCACGGCCGAAACGGGGCAGGCCAACCTGGACCTGTCGCGTTACATGGCGGACCTCGTCGACGCCAAGCGCCAGAAGCCCGGCGCCGACGTCACCTCCTGGATGATCGCCCATCCCTCGCGGCTGGCCGACGACGAGCTGATGCAGCAGATCGCGCTGCTGATGGCGGCCGGTACCGAACCCCAGGTGAACCTGATCGGCAACGCGCTGCGGCTGCTGCTGTCGGACGACCGGTTCGCCGGTGAGCTGTCCGGGGGCAGCCTGCCCGTCCAGGACGCCCTGGACGAGGTGCTGTGGGCCGATCCGCCGCTGGCCAACTTCGGTACCCGGTTCGCCCGCTACGACGTCGAGATGGGCGGCGTACGGCTGCGCAAGGGCGACGCGGTGCTCACCAGCTACGCCGCGGCCAACACCGACCCCGAGCTGACCTCCCAGGGCCGCGCCGGCAACCGGGCCCACCTCGCCTGGAGCGTGGGCGCCCACCGCTGCCCCGCCGAGGGCCCCGCCCGGGTCATCGCCTCCGTCGCCATCGAAAGGCTCCTCGACCGCCTCCCCGACATGCAACTCGCGGTGTCGTCGGACGAGTTGACCTGGCGCCCCGGCCCCTTCAACCGCGCCCTGGCCTCGCTGCCCGTGCGGTTCCCCGTCCTCACGAAGCCGACCCCCGGACCCGCCTCCATGCCGCCCGCCGCGGCCGTGCCCGCGCAACGACAGCCCGCCGAGCCCCAGGGAGACAACCAGTGGTCCACGAGTCCCGTCCCCTCGTCCTCGACCCCACCGGCCGCGACATCCACGCCGAAGCCGAGCGCGTCCGAGGCCAAGGGCCCGCGACGCCTGTGGAGCTTCCTGGGGGCTTGGTGGCGTGGGCGATAAGCCGCCAGAGCCTGCTCAAACAGCTCCTGACCGACCCGCGGGTGTCCAAGAACCCGCGCCTGCACTGGCGGGCCTGGAACGAGGGTGAGGTCCCGTCCGACTGGCCGCTGATCGCCTGGGTGGCCGTGCAGAACATGTTCACGGCCTACGGCGCCGACCACCGCAGGCTGCGCACCCTGGTCTCCAAGGCGTTCACCGCGCGGCGCACCGCCGCCCTGCGGCCGCGCATCGAGGAGATCTGCGCCGACCTGCTGGACCGGCTGGCCGCCACCCCGCCGGGCCGGCCCGTCGATCTGCGCGACGGGTACGCGTACCCGCTGCCGCTCCAGGTGATCTACGAGCTGTTCGGGCTCACCGACGAGGGGCTGCGCGCGCGGATGAGCGCGTTCGCCGACAGCTCCTTCCGCACCACCACCTCGCCGGAGGAGGTCGCGGCCGCCTCCGCCGAGATGGACGCCATCATGGAGGCCCTCGTGGCCTCCAAGCGCGAGCGGCCCGGCGACGACCTGACCAGCGGCCTGATCGCCGTGCGCAGCGAGGAGGACTCGCCGCTGAGCGAGCGTGAGCTGTGCGACACCCTCGCGCTGATGCTCACCGCCGGGCACGAGACCACGGTCAACCTCCTGGACAACGCCGTCCACGCGCTCCTCACCCACCCCGAGCAGCTCGCCCATGTGCGCGAGGGCCGGGCCTCGTGGGAGGACGTGATCGAGGAGACACTGCGGCACTCCGCCCCGGTCGCCAACCTGCCGCTGCGCTACGCCGTCGAGGACATCGAGCTGGAGGACGGGGTGGTGCTGCGCAAGGGCGACGCGATCCTCGCCGCCTACGCGGCCGCCGGACGCGACCCCGAGATCCACGGCGAGGACGCCGCCGCCTTCGACGTCACCCGGCAGATCAAGAGCCATCTCGCCTTCGGCCACGGCGTCCATCTGTGCGTCGGCGCGCCGCTGGCCCGGCTGGAGGCGGCGATCGCGCTCCCGGCCCTGTTCGACCGCTTCCCTCGACTCTCGCTAGCGTCCGGGCAGGCCGCGCTGGAGCCGATGGAGTCCTTCATTTCCAACGGCCACCGAGCCCTGCCGGTACGGCTGTCCTGACCGCCGTACGGCCCGCCCGGCCGCCCGCCCGTCTCCGGGTGGGCGGGCGGCTGGGCGGGCGCCCGGCCCACCCTTTACGATCCTCAGCGTGTCCAAACTGACCGACGTCCCGAAACGGATCCTGATCGGGCGCGCGCTGCGCAGCGACAAGCTGGGGGAGACCCTCCTCCCGAAGCGCATCGCGCTCCCCGTCTTCGCCTCCGACCCCCTGTCCTCCGTCGCGTATGCGCCTGGGCAGGTGATGATCGTCCTTTCCGTGGCGGGTGCGTCGGCCTACAAGTACTCACCGTGGATCACGATCGCGATCATCGTGCTCATGTTCACGGTGGTCGCGTCGTACCGCCAGAACGTGCACGCGTACCCCAGCGGGGGCGGGGACTACGAGGTCGCCAACACCAACCTCGGCCCCAAGGCGGGCCTCACCGTCGCCAGCGCCCTGCTGGTGGACTACGTCCTGACGGTGGCCGTGTCGATCTCCTCCGGGGTGGAGAACCTCGGCTCCGCCGTCCCCTTCATCGTCGAGCACAAGACGCTCTGCGCGGTCGCGATCATTCTGTTGCTGACCCTGATGAACCTGCGCGGCGTCCGCGAGTCGGGCAAGCTCTTCGCGATCCCCACGTACGTCTTCGTCGGTGGCGTCTTCGTGATGATCCTCTGGGGCGCCTACCGCGGGCTCGTCCTCGGCGACGACATGAAGGCCCCCACCGCCGGTTTCGAGGTCCACGCCGAACAGACCGGGCTGGCCGGCTTCGCGCTCGTCTTCCTGCTGCTGCGCGCCTTCTCCGACGGCTGCGCCGCGCTCACCGGCGTCGAGGCCATCAGCAACGGGGTGCCCGCCTTCCGCAAGCCCAAGAGCCGGAACGCCGCGACGACGCTGGCGCTGATGGGCGGCCTCGCCGTCACCATGTTCGTCGGCATCATCACCCTCGCCATGGTCACCAACGTCAAGATGGCCGAGGACCCGGCCCACGACCTGTTCAAGGACGGCGCCGCGCTCGGCTCCGGCTACACCCAGAACCCCGTGATCTCGCAGGTCGCGGCCGCCGTCTTCGGCGACGGCTCGCTCCTGTTCGTGGTGCTCGCCGCGGCCACCGCGCTGGTCCTGTTCCTGGCCGCCAACACCGCGTACAACGGCTTCCCGCTGCTCGGCTCGATCCTCGCCCAGGACCGCTACCTGCCGCGCCAGCTGCACACCCGCGGCGACCGGCTCGCCTTCTCCAACGGCATCGTCCTGCTCGCCGGGGCCGCCGCGGTCCTCGTCTACATCTACGGCGCGGACTCCACCCGGCTGATCCAGCTCTACATCGTCGGCGTCTTCGTCTCCTTCACCCTCAGCCAGACCGGCATGGTCCGGCACTGGAACCGCCACCTGGCCACCGAGCGCGACCCGGCCGCCCGCCGTCGCATGATCCGCGCCCGCGTGATCAACACCTTCGGCGCCTTCTTCACCGGTCTGGTCCTGGTCGTCGTGCTGCTGACCAAGTTCACCCACGGCGCGTGGGTGGCGCTCCTCGGCATGGCCGTCTTCTACATCACCATGACGGCGATCCGGCGCCACTACGACGGCGTCTCGGAGGAACTGGCCGCGGCCGAGGAGCAGCACGACGAGGACGAGGTCCGCCCCTCCCGGGTGCACTCCATCGTCCTCGTCTCCAAGATCCACAAGCCGACGCTGCGCGCCCTGGCCTACGCCAAGCTGATGCGCTCCCACCGGCTGGAGGCGCTGAGCATCAACGTCGACCCGGCCGAGACCAAGGCCCTTCAGTCCGCGTGGCACGAGCGCGGCATCGACGTCCCGCTGAAGATCCTCGACTCGCCGTACCGCGAGATCACCCGGCCGGTCATCGACTACGTCAAGGGGCTGCGCCGGGAGAGCCCGCGCGACGTGGTCTCCGTCTACATCCCGGAGTACGTGGTCGGCCACTGGTACGAGCACCTGCTGCACAACCAGAGCGCGCTGCGGCTCAAGGGCCGGCTGCTGTTCACCCCCGGCGTGATGGTGACCTCCGTGCCCTGGCAGCTGGACTCCTCGGAGCTGGCCCGCAAGCGCGCCCGCAAGCGCGCCGAGTGGAACGCCCCGGGCTCGGTCCGGCGCGGTCCCGTGGTGCCGCCGCGGCCGAGGGGCGAGCGCAAGGCCGAGAAGGCGGGCGTCCGGACGCCCGGCCGATAGCCTTTGTGTGGGGCGGGGGTACGGGGACGTAGACTGGTGGGCTGCTGTTGCCCTGCCAGGGCCACCGTCCCACCCCACCCCCTCACCCCTCTGGAGCCGAGCCCGCCATGCAAAGTGAACCCAAGGCGTCGCTGGTCGGCGAGGAGTACGAGGTCGAGGTCGGCCCGGTGGCGCACGGCGGCCACTGCATCGCCCGGACCGCCGAGGGCCAAGTGCTGTTCGTACGCCACACCCTGCCCGGTGAACGGGTCGTCGCCCGGGTCACCGAGGGCGAGGAGGGCGCGCGCTTCCTGCGCGCCGACGCGGTGCGGATCCTGGACCCCGCCAAGGACCGGGTGGAGGCCCCCTGCCCGTTCTCCGGCCCCGGCCGGTGCGGCGGCTGCGACTGGCAGCACGTCGCCCCCGGCGCCCAGCGCAGGCTCAAGGCCGAGGTGATCACCGAGCAGCTCCAGCGGCTGGCCGGGCTCACCCCCGAGGCCGCCCGCTGGGACGGCACCGTCGAACCCGCGCCCGGCGACAAGGTGGCCCGCGGCGAGGTCCCGGCCTGGCGCACCCGGCTCCAGTACGCGGTGGACGAGGCGGGCCGCCCCGGGCTGCGCCGCCACCGCTCGCACGAGGTGGAGCCCGTCGACCACTGCCTGATCGCCGCGCCCGGGGTCACCGAACTCGGCATCGAGAAGCGGGAATGGCCGCAGATCGAAAGCGTCGAGGCCATCGCCGCCACCGGCTCCTCCGACCGCCAGGTCGTCCTCACCCCCCGCCCCGGCGCCCGGCTGCCGATCGTCGAACTCGACCGCCCGGTCTCCGTCCTGCGCATCGCCGAGTCCCGCGGCCGCGAGCGCCGGCGCCTCGTGCACCGCGTCCACGGCCGCCCCTTCGTCCGCGAACGCGCCGCGGACCGCACCTGGCGCGTCGGCGAGGGCGGCTTCTGGCAGGTCCACCCCAAGGCCGCGGACCTGCTGGTCGAGGCCGTCATGCAGGGCCTCATGCCGCGCAAGGGCGACACCGCGCTCGACCTCTACTGCGGCGTCGGCCTCTTCGCGGGCGCCCTCGGCGAGCGCGTCGGCGACCGCGGCGCGGTGCTCGGCATCGAGTCCTCCAAGCGCGCGGCCGAGGACGCCCGCCACAACCTCCAGGACCTGGACCGCGTCCGCATCGAGCACGGCAAGGTCGAGCAGGTCCTGCCCCGCACCGGCATCACCGAGGCCGACCTGATCGTCCTCGACCCGCCCCGCTCCGGCGCGGGCAGGGAAACGGTCGCCCACCTCGCCTCCCTGGGCGCCCGCCGCATCGCCTACGTAGCCTGCGACCCGGCAGCCCTGGCCCGCGACCTCGCCTACTTCCACGACGCGGGCTACACCCCGCGCCGCCTGCGCGCGTTCGACCTGTTCCCGGTGACGCACCACGTGGAGTGCGTGGCGGTGCTGGAGCCGGCGGGGAAGGGCGTCTGACCTGCGGGTTTGTGGAAGCGAGGGATGATTTCGACGTCCTTTCCCAGTGGAAACAGATCGAGGCGTGATGGCTTGGCCCTATGGCCTCTGGCCTGGGATTTCCCGGTGCGGTGGCTGATTGTTGCCTGGTCTGCGGACGGGGCGTCCTGGAAGTCCTGACGCTGGAACGACGCTCATTCCGACGGCCCGTCGGGTGAGGTTCTGTCTGGCGGGGATGCCGGGTGTGGGCGGCTGGCCGCCGCCAGGGTGAGGTGTCCGAGGTCACGGGGAACTCCACTGCGGCCTCGGCACTGCGAGGGCGGCGGCTGAATCGCTTCCGCTCCGCCCTGACCGGGCTGATCGGCTCTCCGGCCTTCAGGTCGGCCCTGCCACAACTGCCGATCACACTCGAGAACGCTCCGGATCGCGTCGACGACCTGGTTCTAATGTGCGTGAGGCGGTTCATCGACGAGTGCGGCCCGGCCTCCACCGACCTCGCGACTCACGCCGCGGCCGGTGGTGCCCACCACGTTGGTGGGTTGCTGGTTCGTGCGTACGCCCAGGCCGGTCGAGCCGGGAGCCGTCGACCTCTTGGACGAGCTGTTGCTCCTCGGGTCGTACGGAGTGGCAGAGTGGTCGCGGGCGTCGATCGGAGAGAGCGGAGACGCCCGTATGAGGTGCGGAGTGCCAAGGTCCAATTCCCTTTGCTCTCTCCAGGGTTGGCGATGTATCCGATGCTGGCGACGAGTCGTGGAAATCCGCAGGACGGGCGGCGTACGGTGATCGAATGGTGGCGATACTGCGGTGCACCCCAGGCGAGGCCAAGTTCCTCGGCAGCAGGAAGCGGCAGGAGCAACTCGATGTCGGCTGGGAGTCGGTCGGAGAACGGGGCGAGTGGAAAAGTAGACATGTCGTCCTTGTGGTGACCGGGCAGGAGAGAGGTCGACCGCGAGTCGAATACGTGGGGCAGGCCCGGAGCGGTCGCCCCGCCGGGACCTTCCGGCGTGTGGTCGAGCTGACTCAACTCCATCGAGTCGCGCCTCCGGTCCCGATGGAAGATCTGTCCGACCAGCTTCCGCTCCGACACAGAGACGCCGTCGACCGGTCCGGAGTGCTGACGAAGCGGTCCGGCGAAGAGTTGTTGAACGGTCTTACCACGCTCCGTGCGGATCTGGCTGCGGTCATCGCCCAGTTGCAGGAAAGGGTGGGCGGTGTCCGGATCCTCGGCAGAGTGCGGGAGCTGTTCCTGGAGCAGAGAGATGCCACCGGACTGGCACTTCAACTGGGCAGATTCGACCGGAGCATCATTGAAGAGGCGAAGTTCCCGGAAGAGGACGGGGATCAGATCCCCGTCCTCGCCACCCTGCCGGGACATCCGGCGCACGAGGACCACCTCGTCGCTCACGACGCGCAACGCTTCTCTGACTGGATCGGAAGTGACGCGGAGCATCTCGCGAAGCGTGTATTCCGCAAGGGCGACCAGCAACTGTTCATCGCCAACGTGAACCGCCTGCCGGCTGAGGACACGCTGGGGGTCGACCTAATATATCACCATGTGAGCCGGGACAGCTTCATCTTTGTCCAGTACAAGAAGATGGGCCAGGTCGGAGCCGGGCGCAGTGAGTGGGGATATCGGCCGGACGGTGATCTTGACGACCAGCTCAAGCGCATGAGGCAGGTAGAAGAGGCGTGTATGCGGCTGGAACAGGATCCGCCGGCCGACTACCGCTTCGTTCACCAGCCATGCTGGATCAAGTTCTGCAAGTCCGAACAAGTGGCGCCGAAGGGAGATGCGCTGATCGGCGGCATGTACCTCACGCGCGAACACGTCGAGTGGTTGCGAGGGCGGCCCGGGCTGGCCACCGGTCCTAAAGGGGGTGAGCTGTTCGGCTACCACACGGTGCCCCGGTATCTCGACAACACGACCTTCACCCAACTCGTGCAGGACGGCTGGATCGGAACCCGCGGCAGGGCCAGTGACATCATCCAGGCCCAGATCAAGGCAAGTCTCGACGGCTCGCGCGCACTGGTCTTCGCCGGGCTCATCGGCGACGACACGACCCAGGCCGAACGTACGCGGGAACGCAGGGGCGGTCTAACGGGCTGAGAGTGTGAGGGGTGGGGTCGACCGTGAACCGGTGGATCCGCCCTCACCATGGCAAGAAGCGGACTTGAGCTGCCGGTCCCGGGGAGACCGGCGGGGTACCGCCGCGCCGCCGGCTCGGTCAGTGCGCTTCGGTGGCCCGCTCGGTATGGAGAAGGCTGACCATGTGAGGATGCGGTCACTGCGGCAGTTGCACTTCACGCCGGACGGCAAGCGGGGTGTTCGCGGGCGCCTCCCGACCACGCCCCACTCCGCCGGCGCATTCTGCTCGGCTGAAGCCCGGACTGTTTCGACCAACGCCTACGAGAATCTTGGAAGACCCAAGATCAAGAAATCTCTCGTCCTGCTGGTAGTCGTCGTCTGCCTGAGCGGTTTGGTTGCGACCGGACTTCTGTCCCTGATGGAAAGCGGGGCATTCCCATCAGATCTTGATCACGGTGACTCGTGTTCCGCAGAGGGTGGTGAGGTCCTCTGGGTCGGAGGTGAGCACGGTGGTGGGGCCTGGGGCGGAGAGTGCGGTCGCGGCGAGTATGGCGTCGATGGCGTATTTGTGGCCGTGGAGCCCGGCGTCGGCGAGGAGTGCGGCGGCGTGCCGGGCGAACGGCTCGGTGACCGGTTCCACGACCAGCCGGGAGAGGGTCCACTCGAGGGCGGGGCGGTTGATCCGGGGGTGGATGACCTCGACCAGGGTGGCCGCGGAGGTGATGACCCGGAGATCGTCGGCGCGGGCGAGGGCGAGCCAGGCAGTGACCGTGCGGTCGCGCAGGACGGCCTTCGCCAGTCCTTCGCTGTCCAGGACGAGGGTGCCGCCCGGGACCGCGGGGGAAGTACGGGTCACGCGGCGTCCGCCCGGCCCGAGCCCTGCTGCCGCCGGGCCTGGTGGACTTCGTCGCGCAGGGCCTGGATCTCCTCGTCGGTGATGGGGCCGTGTTCTGCTTCCGCGGTGGCGATGAGCTCGTTGAGATTGTCGCGCTCGATCTGGCGGGCGACCGCTGCGGCGACGTAGGCGGAGAGGCCGGATGGTCCGCTGCGGTCGCGGGCAGCCTCGGCGATGTTCCGCGGCATGGTGATGGAGTACTTGCCGGTAGCTTCACCCATGCCACCCATCCTACCGCTGGTATTCCTCCCGGTTCCAGTGTCGATCGGGCTCTGCGATGAGGCAAGTGTCTGTGAGCTCAGGGCGCCCTTGTCCCCCGGGCGGTTGACACTTCACTGCCTGCCGCGCTGGTGATCCGTGACGCCGTCGACTCCGATGGCGTGTATCGGGGCGTGATTGTGAGGCGTGTACAGGCTCTGACCTGCATCTTTGTCTGGGTGGTCAAATTCGATCCTCCTCTCGATGACGTCACACGTGGAGTGCGTAGCGGTCCTGGAGCCAGCTGACAGGGTGTCTGACCTGCGGTTTTGTGGCCAGGGTGGAGTGCTCGACCTGTTCCTCTCCGTGACAGCGGTTCGAGTGGACGGCGTCCCTCGCAACCTTCCTGGCCTGCGCATTCATGGGGGAGGCGCTGCATCGGAGGACGCCGTCAAGGTCTCGTCCGGAGATTCTCGACGCTCGCATGATGCTCGAAGCGGGAATCTCAACCTGCCGGGAATCTCCGGCTGGGTTCGGGCGAACGTCAGCAGTGGAACCTGCGGGGCGTGCCCCGGGGCTCGACGTCCGTGTAAGGCTTGAACCACTCGTCCCACAGGTCTTCTTCGGCCACGTCTGCTTCCAGGAAGTCGTGCGCCCTGTCGCTGACGTCAAGCAGCCCGCTCTCATTAGCGAGGAACTCCCAGTCATAGTCGAACCGCGAGGCCGGAAGGGTCTGGTAGACCTCGTCCGCGTGGACGGATTCGATACTGAACCCGCCGATGCCTTCCACGGCGTAGCCGAATAGCACGCTCTCGGCCAGACAGTGCGGTTTCGGGATACCGCCGGCAAGCAGATCGGCCGCGAGGTCGTCGTACGCGCGAGCGCAGTGAAGAAGGAACCAGTCCGACTGAGTCCCCGCGCTGACCGGAACGCTGTGTTCCCAGAAGTCGGGGTCATAAGCGGCGAGGTACGTCTTGTCCGCAAGGTCCCTCAGCTGCCGTTGGAGAACGAATGCGGTCCTGGGTGTTACCCCAACGCCGCTGCAGTCCCCGCAGCCGCGGCCCCGGGAGGACGAGTCGCAGATGGCGCACTTCGCGCAGTCCTCGGCCACAGTGCAGCCGCAGCTTCGGCAGCTCCCGCAGTCGGATGCGCTGAAAAGCGAGAACATGACCGTGTTGAGCTGTCCCAGGTTCTCCGTGACGGCCCGCGCGGCCCTGCGCGCAGCCCGGGCTCGTGGAGCGTCCCGATGCGTGTCCTCGATCTCCTCCGCGATATCAGTGATCGCCTTCCGGAGGGGCCCAGGCAGGGAAGCCAAGGACCGGTGAACCTTCCCGAGGGCGCCTGCTCCTCTCTGGAGAGCTGCGTTGAGCGTGGCGGCGAGCAGCTGGGATTCGTCGCGATCCTCGAACGTCCCGATCTTCGAGAGTTCCGGTCCGCGGGGCGTCCCCCGCATGCTGAAGAGGATGGCACCGTTGCCCTTGGGCTGGGTCAGGAAGAAGAGATGCGATGGCGCGGAATGTGCCGGCATGGCTGAGCCTCCGAGTGGTGCGCGGGCAACGAGTGCGGGCACGGTAGGGAACACCGCCGCAGACTCGAGCCTGCTACGTGAAAGATGAGGTGAGAGACAAGCCGGTGGTTCGGGTGCGTCCGCGGACTCCTTAGCTAAAGCGCAGCTGGTGATCTGGCTACGAGCGAGATCCCGTTGCTGGCAGGCGGAAGCCTGCCACAGAAGGTGCCGGGGATGCCAGTGAGTTCGCGAAATCCTAAGTCGAGACGGGCGTTGCCCGGTCCCTCAACTCCTGCCCCTACCTACCTGATGTCCTGGTTCCAGGCGCGGCGGCGGCCGTTCGGCCCCATATTGCAGACCGTGTGTTAACAGCGCCAATATCAGGTGGCGTTCTCTCGGCGGCGCAGTTAGATGCTGGTGCCGCCGCAGCGGCCGCACTCGGACGGGCCTGGGTCCGTGCCGTCGCGGATGAAGACGGTCACGCGCACGCCGCGCCCGACCGCCTCGCGCAGCAGCGGCAGGATGCTGCGCACCCGGTTCAAGACCCACGCCCACAGCCAGACCGAGCTGCGGGCCGCGCGGATCCCGTCTTCCTACGTGCTGTAGAAGGTCAGTTCGTCGTCGATGCCCGTCACCTCGACGTGTCGGGCCAGGACGTCGGCGAGCGCGTTCCCGAACACGCCGAGCTCGCGCTCGTTCTCGTGCGGCGGAGTGATCAGGTGGCTCGTTCGCAGCCGCCGTACTCCGGGAGTGCCTACCAACGAGGCGAGGTGGGTGAAGGATCTGTCGTCCTTTGCGGCCCGGATTCGATCCCAGTTGTCGATGACGTAGAGCCGGGTCTGGACACGAGTGGCCGTTGGCGATCAGTGCCCTGGCCGGCCACCAGCCGCTGCGACGACCGGTCAGGTGCGGGCTGGCCAGCTCGCGTTGCCCGTCGGTGTCGACGATGACGATCTCGGGGGCGTCAAGAGGTCTCGGTGCCGCGGTCTGTTTGCCGCCCTGCAGCATTCCTCCGGAGGCGAGCGAGTTGGCCAGCCGCATCATCCCGGACCGAAGCGGTGCTGATCGGTCACGGTGGCGCAGGCTAACCTGATGCTGTTCCCACGCCATGACCGCTTCCGCCGATCAGTTGCCCTCGGACGTTAGGAGCCCTCGGCTGTGCCACCCACTTTGTATCGCGACACTAATTACACGCTCCGGCACCTGATCGAGGACATCGAAGGCGGTCGCATCGGGTTACCAGACATTCAACGCCCGTTCGTCTGGTCTGCTGCGAAGACCCGCGATCTCTTCGACTCGATGTATCGGGGCTACCCGATCGGCACCCTGATGTTCTGGGAGACCGGCGCTGAGGTGGGGACGCGACAGATCGGAACGGAAGCCGGTGATCGGGCACCTCAGCTGTTGGTCGTTGACGGGCAGCAGCGGCTCACCGCCCTGTTCACAGTCCTCACCGGACGCAAGATCGTCACTAGGTCCTTCGACGAGATCAACGTTCGCATCGCGTTCCACCCGGAGGACCAGACGTTCGAGGTCACGGACGCGGCGATCGAGCGTGACGCCCACTTCATTCCGGACATCACCGCGCTCTGGGCCCAAGGTGGTTACAAGCCCGCCGTTCGACAGTTCTTCCAACGGCTCGAACAGGCCAGCGGCCAGCCCTTGTCGGACGCTGCCAAGGATGAGCTCGAAGAACGCGTACACAGGGTCCGGGACCTGCACGAGTTCCGCTTCCAGGTTGTGGAGCTGGGTGCTTCGGCCAACGAGGAGCAGGTCGCCGACATCTTCGTGCGCATCAACTCCGAAGGCGTGAAGCTCAACCAGTCCGACTTCATCCTCACCCTGATGTCAGTACATTGGGAGAAGGGCCGCCGCCAGCTCGAAGACTTCAGCCGCGGCGCGGTGGTCGCAGGACTCCCCGGTCCGAGCCCTCGAAACGCCTTTCTGGACCCCAGCCCGGACCAACTGCTGCGCGTAGCCGTCGCTGTCGCCTTCCGGCGCGCCCGGCTGCAGCACGTCTATAGCGTCCTACGAGGAAAGGACCTTGAAACCGGCAAGGTCACCGCCGCTCGACGGCAGGATCAGTTCGACCGGCTCGCCCAAGCACACACGAAGGTCCTGGACCTGACCAGCTGGCACGAGTTCTTCCAGTGCGTCACGGCGGCAGGCTTCCGCAGTCGCAAGATGATCACCTCCGACAACGCCCTGCTGTACAGCTACACACTCTGGCTGATCGGACGCCACGACTTCGGGCTGACGGTCGATGAGCTCCGTCCGGTGATCGGACGGTGGTTCTTCATGGCGCACACCACCGGTCGGTACTCCAACTCGCCGGAGTCACAGATGGAGTTTGACCTGGGACGGATCGGCAGTCTGCCGCCAGGTGACGGCCGGGCCTTCACCGTGGAACTCGACCGGATCATCGCAGCGAACTTTACCGGCGACTACTGGGACATCTCCCTGCCGAACCGGCTGGACACGTCCTCGTCGCGTTCACCAGTGCTGTTCGCCTACCAGGCGGCGCTCAACATCCTCGACGCCGAAATGCTCTTCGGCGACCAACGAATCCGTGATCTGCTGGACCCCTCGGTCCTACCCGCCAAGGTTGTCGACCGGGACAACCTGTTCCACCGCAAGGCACTCGCCCGACTGGGTATCACCGACCGGCGCCAAGTCAATGCCATCGCCAACATGGCCTACGTGACGTGGCCGGCAGACAAACCGTCCAACACCGGTGCACCGCATGACTACTGGCCGAGAATCACGGACGCGATGGACCCGGAGGTGCTCGAGCGGCAGGTACGGTGGCACGCACTCCCGGTCGGCTGGGAACAGCTCGACTATTTCACCTTCCTGGAACGGCGGCGCCAGCTGATCGCCAAGGTTGTGCGGGAAGCGTTCGAAACCCTCACAGGGGAACGCCCTGCGTACGTCCCAACCACCCCGGCCGACATGATCGCCGCCGGCGAGGCCCAGGGCACCGAGTTCAAGGCCAGCGCCCGCTGGAACGTGCACACCCAGCAGGCCGACAAGTCCCTACGGCACAACATCGTCAAGGCCGTCTGCGGCTTCCTGAACGGCGAGGGCGGAAACCTGTTCATCGGTGTGGCCGACGACGGAACCGTCCTCGGCATCGACAACGACCTCACCACTCTGGAGTCGCAGGCCAGCGTCGACGGGTATGAGCTCTTCGTACGCCAACTCCTCGACAGCAGCCTGTCGACCCCGACCGCGACCACCGTCCGCGTGCGCTTCCCCGAGATTTCCGGCAATGTCGTCTGTCAGATCAGCGTTGCCGCGGCAGGTAAGCCGGTGTTCGCCAAGCCCGCCAAGGGCGGCAACGGCGCCACTGACTTCTGGGTCCGGGTCGGCAACGCCACCAAGCAACTCCACGGCGATGACCTCCTGCGCTACCAGGAGGAACACTGGGGATGAGCGCGATCTACACATTCGGGCACATCGACGGATGGCGTCGGTGGAGTCCGGTCGGCCTTCTCGGCCTCCTCGTCGACCGGCTTGAACACGCAATGGCCCGCGCACCGCGGGCGCGGTTGCCAAGGAGCAAGCGCAGGCTGTCGGCCGTGACACTCGGTTGACGCTCTGGACGCCGACAAGCCGGGGCGAGAATCGATGTGATTGCTGTGACCTGCGCTTTTCCATAACCGGCACAGACTGACGTCATACCGGTGACGCACCACGTGGAGTGCGTGGCCATCCTCGAACCGGCCGCGAAGGGCCTATGACCTGCTGTTTCTTCTGTTCCTGTTAGCTTCGGGCGATGGCCCTGACCTGTTTCGTGGGCGCGTGACGTGGACTGTGCCGAGGTTCGGACAGTGCTGCTGATCTGCTGTTTTCCAGGCTCGTGTGGGAGCACGGATGCAAGGCCCCGACCTCGCATGGACGGGAGTGCATCGCCTCGACGCTCATTTGACGCTCGACTTGATGGGGCATCAGTTGGATGGGTGCTGCTGGTCTGCCGGATGCCGATAGCTCGATTCAGTCCGCCCTGTACCCGGCTGGTCGGGCCTTCGGCGGGACTGGCGGCCGTTGGGAGCGCCCGGTCCACAACGTGAAGGCGGTCGCATCGACCGTCTCACGGTGGTCTCGCCACCAGCCGCCCCGCTTCGGCGTCCGGTCCGGGGCGCGTCGGTCAACGACACACCCGGAGCGGCGAGCAGCTGATCCGAACGGAAACCGCCTGGGCCCTTTCGTTCGGGGCACCAGCGCGCCTCCAGCCCTTCGACCGCCCCTGCCCCGACGTCGTCCTCGTCAGCTCTTTGCCGCCTTTCCCGGCAGAGCCTGATCGAGGAGGACTTCCGCCGCCGCCCGCGCGTGTCGGCCGTAGTCCGATTCGTCTAGCACCATGGCACGGCTGGCCGCCCCGTCCGCGAGGGTGGCCAGTTGCTCGGCGAGTAGGAGGGGTTCGCGGCAGCCCAGCTCCGTCACCACCGCGACGATCAGTTGCACCATGCGCAGCTTCTGCTCCCGGGCGTAGGAGTGCACCGCGCTCTGCGGATCGGGGAACTCCGCGGCGGCATCGATGAACGGACACCCGCGTACCGGAGCCGCGTCCGCCACCGGCTGGTCGAACAACCTGCGGATCCGGTCACGCGGAGGGATGTCCTCGCGGGTCAGCACGGCTTCCAGGGTGGCCCCCGACAGTGCGAGGCCCTGCAAGTGGGCGATGACCAGATCGTTCTTGGTGCGAAAGTGCGCGTAGAGGGTCCGCTTGGACACCGGCGCTTCCTCGGCGACCTGTTCCATGCCGGTCGCGCTGATGCCCTGGGTCGCGAACAGCCGGGCGGCGGCAGTCAGAATGCGTTCCCGTCCGCCGCGCCCCCGCCGCCGGGATGCCGTGGCCGTCGTACTCACGGTCGTGTTCATGAAGTAAGTATACGCAGTCGTTTACTTGGGTCGGCGTATCGCGTTAAGGTGGCCTCCGCATGTAAACGGCATCGTTTACATGAACTCTTTCGTCATCAAGGAGTCCCATGAGCGGGTTCGTCTCCACTGAGCTGAGCAGCTGCGCGGAGAAGCTGATACGCGGCCGTCACGCGACCCGCGCGTTCCGTCCGGAACCCGTACCCGAGGACACGATGCGCAGGATCTTCTCGCTGGCCGGCACCGCGCCGTCCAACTCCAACGCACAACCGTGGCAGGTGGAGGTGGTGAGCGGCGCGGCACGTCAGCGCCTGACCGGTGCCCTGCGGACGGCCCACGCCGAACGGCGCACCTCGGCGGACTTCCCGTATTCCGAGGGGATGTACGCGCGGGTGCACCAGACACGTCGGGCGGCGTTCGGTGCCGAACTGTACGGGGCGCTGGGCATCGGCCCCGACGATCACACGGCACGTGCGGCCTACGACTCGGAGAGCCTGCGCTTCTACGGCGCGCCCCACGCGGCCTTCCTCTTCGTCCACGGTGACGGAGAGGCCCGGCTGGCCGCGGATGTCGGCGCCTACATGCAGACGCTGCTCCTGGCCATGACCGCGTACGGCGTGGACAGTTGCCCGCAGGGACTGTTGAGCTTCTACGCCGACACCGTCCGCACCGAACTCGGCGTCACCGGAGGGAAGCTGCTCGTTGGCATCTCCTTCGGGTACGCCGACGAGACGGCGCCGGTGAATCGGGTGAAGGCCGAGCGGGCTCCACTCGAGTCGACCACGGCCTTCCACGACTAGTGCTGTGACCACATAGGTTCGCCGGGGTGGTCCTTGGCGCGGTTGGATGGGTGGTGCCGTCCGTTCCGACCGCCGGAGGTGTGGTGGCAGAGCTTGTGCGGGTACGCAGGCTGACCGATCAGGAGGGGCAGAAGCTGTAGCGGATCGTGCGCCGGGGCAGTACCAGCTCCGTGCGCTTCCGCCGGGCGATGATGCTGCTGGCCTCAGCCGGCGGGAACCGCATCCCGGTGATCGCCCAGCTGGTCCAGGCCGACGAGGACACCGGGCGGGAGGTGATCCACCGGTTCAACGAGATCGGCAATCGGCCGTGAAGCCTTACGGTGCCTGCTCCTGCGCCGCGGCATCACTTTCCAGCGCACCAAGACCTGGAAGGAGTCCCCCGACCCCGACCGTGGCGCCAAGCTCGACCGCATCGAGCAGGTCCTGGAACACTTCCCGGACCGGGTCTTCGCCTTCGACGAGTTCGGCCCCCTGGGGATCCGGCCCACCGCGGGATCCTGCTGGGCCAACCAGGGCAAGCCCGACCGGCTCCCGGCGCACCGCGCGGGGCGGACGTTATTGACAGGCGGGTCTCCCGTCCCCAGGAGACCCGCATGACCGAACGCGAGCTCGCAAGACGCGCCCGGCATCGGCTCGCTGTGCTGCGCCACGCCGAGGAAGTGAGCGGCAACGTCGCCGCGACCCTGCCACTACTACGGCATCAGCCGCCAGTGCTTCCACACCTGGCGCCGACGCTACGAAGCCGAGGGCCTGGACCGGCTGACTGCGCACGGACCTGGTCGGCCGGTGTGGCGGGTGGCCTGCACCGGCGAAGACCGCTGCGCCCTGGCCCGCCTGCCCCGACCCCGCTGAACCTTCGCGGACACACCCACAAGGCCGGTGTCTGGCGGGTGCTCCCGGCCGGTGTCCTTCCACCCTCGTTCTGCCCGTGCTCCGGCTTGGACCGGAGCACCCCGCGGAGGGTGTCGTGGCAGTTCGCCGCCGGATCTGCCACGCGTCGGCGGACCGGCCCGCATATCGGTACGGATATGTGTCCCGGATATGCAGGTGCGCGGCGGCCGTTTCGGCCCCTTGGTCTCAGGGCCCTCTCGGGGCGTCGTCGGCCTGCGGCGCTTTCGGAGCAGGTCGCCCGGGCGCCCGGCACACGGGACTCAGGACGCGGGGCCAGGTCGGTTGCCCTGGCCGCGGTGAACCGCTGCCGCGGCTGCGGTCCCCCTGTGGTGTCGTCCCTCCCGGCTAGGGTGTGGCTGTGATCGATGGCTGGAATACCGACAGAGTGCATCGCTTCCGCGCCGAGGCGGGGTCCCGTGGGCTGCCGGCGGAGGAGGTCGAGGAGTGGATACGGGCCGCTGTGCCGGGCACGTTCTTCGCACAGGGCGGTGACGGGCCGCTCGCGGCGCGGATGGGTGGTGATCCGGTACTCCCGGAAGGCGCCCCGGACCCATGCCACCCCCTGATCGCCCGCGTCGACTGCGCGCTGATACCCCAGAGCGCCACCGGACTCCCCCTGCCGTCAGCGGGCCACCTGCTGTTCTTCGCCGACCTGGAGCTGGGTCTGCATGGCCCGATGAGTGACGCGGTGTGCCATGTCCCCGCCGGGACACCGACGGCCGTCCGGCGTGTGAAGACCGGGTACGGGCCGTTCGAGTCGCAGGATATGCGCACGACGTGGCACCACTTGTCCCCGCCGATGCCGGAGAGCTTCGCGGAGGCCAGGTGGGACGTCCCCGACGACGAGGAGTACGCACTCGCCGAGGAGTTGGAGAGCGCCTGGACGCACGTGGGGGGCTCCTGGCCGACCTGGACGTTCGCACTCGGCGCCCACCCTGTTGTCATCAACGACGACCCTCTTCTCCTCGCCAGGGACGACGAGTCGGAGACCGGCGACACCGCGGCGGACACCGACGACTGGGTCCTGCTGGCCACCTGGCGTTGCGGTGAGCAGGTCCGCGAGCTGGACTCGCACGTCGTCAGCTGGATGATCCGCCGCCAGGACCTGGCGTCCCTGCGCTTCGATCGCGTGTACGGCCACGTCGACAGGGCATGACGCCCGGCCTTGCCCGCACCCGTCGGACGCACACGCGGCCGAGGTAACGCGAGGCGCGGGCCGGGGCCGTGGGGCGGTGCGCCCTCCTGCCCCGCATGGATCTCGCGGACGCGTACTCGTTCTGCCACCCGGACAGCCTGGCGACATCGCGCCGTCCGGACCAGCATCCGAACGGCGCGTCGCTCACGACGGGGCATAGGTTCTCTGATGCGGCACTAGCCTAGTACGCGAGCTGCCCGATGCCCCCGTCAACGCGGAGCACGGTCCCCGCGGTGTAAGCGGATTCGTCCGAGGCGAGATAGACCGCTGCCTTCGCCAGCTCGGTGGCGGTTCCCAGGCGATGGAGAGGCACGGTCTGCCGGAGTTCTTCGTAGAGGGCGGCCTGGCGCTCGGGACCCAGCGGGGCGAACGCGTTGGTGATCGTCGGGCCCGGACTCAGTCCGTTGACGCGAATGCCCCGGTCCTTCAGCTCATGGGTCAGCCCGCGGGTGTAGGAGAGCAGGCCCGCCTTGGCCGCACCGTAGACCGTCGCGTTCTCGTGTCCGATGTAGGCGGAGACCGAGCCGACGAGGATGACCGAGGACTGCTGCGAGAAGAGCGGTAGCAGGTCCCTGATCAGGAAGAACGGCGACTTCAGATTTGTCGTGAGGAGCCTGTCGAACGCCTCCTCGGTCCATGCCTCGATGGGGAGGTGGGTGACGTCGGCGGCGTTGCTCATCAGGATGTCGAGCTTCGGCCATTCCGCCCGGAGCCGCGCCGCGAGCGCCGCCTGGCCGGGTACGTCGCCGGCGTCACTGGCGACGGTCAGCAGCGGGCCGTCCAATTGCCGTGCTGCCTCGTCCAGCCTTTCCCGCGAGCGGCCGGTGATGGCGACGGTCGCCCCCTCGGCGAGGAACTCGCGGGCCGTTTCCAGGCCGATGCCGCTCGTCCCTCCTGTGATCAGCGCGTGCTTTCCCACGAGACGATCCATGTTTCTGCCCCTTTCAGATTGCGGTGCGGCCACCGTCGGCGGCCACGATCGCGCCGGTCATGTAACTGGCCCGGTCACTGGCGAGAAAGGCGATCACGTGGGCCACCTCGGCCGGGTCGGAGGTGCGCTTGAGTGCGGTGGCCAGGCCCATGCCACCCATGTCCGGTCCCATCGCCGCGACCACCTTCGAGGTGCGCATCGGGCCCGGAGCGACGGCGTTGACCCGCACGTTCGACTCGGCGAACTCCGCCGCCCAGGTGCGGGTCAGCGATTCGAGCGCCGACTTGGTGGCGCCGTAGACGGCCATGCCCGGCATGCCGAGGCCGGCCGCGGTGGAGCTGACGTTGACGACGCTGCCGCCGCCGCCCGCGGCCATCTTCTCCGCGAGCAGGGCGGTGAGCAGGAACGGGGCCCGGACATTGACCGCGAAGGCGGTGTCGTAACTCGCGAGATCCTGCCCGGTGGTCGGGGAGAACGTCATGACGCTCGCGTTGTTGATCAGGATGTCGACGGCTCCTGCGTCCGCGGCCAGCTGCCGCACGCCCGCCACATCGGACACGTCGGCGGCGACGAAACGCACCGTCCCGGCGGATGTGCCACCGGCTGCGCCGAGGTCTTCCACGACCTGGGCGCCGCGCTGTGGATCGGTGCCGGTCAGGATCAGGTCGGCTCCGCCCGCGGCCAGCACCTTGGCGGTCGCGTGCCCGAGTCCGCCGATCGCGCCGGATCCGGTGACGAGCGCCGTCTTGCCTGCGAATTCCATTGCTTCGCCCTTCGTGCCGGCCGGCGAGCGACCGACTTCTGTGCGTGTGTTCAAGAAGTGACTCGGGGGAAGCTACGACTTCTTGAACGAGGAGTCAAGAAGTCGTAGTATCGGGCACGTGGCACGAACCGGACGCCCCCGCGAGTTCGACAAGGAACAAGCGCTGGAGCGGGCACTCGAACTGTTCTGGTCCCGGGGATACGGGGCGACGTCGATCCAGGACCTGGTCGACGCGCTGGCCGTCGAGCGCGGCAGCCTCTACGGCACATTCGGCGACAAGCGCCGCTTCTACCTCGAAGCCGTCAGGCTCTACTGGGAGGTGTACGAGCGGCACCTGACCACCGCCCTCGACACCAGCCCGCTCCTGCCCGCCCTGCGGGAGATCCTGACCCATCCCGCGCGGCTGGACGAACTGATCTCCGACGCGGGCGTGCCGCAGGGCTGCCTGGTCGGCAACACGACCGCCGAACTCGTCCCCCAGGACGGCGAAGCCACGGAGATCGTCACCCGCTCGTACCACCGGTTCACCGACATCGTCACCGACGCGCTCCGCCGCGCACAGGCCGCCGGAGAGGTCACCGGCAAAGCCCGTCCCGCGGCCCAGGCCCAGATGCTGCTCTACCTGGTCCAAGGTCTCTCGCTCGTATCGAGGGCGGGGCTCGACAGGGCTGCGGCCCTGGCGGCGATCGACACGGCGCTGGACGGGCTGCGGGCGTGACCGGAGCTCTCGGGGCGGCGCTGATCGACCCGGTCCACATGCTGGCCGAGCGGGCGATGGCGAACGGCGACGCGGTGCCCGGGCCCCGGGTCGTGCCGCTGATGCCGGCATCACGGACGATGGGCCGGCCCGAGCGCCCGAGTCGGAGGAGCCCCTGGTGGAGGTAGGCGCGTAGCTCGTAGCGGATGCGGCAAGACCCCGAAGGTGTCGGGCCGTGAAGGCGATGAGCCGACCAGGGCGCATCCGGCCTGCTCAGGTCCGAGGTCCCCGGACGACTCGGTTGACCATCGAATCATCTGCAACTAGATTGGTGGCAGTTTACTGGCGGCGACAGGAGTCGGGGATGGCGGGGCTCAGTAGCAGGAGCGCGGTCGCGATTCACGCGCTTGCGATGCTGGCGCACCGGCGTGGAGGCTCGTTGACTTCCGCGGAGATCGCGGACAGCCTCGAAAGCAATCCAGTTCTTGTGCGGCGTATCCTCGGCCGCTTGCGAGACGCTCACCTGGTGCGGTCCACCGAGGGTCGTGGAGGTGGCTGGTCCCTTGCTCGCACCCCGCGGGACATCACGCTCTATGACGCGTACGCCGCCGTGGAGGGGGAGCAGGTCTTCTCGAGGCATCCCCATCCGCCCAGCGGGGCGTGCGTGGTCGGCCGCAGCATCGGCCATCTGCTTGACGTCGAGTTCCGGAACGCGGAGCGAGCTCTGGAGGAGCGGCTCGGCCGGACGACGATCGCCGCCCTGCTGCAGCAGATACTGGCCTCCGACGACGAAGCGAAGGACCGCTGATTCAGCGGTGACGCATAGACGTCCTGCTTCTTGACGCATGCCCAAACTGTAACTCACTTAGTTGCAGTTTGCGCTGGGTGCGATGCTCCAGGGCCTCCCGACTCGCGGTGCCAGCGGCCGCACGGTCCCTCTACGCACCCGAACCTGAACACCTACTCAGAACGTGCCAGGAGTGGAAGCGATGAACCAGAATGACGAAGCGATCGCGAGCGCCGAGGCTCGCGGTCCTGCGACCTACGACCTCGTGATCAGTCGCGCACGTGTCTTCGACGGCCGCCAAGCGCTCACCGGTCTGTATGACGTCGCCGTCGACGGCGCACGGATCGCTTCCGTATCGGCCGAGCCGCTCAGGGGCAGACAGGAGGTGGATGCGGCAGGAGGATGGGTCATGCCGGGATTGATCGACACTCACATCCACTTCTACGACGTACGCGCGGTCTCCGATCCCGATTCGATGCGGGCCTTCGAGGAGAACGAGCTTCCCGGACGGCTCGGGCTGTTCCTCGACCACGGGATCACCACCATCAAGTCGGTGGGCGATCCGACGGACGGAATCCTGGCCACACGGGCCAGAATTGCCGCAGGCACGCTGCGTGGCCCGCGACTGCTGGCGACCGGTTGCGGCATCACCGGACGCGGTGGGCACCCCGCGGCCACTGTCTTCAGCGACAACCCCTGGGCGCGCGAGCGCTTCACGAGAGAGGCCGGCAGCGTGCAGGAGATCTGCGACCTGGTGCACCACCTGGCTGACCGCAAGGTGGACGCGATCAAACTCCTGTCAGAGGGGGCGTGCCCACACTCAGGCGGGCCGAAATACCTCTGGCAGAATCCTGCCTTTCCGGATGGTGTCGAGTTGGAACGGCTTCCCCTCGACGTCCTTCGGGTGGGTATCGAGACCGGGCACGAGCGGGGTCTTCGGGTCACCGTCCACACCACCCAGCAAGCCGCGGCACGCGAGGCGATCGAGGCCGGGGCAGACGGCCTGGAGCACGGGGTCACCGTCGAGCCCCTCACCGACCGCTCGCTCATCGACCTGATGCTCGAACACGGCATCACCTACACACCCACGCTCTGGATCGACGACGCCCACCCGGACGCCCGTGGCAATCTCCGGAAGGTTGCCGAGGTCGGCGTGCACATCGCGCTGGGCAGCGACACCTTCAGCGGTCGGGGCCTGTTCGGAGCCAACACTCTGGAAGAGGCCGAACTCATGGTGGCGGCCGGGATGACGCCCACCCAGGTACTGGCCGCAGGCACCAGCGGTGCGTCGCGGCAGTGTGTCCGCCCCGACCTCGGCACGGTGGCCCCTGGCAAGCGTGCCGACCTGCTCGTGCTGAACGCCGATCCCACCACGGACATCCGCAACGTACGCGACCTCCGCATGGTGATCCTGAACGGCGAACTCGCCGTCGACAAGCGCTAGTGGCCTGAGTCGTTGGTTCGGTTCAGATATCCGGCGAGGCGTTCGAGGATTTCGTCGGCGGTTCTCGTCCATACGAAGGGCTTGGGGTCCTCGTTCCAGGTCTTGATCCAGGTGCGGATGTCCTTCTCCAGGGTCTGGATGTTCTTGTGGACGCCTCGCCGTATCTGCTTGGTCGTCAGCAGAGCGAACCACCGCTCGACCTGGTTGAGCCAGGAGGAACTGGTGGGGGTGAAGTGCACGTGGAAACGGGGATGGGCGGCCAGCCACCGCTGGATGGCCGGTGTCTTGCGTCGAAGCGTTATCGCAGATCAGATGAACATCCAGTCCCGCGGGCACTTCCTTATCGATGCGGGCGAGGAACTTCTTGAACTCCACTGCACGGCGCCGGCGGTGGATCTGCCCGATCACCTCTCCAGTGGCGGTATTCAGCGCGGCGAACAAGGTGGTCCCCCCTCCCCGCACGTAGTCGTGGGTGCGGCGCTCGGGCATCCCCGGCATCATCGGCAGCACCGGAGCCGAGCGGTCCAGCGCCTGGATCTGGGTCTTCTCGTCCACACACAGCACCAATGCGTGCTCGGGCGGGGCGAGATAGAGGCCGACCACGTCGCGGACCTTCTCGATGAACTGGGGATCCTTCGAGAGCTTGAAGGTGTCCACCAGGTGCGGCTTGAGGCCGAAGGTCCGCCAGATCCGGGAGACGGTCGACTGCGACAGGCCCACCTCGGCGGCCTCGAACGCGTTGACCAGTGCGTGGCGTCCTCCGGGGTGGCCTCCAGCGTCCTGACGATCACTTCCTCCACCTGCTCATCGGTGATCTTCCTGGGGGCACCGGGGCGCGGCTCGTCACTCAGCCCTTCCAGCCGGTCGCGTACGAAACGGGCCCGCCACCGGCTGACCGTGTGCGCTTCGATAATTTCGATGTCCAGGACGTCCAGCCGGGCCACGTCTACGAGCGACTCCGCCGCCATCTCGCCGAATGGCTCGGTGACCGCGGACGCGTGGAGGCTCCGTCCACCATCGATCTGGACCGTGCCGGGCAAGCGGTGCTCGCCGGAAAGATCCCCGGACACGGCGAGCGGACGGTGAGCTGGTCGGTGGCGGGTGATGAGCGTACCCGTGCGCTGCGGATGACCAACCATCAGTCGCTATCCGACGGCCCGGCCCAGTTCGTCACTCGTGTCACGGTCTCCCAGTCGGAGAAGGGCGGCGGACTCAGGGTTGTCATGGGCCGGGAGATCCCCGACGGCTGGATCGCACCGGGTCAGGACCCGCCTCTCAAGCGCCCCAACCTGCTGCGGGCAGTGCTTGGGGACCGGGAACTCGAAGTGCGGGTACTGGGCCAGCTCACCACCGGGCGGTACGAAAGGATCCGGGAGGAAGGGCACGCCGCCGTGCTCCTCGAGTCGCTCGCACTGAGCACACGCCTTCCCATCCTCCTGGTGCATCCCAGGGACCAGTTGGGATGGAACATGGCAGCCGACGCCTCTGGGCAACTCGCAGGACTGGCTCAGGTCGTGACTCTCAACTACGTGACCGCACAGGCCGTACGCCGGGTCCACCAGCAGGTGGCCGTCCCCAGCGGCGGGGCCCAGTTGGTCTGGCCCAACCTCGGCTTGGAACATCCCGCCTACTCGCGTGAGGAGGTGGCCCAGTCGTCATTCGTGGGAAGACGGTTGATGCCGGCGCTCGCTCATCTCTCCGTCATTGCCCGAGGCAGTGACACGGCGTGGGAGCGGGCGCGGCAGGCCTCGTACCGGGCCGGGGCACGCAAGGCGGAGGAGCAGCTGGCGCGTGCACAGGCCGCCGGGGACACGACCGCTGAGCTCAAGGCACTCAAGGAACGTACGCGGCAGCTTGAAGAGGACGCCAAGTCGTGGGAGGACATGGCCCAGAGCTGCATGGAGGAACGCGACAAGGCGCAGTCCGAGGCCGCTGTGGCGGAGGCACTGCGCCAGGACCGGGACTACTGGAAGAAGCTGTACCTCGACCTGTCGAAGGGAGGGAGTGGGCAGTCGGCCGAGTTGGATGCCTGGAGCGAGATCCCGGTCCTGGGGACGGACGCCGGGCCCACTTTCGAGGCTCTCGCCAAGACGTCGGAGGAGCGCATCGTGTTCACGGCGAGGGCGGCGCGTGCCTGGAAAGGCTCTCAGTACCCGTATCCCCAACAAATGACTGACCAGTTGATCACCCTCGCGCAGGCGGCGATGGACCTGTACACCAAGCCCGGCAAAATTCCCAGGCTGGACCGGTGGTTCTATGACAACCACGGCCTGAAGTTCGCGAACAGCGACGAGAGGCTCAGCAAGAACAAGGAAAAGCGCTATTTCGAGTTTGATGGCAAGCGCAGGGACGGACTGCCGCACATCAAGGTCCGGGACGCCGTGTCGCCCAATGAGGTCGGACGGATCTACTTCGCCCTCGATTCCGAAAGGAAGCGGCTGATCGTGACCGCAGTTCACCGCATAGACCATCGAGCCCGGTTGAAGGTTGCCCCCATGAAGCCGTCCCGTGCTGAGCGACTTCGGCTGGTCATGGGTGGCTGTCACGCCTGAGGATGCTGCCGCCGTCAGTGAATTCCACCTCGCTCGACAAGGTCCCGTCGGGTCTCCATGTTCGGTGCACACCGACCGGGATGCCGTCCCGGAAGTGAGCCTCGGACTTCAGTGTTCCGTCCGGGTACCACTCGCGGTCCAGGCCGTCCTGACGGCCGTCGAGGTAGGACGTGAGGGTGATGAGGGTGCCGTCGGGCAGGCGCTCCTCGGCCTCGCCCGTGTAGCGCTCGCCGCGGTAGTAGACGGGGCCGTCCTGCTCGTACGAGTCCAGGTCGTCTTCCCGGACCCGGGGTGCGGCGGGTCCTGCGCCCGGCTCGGGTTCCGGTGTCACGTTCTCTTCCTCCAGGTTGTGGTCACGGTTCCCGCAGCGCCGTCTTCGCGGCGTCGACGAAGACCGTGAGGGCGGCCCAGAAGGGGCGGTAGGCGTCGTCGAAGCGGCGTATCGCCTCGGGATCGTCGGCGGCCATGGCCTGCAGCGAGCGGTGGAACCTGCCGGTCGACTTCTGCAGGGCATGGGCCGCCTCGCCCGCCGCGTCCGGGCCCTCCAGTTCGACCACGCGCACACATCGGCGCAGCTTGCTGTAGTAGTCGCGCTCGCGCTCGACCATCTGCTCCAGCAGGGTGGGATCGCGCCGGAAGTCACCGGCGCGGTGGGCGGCGGAGATCTCCCAGTAGAACTCGCCCGTTCTGTGGACCTGTTCGATCAGCTCCAGGTACGCGGTGCGCCTGCTGTCGCGCAGCCGTTCCGACTGCTGGGCGCGCGCCGCGGTGTCGGCCTGGATCCGGGCGGCCCGGGTGTTGCCGCGGCTGGTGACCCAACTGGCCAGGACGGCGGTGCCGCCGGTGAGGGCCGCGATCCAGAACGTACCGGCAGACATCGTGCGCCCCCTTGGTCATCTTCGGTCACAGCCACCATCCCCCGATGGTAGGAAGATACGGAAGGAGTAACGGTTCGGCGGTATGCGCCACAGATATGTTCCGGGCATGAGCGCATCCGGGCTGCGGCCCGCCGTGACCGAGTTGAGGCTGTCCGCCTTCAAGTCCCATCGACGTGCGGTCTTTTCCCTGGGGCCGCTGACGCTGTTCGCCGGGCCGAGCGGAAGCGGTAAATCGGGCGTGCTGGAGGCGTACGCGGCGCTCGCGCGCCTGGCGGGCGGCGCCCGGCTCGCGGAGGTGTTCCGCGAGCCGGCGTCGTACATCCCGCGCCGGGCGCGGCCGGACCGGCAGGGGCGGCGCGGCTTCCGCATCGGGTGCACCGTGGACGGCCCGGTCGGGCCGGTGCGGCTCGACGTCGCCGTCCAGGCCGAGCCCGAACTGCGCATCGTGGGCGAGCGGTTGACGGGGGCGGGGGAGACGCTGCTGGAGACGGCGCTGCGCGACCCGGAGCGGCGCTCCGTCCAGGCCGCCTGGCACACGGCGGGGGCGGTCGCGGTCACCCGGGCGCCGCTGCCCGACGACCGGCTGGCGACCTCGCTGCTGCCGCTGCGGGTGGCGGGCATCACCGAGGGGCAGCGGCTGGCGCTGGCCGGGGCCGAGCAGGTGGTGATCGCGCTGCGCTCGGTGTTCGCCTGCGATCCGCGGCCGGATCGGATGCGGGCGCCGGCGGCGCCGCGTGACGGGCGGCTGCGCGGCGGCTGCGAGAACCTGGCGGCGGTGCTGCGGCGCACCAGCCGGGAGTGCGTCTCCCGGCACGCTGCGCTGGTCGCGGCCGTGCGGGCGGGGTGCGCGGGGCCGGTGGAGGGCCTGGTGACGGAGGGGTCCGGGGGAGGTGGGGTGCGGGCCCTGGTGGAGCAGGGGGAGCTGGGCGCGATGCCGGTGGAGCGGCTGGGCGACGGGGAGTTGCGCTATCTGGCGCTCGCGCTGGTGCTGCTGACCGGTCCGGGGGTGCTGGCGATGGAACCGGCGGCGGATGTGCTTCCCGCGCGGCAGGTGCTGACGGTGCTGGCGGACGGTTTCGACCGCTGCCTGGACCGGAGGCAGGCGCGGGAGCTGCTGGGGGTGGCGGTCCGGATGTGCGCACGGGGGCACATCCGGCTGGTGGGGACCGTGGGGGACGTGGCGGGGGCGGTCGGGGACGCCCCCGCCACGGGGGACGCTCCTGTCACGGTGGTAAACCTGGAGCGTGAGCGAGTCTCTTGAACCCGAGTCCGGTGCGCGTTCCGCCGCGTGTGAGCGACGGTCCGACGGCCTTGATGTGGCGGGCCTCCAGCGCAGGCTGGCGGCCTTCGCGGCGGTGCGCGACTGGCAGCAGTACCACACCCCGAAGAACCTGGCGGCGGCGCTGAGCGTCGAGGCGTCGGAGCTGGTGGAGATCTTCCAGTGGCTGACGCCGGAGGAGTCGGTGCGGGTGATGGAGGAGCCGGGGAAGGCGGCCCGGGTCGAGGACGAGGTCGCCGATGTGCTGGCGTATCTGCTCCAGTTCTGCGAGGCGCTGGGGATCGACGCGCTCGCCGCACTGGCCGCGAAGATCGACCGCAACGAGGGCCGGTTCCCGGTTGCGGCGCCTGGAGGCCCCGTTCGTCACTCTCAGTAGTGGCAAAGTTATCCACAACGCAACTGTTGTCAACAGATTCCTGAATTCCCCTAGCTTTTCGGCCTGTTAGTCATCACTCTGGGTAGTGGAGGAGTGACGGGTGCGGAAAGTCCGTTGAGAGGGGTTCGGGGCATGGACGCGATGCGGCTGATCGGTGTCACCCGGCACGCCCTGGCGAAGGCCGGAGGCGTGCACGACATCGTGGCCGAGGCCTGGCAGGTCCAGGCGCTGGCGGAAGCGGTCGGCGGATACTTCATGGTGAGCGGCCCGGCGGCGGCGCGAGCGGAGGCGCGCGGCCTGTGCGAGGCGGGCGGCAGGGCGCGCGGGGCGCTGTTTCACCCGGCGCTGCACCATCCCGCGTTGCGCGGCGCGGGCTTACGGGCGGCTCAGCTGTCGGAGGTGCGGGACCCCAGAGGCGTGCTGCTGGCGCTGGGGGATCTGCTGGCGGAGGCGGGATTCGCGCTGGTGGGCGTCGCCTCCAGCACGGAAGAGGAGGCGCTGTACTGGCAGTGCGTCGAGGCGATCGACGCGGCGGACGAGGCGAGGGACCGGGTGCTCGGGATGCTGAGGCATCTCACGGGGCTGGAGTGGGGTGGGGAGTGGGGTGGTGCGGCATGAGAAGGCAGGATGGGGTGCATGGATCTCCGCATTTTCACCGAGCCCCAGCAGGGGGCGACCTACGAGACTCTGCTGTCCGTCGCGAAGGCCACCGAAGACCTCGGGTTCGACGCCTTCTTCCGCTCCGACCATTACCTGCACATGGGGGATGTCGACGGACTGCCGGGCCCCACAGACGCGTGGCTCACCCTGGCCGGGCTGGCCCGCGAGACCAAGCGGATCCGGCTGGGCACCCTGATGACCGCCGCCACCTTCCGGCTGCCGGGCGTCCTCGCGATCCAGGTCGCGCAGGTCGACCAGATGTCGGGTGGACGAGTCGAGCTGGGCCTGGGCGCGGGCTGGTACGAGCAGGAGCACACCGCGTACGGCATCCCCTTCCCGAAGGAGAAGTTCGCGCGGCTGGAGGAGCAGCTGGCCATCGTCACCGGTCTGTGGAAGACGCCGGTCGGCGAGACCTTCAGCCATGACGGTGCGCACTACCAGCTCACCGACTCGCCCGCGCTGCCCAAGCCCGCCCAGGGCCGGGTGCCGGTGCTGGTCGGCGGTCAGGGACCGACCCGTACCCCGCGGCTGGCCGCGCGGTTCGCGGACGAGTTCAACATGCCGTTCGCGTCGGTCGAGGACAGCGAGCGCCAGTTCGGCCGGGTGCGGGCGGCCGCCGAGGAGGCCGGGCGCAAGGGCGACGACCTGGTGTACTCGAACGCGCTGGTGGCCTGCGTGGGCAAGGACGACGCCGAGGTCGCCCGGCGGGCCGCGGCGATCGGCCGCGAGGTTCCGGAGCTGAAGGAGAACGGGCTGGCGGGCTCCCCGGCCGAGGTGGTCGAGAAGATCGGCCGCTATGCGGAGGCCGGGGCGTCCCGGGTCTACCTCCAGATCCTGGACCTCGACGACCTCGATCACCTTGAGCTGATTTCATCCCAGGTCCAGTCCCAGCTGGGCTGACCGGCCCACCGGCCGGGCCTGTCGTCCCGGCCCACCGACCCGTCGGCCGGTCCCGGCCGACGGGCCGACCGAGCCGCGTGGCTCACCGAACCACCAGGAGTACCCGTGATGTCCGTCCCACCTACGCCACTGGCCACCGCTCTGGAAGGCGGGCCGCTCGTCCTCGACGGCGGGTTGTCCAACCAGTTGGAGGCGCAGGGCTGCGACCTTTCCGACGAGCTGTGGTCGGCCCGGCTGCTCGCCGATGACCCGGGGCAGATCGAGGCGGCGCACGCCGCGTATGTGCGGGCGGGCGCGCGGGTGCTCATCACCAGCAGCTACCAGGCCACCTACGAGGGCTTCGCCCACCGGGGCGTGGCCCGCGAGGAGGCCACGGCGCTGCTGGGGCGCAGCGTCGAGCTGGCACGCGGCGCGGCGAGGGAAGCGGCCGGCCCGGCCGACCGGGTGTGGGTGGCGGCCTCCGTCGGGCCCTACGGGGCGATGCTGGCCGACGGCAGCGAGTACCGGGGGCGGTACGGGCTGAGCGTGGCCGAGCTGGAGCGGTTCCACCGGCCGCGGATCGAGGCGCTGGTCGCGGCCGGGCCCGATGTGCTCGCCCTGGAGACGGTGCCGGACGCCGACGAGGCGGCGGCCATGCTGCGGGCCGTCGAGGGCTGCGGGGTGCCCGTCTGGCTGTCGTACAGCATCGCCGGGGAGGCCACCCGGGCCGGGCAGCCGCTCCGGGACGCGTTCGCCGTCGCCGCCGGGAACGAGCAGGTGATCGCCGTCGGCGTCAACTGCTGCGAGCCGGGCGACGCGGACCGGGCCGTGGAGATCGCGGCCGAGACCACCGGAAAGCCGGTGGTGGTGTATCCGAACAGCGGAGAGGAGTGGGACGCGGAGGCCCGGAGCTGGAGCGGGCGGTCGACCTTCGACCCGGCACGGGTGAAGGGGTGGCGGGATGCCGGCGCGCGGCTCATCGGCGGCTGCTGCCGGGTCGGGCCGGACCGGATCGCCGAGCTGGCGGGCGTGGTGAGAAACCATTAGGTAAGGGGGCTTGCACCCGGCGATACTCGGACGGGTGTTCTTGACGATATCCACCACCGGCACCATCGAGCGCCCCGCGACCGATCTCGGGTTCCTGCTGCACAAGCACCCCGACAAGGCGCAGCGGTTCTCGACCTCCCACGGCACCGCGCACGTCCTCTATCCCGAGGCCGACGCCGAGCGCTGCACGGCGGCGCTGCTGCTGGAGGTCGACCCCGTCGCGCTGGTGCGGCGGGGCCGGGGCAAGGGGCGGGGCGGCGCGCCCGACTCCGCGCTCGCCCAGTACGTCAACGACCGTCCGTACGCGGCCTCCTCGCTGCTGGCCGTCGCGCTGAGCACCGTCTTCTCCAGCGCCCTGAGGGGACACTGCAAGGCGCGGCCCGAGCTGCCGGAGCGGCCGCTGCCGCTGCGGATCGCGGTGCCCGCCCTGCCCGCCCGCGGCGGCGCCGCCCTGGTCGAGCGGCTCTTCGCGCCGCTGGGCTGGGCGGTGACGGCCGAGCCGGTGCCGCTGGACGAGCGGTTCCCGCAGTGGGGCGACTCGCGGTACGTACGGCTCGTACTGGAGGGCGAGCTGCGGCTCGCCGACGCGCTGCGCCATCTGTATGTGCTGCTGCCCGTACTGGACGACGCGAAGCACTACTGGGTCGCCCCGGACGAGGTGGACAAGCTGCTGCGCTCCGGCGAGGGCTGGCTGGAGCACCACCCCGAGCAGCGGCTGATCACCAACCGGTATCTGGCCCGCCGCTGGTCGCTGACCCGCAGCGCGCTGGAACGGCTGGAGCTGGCGCGGCTCGCGGAGACGGACGACGCCGAGGTGGAGGAGATCGACAACGCGGTGGAGGAACTGGCCGTCGAGTGCGCCGAGCAGGAAGGACAGACGGAGCAGGCAGGACAGACGGAGCCGACGGAGCAGGGGGAGCGGGAAGAGGTGGAGCCGGAGGGGGAGAGCACGCCGCGGCCGGTGCCGCTGGCCGTGCGGCGGCGCGAGGCGATCCTCGACGCGCTGCGGGCGGCGGGAGCGTCCCGGGTGCTGGACCTCGGCTGCGGCCAGGGCCAGTTGCTGGGCGAGCTGCTCAAGGACGCGCGGTTCACCGAGATCGTCGGTGTCGATGTGTCGATACGCGCGCTGAACGAGGCGGCGCGGCGGCTGCGGCTGGACCGGATGCCCGAGCGGCAGTCGACGCGGCTGAAGCTGACGCAGGGCTCGCTCGCGTACACCGACTCCCGGCTGACCGGCTATGACGCGGCGGTGCTCAGCGAGGTGATCGAGCACGTGGATCCGCCCCGGCTGCCCGCCCTGGAGTACGCGGTGTTCGGCGCCGCCCGGCCCACCGTCGTCGTGGTGACCACGCCCAACGTCGAGTACAACGTGCGCTGGGAGTCCCTGCCCGCCGGGCAGGTCCGCCACCCCGACCACCGCTTCGAGTGGACGCGGGAGCAGTTCCGCGACTGGGCGCGTGCAGTGGCCGAACGGCACGGCTACGTGGTGGAGTTCCGGCCCGTCGGCCCCGAGGACCCCGAGGTCGGAGCGCCGACTCAGCTCGCGCTCTTCCGGCAGGAGACCGGGGAGACCGGCCGAACCGACACGACCACCAGCACGACGACCGGCACGACACCGACCGCGACACCGAAGGAGGCCGCCGCATGACCGACACCACCATGACGCTCGACAGGCGCAGCCTCGGCGTGCCCGACCTGTCCCTCGTGGTCCTCGTCGGCACCACCGGCTCCGGCAAGTCCACCTTCGCCCGGCGCCACTTCCTGCCCACCCAGATCGTCTCGTCCGACGTCTGCCGGGGCCTGGTCTCCGACGACGAGAACGACCAGAGCGCCACCCGGGACGCCTTCGACCTGCTCCACTACATCGCGGGCAAGCGGCTGGCGGCCGGGCGGCTGACCGTGGTCGACGCGACCAACGTCCAGCCCGAGGCCCGCCGCAGCCTGATCCAGCTGGCGCGCGAGCACGACGTCCTGCCGGTCGCGATCGTCCTCGACGTCCCCGAGGGCGAATGCGCGCGGCGCAACGCGGCCCGGCCCGACCGGGCCGCTATGCCCTCCCACGTCGTCCCGCGTCAGCGTCGTGAGCTGCGCCGCTCCCTGAAGTCCCTGGAGCGCGAGGGGTTCCGCAAGGTGCACATCCTGCGCGGCGTCGAGCAGGTCGAGGCCGCGGAGATCGCCATCGAGCGCCGCTACAACGACCTGCGCCACCTCACCGGCCCGTTCGACATCATCGGCGACATCCACGGCTGCCGCTCCGAGCTGGAGACCCTGCTGGGCAAGCTCGGATACGCCCTGCGCCGCGACGGCCAGGGCCGCCCGGTCGACGCCGTCCACCCCGAGGGGCGCACGGCCGTCTTCGTCGGCGACCTCGTCGACCGCGGGCCGGACAGCCCCGGGGTGCTGCGCCTGGTGATGGGCATGGTCGCCTCCGGGTCGGCGCTGTGCGTGCCCGGCAACCACGAGAACAAGCTCGCCCGCTACCTCAAGGGCCGCAAGGTCAAGATCGCCCACGGCCTCGCCGAGACGGTCGAGCAGCTGGACCGCGAGCACGCCGCGGACCCGGAGTTCGCCGACCGGGCGCGGGAGTTCATCGAGTCGCTGGTCAGCCACTATGTGCTGGACGGCGGGGCGCTGGTGGTGTGTCACGCCGGGCTGCCCGAGAAGTACCACGGCCGCACCTCGGGCCGGGTGCGTTCGCACGCGCTGTACGGGGAGACGACCGGTGAGACCGATGAGTTCGGTCTGCCGGTGCGCTACCCGTGGGCCGAGGACTATCGGGGCCGCGCCGCGGTCGTCTACGGCCACACGCCCACCCCACGGGCGTCCTGGCTCAACAACACCCTCTGCCTGGACACCGGTTGTGTCTTCGGCGGCCGGATGACCGCGCTGCGCTGGCCGGAGCGCGAGATCGTGGACGTCCCGGCCGAGCAGGTCTGGTACGAGCCGGTCAGGCCGCTGGGCAACGAGGCCCCGGGTGGCGCCGAGGGCCGTCCGCTCGACCTCACCGATGTGAGCGGCCGCCGTATCGTCGAGACCCGGCACATGGGCCGGATCGCGGTCAAGGAGGAGAACGCGGCGGCGGCCCTGGAGGTCATGAGCCGCTTCGCCGTCGACCCTCGGCTGCTCGCCTACCTCCCGCCGACCATGGCGCCCGCCGCCACCTCCGCCGAAGAGGGCTACTTGGAGCACCCGGCGGAGGCGTTCGCCGCCTACCGCGCGGACGGGGTGCGCCAGGTGATCTGCGAGGAGAAGCACATGGGCTCCCGGGCGGTGGCGCTGGTCTGCCGCGACCCGGAGGTGGCGAAGGAGCGCTTCGGGGCGCCCGAGGGGGTGTCCGGCATGGTGTACACCCGCACCGGGCGGCCGTTCTTCGACGACCCGCGGCTGACCGAGTCCGTCCTCGGCGGGGTGCGCGGCGGCATCGAGAGCGCCGGTCTGTGGCAGGAGCTGGAGACCGACTGGCTGTTGCTGGACGCCGAGTTGATGCCGTGGTCGCTCAAGGCCGCGGGGCTGCTGCGCAACCAGTACGCGGCGGTGGGCGCGGCCTCGGGCGCCGTGTTCCCCGGCGTGCTCTCGGCGCTGGAGGGCGCGGCGGCGCGCGGTGTCGAGGTGTCCGCGCTCCTCGACAAGCAGCGCGGACGGGCCGTGGACGCGGCCGCGTTCACCGAGGCGTACCGGCGCTACTGCTGGCCGGTCGACGGGCTGGACGGCATACGGATGGCGCCGTTCCAGATCCTGGCCGCCCAGGGCCGCAGCCTCGCCGCGCTCCCGCACGACCGGCAACTCGCCCTGATCGACCGCATGATCGAGGCGGAGAAACCGGGGCCGGGCGGCGGCCCGCTGCTCGCCCCCACCCGCCGCCTGATCGTCGACACCGAGGACGACGCGTCGGTGGCCGAGGGCGTCGCGTGGTGGCGGGAGCTGACGGAGGCCGGTGGCGAGGGCATGGTCGTCAAACCGCTCCAGGGCTTCGTCCGCAAGGGTGATGGCCGACTGGTCCAGCCGGGCGTCAAGTGCCGGGGCCGGGAGTATCTGCGGATCGTCTACGGCCCGGAGTACACCCGCCCGGAAAACCTGGACCAGCTGCGTCAGCGCCACCTCGGCCACAAGCGCTCGCTCGCCCTGCGGGAGTACGCGCTGGGGCTGGAGGCCCTGGACCGGCTGGCCGACGGGGAGCCGCTGTGGCGGGTGCACGAGGCGGTGTTCGCGGTGCTGGCCCTGGAGTCGGAGCCGGTGGACCCGCGGCTGTAGCGGGGAGGTGGCTCCCGGGCCGCGGAGCCGCCAGGTGACGGGCCCGGGGTCAGATGGCGGACACCGCCGACTCCCGGGCGCGGAACGCACGCCGGTAGTCATGCCGCGGCACCCCCACCGCCCGGGTGAAGTGGCGGGCCTCGCCGCGCTCGCGGCGACGGCCCTGCGCGGCGGCGGGCACGCAAGGCGCAGCGACGGGGGCTCCGGCGCAAAGGGCCGCAGGGGTGTTCGAGCGGATTCCGCCGCAGGTCCGCCCGCGGGCACCGGTTCCGTCCGGCCCCATTGACGTGCCCGTGCCACCTGCCTAGCGTGCTCGTCATCCCATCGGTTCTCCGCAACCTGACGAGCCACCAGTGAAGCGGGAGGGCGGATGAGTCTCTTCGAGGACGGCCGGCCCTTTCTGCACGCGCTCCCCGCCGACGACCGGCGCGCCCTGCTCGCGCTCGGCAGCCCGCGGACGTACGGCCCCTCCGAGGTCGTCCTGCGCGAACACGACCGCACCACCTTCGTCGTCGCGATCGTCTCCGGCTGGGCCACCGTCTCCGTGGAGACCGAGCGCGGGGTTCGGCTCATCCTGGCGCTGCGTGGCGCGGGCGAAGTCGTCGGCGACCAGGCCGCGGTGGACCATGGTTCGCGCAGCGCCACCGTCACCGCGCTCGGCCGGATGGAGGCGGTCGTGGTCTCCGGCGACCGGTTCCGCGCCTATCTGGCGGCGCGGCCGGTCGCCACCGTACTGATCATGCGTCAGTTCAGTTCCCGGCTGCGCAGTTCCGACGGCGAACGGCGCTCCCTCGCCTCCGAGAAGGTGCTCCAGCGGCTGGCCGCCCGGCTGGTCGAGATCGCCGAACGCACCGGCCACCCCGGCCCCGGCGGGGCCATCGCCGTCGATCTGCCGCTGCCGCAGCACGACATCGCGGCCGCCGTGGGCTCGACCCGGGAGGCCGTAGCCAAGGCGCTGCGGCTGCTGCGCGACCAGGGCGTCGTACGGACCGCCTCGCGCCGCTTCGAAGTGCGGGACATCGGCCTGCTGCGGCTGCTGGCCGAGGGGCGCGCGACCGGGGAGCACATTCCGGCGCGCCCCTGCGAATGAGCGCGGGCGCGCACGCCCCGCGAATGTGCGCGACTGTGTAAATGGCTACAGCCCCCGTCCCGCCCCCGGCCCACCCTGGTGGTGGCACAGGTGAACGGGACCGTGTGCGACGGGGGTGCACACGGCCCAGCGCCTGGCACCGGAGAAGGGCGGCGGGGCGGATCGAGGGAGAGGTCCCGCCGCCCGCTTCGGGCCTCCCTCCAGGGATGCCACCCCCGAAGACCTACGCGTACGGGGACACGGCATGAAGGACGGCGCGCGATGAACGACGAACCGGACGGCATCGACACCCCGGCGGCCCCGGGCCCGCGGCGGCTGGACATCCCGAGGGGCGGCCCGCTGGACGGCGTGGGGGAGGCGGGCGGCGCCCGCACGGCGCGCGAGGCGCGCGCCCATCTGCGCCTCACCGACTGCCCGCCGCGTCCGCCCGACGCGGACGAGCACCGTCCGCTCCCCGAAGGGCCGGTGGCCCGCGAGGAGTTGGCGCTGTTGCGCCGCGTCCACCGGCCCGCCCCCGGCCACGCCGCGATGCGGGAGCGGCTGCGCCACACCCGCCTCCTCGCCCTGTGCGGCGAACCCGGCACCGGCCGCGCCTGGACGGGCCTCGCGCTCCTCGCCGAACTGACCGACGAACCGACCGAAGGCGACGACCCGGCCGAAGCGGCGGGCGGCGAAGTGGTCCGGCTCGGTCCCGGGACGGTCCCCGCCGGGCCGCAGATCGAGCGCGGTCACGGCTACCTCCTCGAACTGCCCGCCGATGCGACCGACCCCGGGCCCCTCCTGGACCGGCTGCGCGCCCGCTTCGCCGAGCGCGGGGCATTCGGCGTCGTCCTGGTCGCGGACGGCCCGGCCGCCGACCGGCTGCTGGGCGCCCGCCGCCACGCCGTACCGTACGAACCCCCGCCCGCCGCCGAGGTGCTGGACCACCACTTGGCCCATCTGCTCGCGGACAAGCCCGCCGAGCTGCTGGACCTCGCCCGCGCCACCGCCGCCCGCCCCGATGTGGCCGACGCCCTCGGCCTGGACGAGCCGCGTCCCGGCGAGGCCGCCCGGCTCGCCCGGCACCTCGCCGCCCACGCCGAGGGGCGGCTGTCCGACGAAGGGCTGCTGGAGCGCTGCCGGGCCTTCGCCCCGGACCAGGCCCGCGCGTGGTTCGACGGCGCGGGCCGCCCCGGCACCCTGCCCGCCGCGCTACCCGCCCTGCGGACGGCGGCGCTGCGCATCGCGCTCGCCGTCTTCAACGGCTCGGCGCACAGCCTCACCGCCGAGGCCGCCGAGCTGCTGACCTGGGAGCTGGCCGTCACCGTCGACCCCCAGTACGCGCCCGGGCGCCCGCTGTTCGCCGCCCGCCCCGGCGCCGGGCTCGCCGCGGCGCGCGCGGTGTGCTGCGACGGCGCGGAGGACCTGGGGGAGGTGTCGGTCCCCGTCCGCGCCGTCCGGTTCCAGGGGCGGCGGCTGGCATCCGCGGTGCTGTACGAGGCATGGGACGGGCACCACAACGTCCGCGGCCCGATGGCCCGTTGGCTGCGCGCCCTGTGCGACGATCCGCGCCCCCAGGTGTGGGTGCGCGCGGCGGTCGCCGCGGGCGTGCTCTGCGCCCGCGACTATCTGTACGGCTTCGTCGAACTGCTGCTGCCGCTGGCCCGCGCCGACAGCCCGGTGCAGCGGATGGCCGCCGCCACGGCGCTCGCCGAGGCGGCCCGCGACGACGGCGTACGGCCCGCCGTGGACGGCCTGTTGCGCGGCTGGGCGCTCGGCGACGACGCGCGCGAGCGCGAGACGGCGGTCCTCGCCCACGGCTACGGACTCGCCGCGGGTTCGGTCCGGGCGTCGCTGGAGGAGCTGGCCCGGCTGGCGTACGCCGACGACGGGCGGACCACCTCGTACAGCGTGCTGCGGCTGCTGGCCGGGACGGATCCGGAGGCCGTGCTCGCCGCACTCGCCGCCTGGCTGCACGACACCCGGCGGCCGCGGCGGGACCTCGCGCTGCTGACGGTGCTGCGCGCCGTCACCACCCGCGCCTCGCATCTGTGGGGGCTCGGCGAGGTGCCCGAACTGGAGCCGTACGCCGCCTGGCCGCTGGCCACCGCGCTGCTGGCCGCGCGCCCGGGCAGCGCACCGCGGCTCGCCGAACTGCTGCGGGCCGCCCTGACCTCGGCCCGCTCGGCGGCCGCGGCCGAGGACGCGCTGGTCGGCTGGATCCGGCGGGCCGCCCGCGACGACCGCCAGCTGGCGGTGTTGTACGGCTTCCTGCCCCGGCTGGCGCACGACGGTGACGAACCGCTCGACGTACGGGCGGCCACCCGGATCCGGGAGGTGCTGGAAGCGCTGTGAGGAGAGAGACGTCGATGGTGAAGGACACGGACTGCACGCGGGACACGGAGCAGACACGGAACACGCCGGACACCCCGGACGGCGGCCCGCCCCCGACGCCGGTGGGCGCCGTACGCACCCTCCGCACCCTGCGAGAGGCGCTGCGCCACGGCGGCGACGCCCTGCCCGCGGCGCTGCGCGAGGCCGACGACGGGCTGCTGCTGAGCGCGCTCGACGCGGGGCTGCCCGCCGACCGGGCCACCCGCGTCGTGGTCGAGCTGGTGCGCCGCGCGCCCGAGCGCGGGCCACGGCTCGCCGACGCGGTCTGCGAGAAGGTGCTGATCGCCCACCTCTACCTCGATCAGCCGGGCGGGAGCGGCCGCCTCCGGGTGCGCAACGCGCTGATGCTGTACGAGGGCCTGGTGCGCCCGTACGCGGACCGGGGCGCCGTCCCCGAGCTGATGGCGTGCGTCCTGCCCGGGCTGTGGGGGGCGGGCGACGGCGCGGGGCGCGAGGTGGTGCGCCGTATCGTCGCCACCCGGCAGGTCACCGGGTTCGGGGAGAAGGGCTGGAAGGCGCTGTTCGGCGGCCTGGCCGAGGAGTGCCGGGAGCATGAGGAGTGCCGGGGGCGCGCGGAGGCCGTCTCCCGCGGCGCCCGGCGGCCCCTCCGGTGGCCCGCGCGCCGCCGCGGCGCCGAGGACGGCGGCCGTATCGATCTCCAGCCCGGTCAGCTGTGGGTCTCGGCCCTGCTGGGCTTCCTGGCCGTGGCCCTTGTCCTGATCGTCATCCTGGCCGCGGCCTGATCCTGGCCGCGGCCTGATCCCGGCCGCTGCCTGATCCCGGCCGCTGCCTGATCCTGGCGGTTGCCTCATCCCGGCCGCGGACCGGACAGGGGCCCTTGGTCACGACTTGTGTCGCGGGTCATCCGCAGCGAGCCCGAAGCGGCGAAGATGGGAATCATGGGATTCCATGTGGACTCGGAGGCCGGGCGGCTGCGCCGCGTCATTCTGCACCGTCCCGACTTGGAGCTGAAGCGGCTCACCCCCACCAACCGGGACGCGCTCCTCTTCGACGACGTCCTGTGGGTGCGCCGGGCCCGCCAGGAGCACGACGGATTCGCGGACGTGCTGCGCGACCGGGGCGTCGAGGTCCATCTGTTCGGCGACCTGCTGGCCGAGAGCCTGGCCCTGCCCACGGCGCGGGACCTGGTGCTGGACCGGGTCTTCGACGAGAAGGAGTACGGTCCGCTGGCCACCGACCGGCTGCGCGCGGCCTTCGACGAGCTGACCGCCCCGGAACTGACGGAGGCGCTGATCGGCGGCATGACGAAGCGCGAGTATCTGGCCCGGTTCGCGGAGCCGGTGTCCATCCGCTTCCACGCCATGGAGCCGGACGACTTCCTGGTGAACCCGCTGCCCAACCACCTCTTCACCCGGGACGCCTCCGCCTGGGTGTACGACGGGGTGGCCATCAACGCGATGCGCTGGCCCGCCCGCTGGCACGAGACGGTGCACTACGAGGCCGTCTACCGCCACCACCCCCTGTTCGCGGACGAGGACTTCCACGTCTGGTCGGAGGGCCAGGCCGCCTACCCCTCGACCATCGAGGGCGGCGACGTCCTGGTGATCGGCAAGGGCGCGGTGCTGATCGGGATGAGCGAGCGGACCACCCCGCAGGCGGTGGAGATGCTGGCGCACCGGCTGTTCGAGGCCGGTTCCGCCCGTACGATCGTGGCGCTCGACATGCCCAAGGGGCGCGCCTTCATGCACCTCGACACGGTGATGACGATGGTCGACGGGGACACCTTCACCCAGTACGCGGGGCTCGGGATGCTCCGCTCGTACACCATCGAGCCGGGCGCGGGCAGCCGGGAGCTGAAGGTCACCGACCATCCGCCGGAGCACATGCACCGGGCCATAGCCGCGGCCCTCGGCCTGGACGCCATCCGGGTGCTCACCGCCACCCAGGACGTGCACGCGGCGGAGCGCGAGCAGTGGGACGACGGCTGCAATGTGCTCGCGGTCGAGCCGGGCGTGGTGGTCGCCTACGAGCGGAACGCGACGACCAACACGTTCCTGCGCAAGCGCGGCATCGAGGTCATCGATATCCCGGGCAGTGAGCTGGGCCGCGGCCGGGGCGGGCCGCGCTGCATGAGCTGCCCGGTCGAGCGGGACGCCGTGGAGTCGTAACGGCGGGGTCATTCCCGGACCTCCCTCCGTATATATACAGTCTCTCGTATATGCTTCCAGGGCTCGACCCTGCTCGGCCTCGTTTGACCTGCCCGACCTGCTGCACCCGCTCGACCGCGACCTAGGAGCCCACCCCATGGCGATTGACCTCACCGGCCGCCACTTCCTCAAGGAGCTGGACTTCACCGCAGAGGAGTTCCGGCACCTGGTCGACCTGTCGGCCGAGCTGAAGGCGGCGAAGCGCGCGGGCACGGAGACGCGCCGGCTCCAGGGCAGGAACATCGCCCTGATCTTCGAGAAGACCTCCACCCGCACCCGCTGCGCCTTCGAGGTCGCCGCCGCCGACCAGGGCGGCTCGACCACGTACCTCGACCCGACCGGCTCGCAGATCGGCCACAAGGAGTCCGTCAAGGACACGGCGCGGGTGCTCGGCCGGATGTACGACGCGATCGAGTACCGCGGACACGGCCAGGGCGTCGTCGAGGCGCTGGCCACCCACGCCGGGGTGCCGGTCTACAACGGCCTCACCGACGAGTGGCACCCCACGCAGATGCTCGCCGACGTCCTCACCATGGCCGAGCACAGCGAGAAGCCGCTGGACCGGATCGCCTACGCCTACCTCGGCGACGCCCGGTACAACATGGGCAACTCCTACCTCGTCACCGGCGCCCTGCTGGGCATGGACGTGCGGATCGTCGCGCCCAAGCTGCTGTGGCCGGACAACACCATCGTGGAGCTGGCCCGCCAGATGGCCACGGCCTCCGGCGCCCGGATCACGCTCACCGAGGACGTCTCCGAGGGCGTGCGCGGCGCGGACTTCATCGCCACCGACGTGTGGGTGTCGATGGGCGAACCCAAGGAGGTGTGGGACGAGCGGATAGCCCTGCTGGGGCCGTACGCGGTGACGATGGACGTGCTGCGGGCCACCGGCAACGACGCCGTGAAGTTCATGCACTGCCTCCCGGCCTTCCACGACCTGGGCACCGATGTGGGCCGGGAGATCTACGAGCGGCACGGGCTGACCGAGCTGGAGGTCACCGAGGAGGTCTTCGAGTCGGAGCACTCGGTCGTCTTCGACGAGGCGGAGAACCGGATGCACACCATCAAGGCGGTGCTGGTCGCGACGCTCGGCTCGGCGTAGCCGTCAGCCCTCCGCGGCTTCCGCCGGGGGAAGGGTGAACCAGACGGCCTTGCCGTAGGGGGTGGGGCGGTAGCCGGTGTCCGCGCTGAGGGCTCGGATGAGCAGCAGTCCGCGTCCCCGTTCGGCGAGGATTTCGGGTCTCTTGGGTCCCTCGGGGCGGCCCGGGCCGTCGGCCTCCCGGACGCCCTGGCCGTCCGGGCCGCTGAAACCGCCGGGCGGGGTGGGGTCCTGGTCGTGCACCTCGACCTGCCAGCCGCCGGTCGGTACCAGCTCCACCACCAGCTCTATCGGCTCGTCCCCGGCCGTGTGCTGCACCGCGTTGGCGACCAGCTCGGCCGTCAGCAGCTCCGCCGTGTCGCCGTCCACGGGCGCGCCGATGTCCGCCAGCGTGTTGCGGATCAGCGCACGGGCCAGCGGCACCGCGGCCGTCGTGTGCGGCAGTGCGAAGCGCCAGGTGGCGGCGTGGAGGGGTTCGGGCACGTACGGGTCCAGACGGTCGGCGTGGAGCGGATACCGCAGCCCTTGACGGTATGAAGCGGACGATAGTGCCGGAAGGGACCATGGACCACTCTTGGGGGGACTTTGGTCTTATCGATCACGCGCCACGGACTATCGCGCACTCGTGACGACAGTCACGTACCAGTGATAACTTCGAGGGGCAGGCACCAGGAAGGCACCCGGCAGACCCAGCCGTCCGGCTGAAGGAGGCCATGGCCCCCATGAGTCCGTTCACCGGTTCCGCGCCCCGCACCGAGGAGTGGCGGCATCTGCACCTCACCCTCGACCAGGGCGTCGCCACCGTCACCCTCGCCCGCCCCGAGAAGCTCAACGCGCTCACCTTCGGCGCCTACGCCGATCTGCGCGACCTCCTCGCCGAGCTGGCCCGCGACGGCTCCGTCCACGCCCTCGTCCTCGGCGGCGAGGGGCGCGGCTTCTGCTCCGGCGGCGACGTCGACGAGATCATCGGCGCCACCCTCGCCATGGACACCCGCCGGCTGCTCGACTTCAACCGGATGACCGGGCAGGTGGTCCGCGTGCTGCGGGAGTGCCCCTTCCCCGTGGTGGCCGCCGTGCACGGCGCCGCCGCGGGCGCGGGCGCCGTCCTCGCCCTCGCCGCCGACTTCCGGGTCGCCGACCCCTCCGCCCGCTTCTCGTTCCTCTTCACCAAGGTCGGGCTCTCCGGCGGCGACATGGGCGCCGCCTATCTGCTGCCCCGCGTGGTGGGGCTCGGCCACGCCACCCGGCTGCTGATGCTCGGCGAACCCGTGCGCGCCCCCGAGGCCGAGCGCATCGGCCTGATCAGCGTGCTGGCCGACGAGGGGCAGGCCGGGGCGGAGGCGGCGGCGCTGGCCCGGCGGCTGGCCGACGGGCCCTCCCTCGCCCTCGCCCAGACCAAGGCGCTGCTCACCGCCGAACTCGACATGCCGCTGTCCGCCGCGATCGAGATGGACGCGTCGACCCAAGCGCTGCTGATGACCGGCGCGGACTACGCCGAGTTCCACGCCGCGTTCACCGCCCGCCGCGCCCCGCTGTGGCAGGGCCGATGACCACCGCCCCCGGTCCCGCCCCTCGCCGCCCGCTCCGCGTCGCCGTCGTCGGCGGCGGGCCCGGCGGGCTCTACGCGGCGGCGCTGCTCGCCCGCCTCGACCCGCGGCGCGAGATCACCGTCTGGGAGCGGGGCGGCCCCGAGGAGACCTTCGGCTTCGGCGTCGTCCTGTCCGACGAGACCCTCGGCGGCATCGAGCACGCCGACCCGGTCGTCTACGCCGCCCTCCGCGACGCGTTCGTCCGCTGGGACGACATCGACGTGACCCACCGCGGCCATGTGCTCACCTCCGGCGGCCACGGCTTCGCCGCCCTCGGCCGCCGCCGGCTGCTGCGCATCCTCCACGAGCGCTGCCAGGCCCTCGGGGCCCACCTCCGGTTCCGCAGCGAGGCGCCGCCCACCGAGCAGCTGTCCCGCGCGTACGACCTGGTCATCGCGGCCGACGGCGCGGGCAGCGCCACCCGCCGGGCCCACGCCGACGCCTTCCGCCCCCGCATCACCACCCACCGCTGCCGCTACATCTGGCTCGCCGCCGACGTCGCCTTCGACGCCTTCCGCTTCGAGATCGCCGAGACCGAGCACGGCGTCATGCAGTTGCACGGCTATCCCTATGAGCCGGACGCCAGCACCGTCATCATCGAGATGCGGGAAGAGGTGTGGCGGCGGGCCGGGCTCGACCGCTGCACCGAACGCGAGTCGACCGAGCGCTGCGCCAAGCTCTTCACCGACGCCCTCGGCGGCCACCCCCTGCGCGGCAACCACTCCCAGTGGACCGCCTTCCGCACGGTCGTCAACGAGCGCTGGTCACACGGCAATACGGTCCTCATCGGCGACGCCGCGCACACCGCCCACTTCTCCATCGGCTCCGGCACCAAACTCGCCGTCGAGGACGCCCTCGCCCTGGCCGCCTGCCTCGAAGAACACCCCGCCCTCCCCGACGCGCTCGCCGCGTACGAGGCCGAACGCCGCCCGGTCGTCGCCTCCACCCAGCGCGCGGCGCGTGCCAGCCTGGAGTGGTTCGAGAACCTGGAGCTGTACCTGGACCAGCCGCCGCGGCAGTTCGCCTTCAACCTCCTCACCCGCAGCCGGCGCGTCACCCACGACAACCTGCGGCTGCGCGACGGGGAGTTCGTCGAGACGGTGGAGCGCGAGGCCGCCGTACCCGCCGCCACACCGCCCATGTTCACCCCCTTCCGCCTCCGCGGCCTCACCCTCCGCAACCGCGTCGTCGTGTCCCCCATGGACATGTACTCCGCCGCCCCCGACGGCACCCCCGGCGACTTCCACCTCGTCCACCTCGGCGGCCGGGCCCTCGGCGGGGCCGGTCTGGTGATGACGGAAATGGTCTGTGTCAGCCCGGAGGGCCGCATCACCCCCGGCTGCACCGGCCTCTACGCCGACGCCCACGAAGTCGCCTGGCGCCGCGTCACCGACTTCGCCCACACCCACTCCCCGGGCGTGGCCGTCGGCGTCCAGCTCGGCCACAGCGGGCGCAAGGGCTCCACCCGGCTGATGTGGGAGGGCATCGACACCCCTCTCCCGCACGGCAACTGGCCGCTTCTCGCCCCCTCGCCCCTCCCGTACCGCCCCGGCGTCAACCAGACCCCGCAGGCCCTCGACGCCGCCGGACTCGCCGCCGTCCGCGATCAGTTCGTCCGCGCCGCCGAGCGCGCCGCCCGCGCGGGCTTCGACCTCCTCGAACTCCACTGCGCCCACGGCTATCTGCTCTCCAGCTTCCTCTCCCCGCTCACCAACCACCGCACCGACGCCTACGGCGGCTCCCTCGACGCCCGCCTCCGCTACCCCCTGGAGGTCTTCGACGCCGTCCGCGCCGTCTGGCCCGACGACCGCCCGATGACGGTCCGCATCTCCGCCACCGACTGGGCCGACGGCGGCACCACGGCCGACGACGCCGTCGTCGTCGCCGCTGCCTTCACCGCCCACGGCGCCGACGCCATCGACGTCTCCACCGGCCAGGTCGTCCCCGACGAGACCCCCGACTACGGACGCTCGTACCAGACCCCCTACGCCGACCGCATCCGCAACGAACTCGGCGTCCCCGTCATCGCGGTCGGCGCCATCTCCTCCTGGGACGACGTCAACTCCCTGATCCTGGCGGGCCGCGCCGACCTCTGCGCCCTCGCCCGCCCCCACCTCTACGACCCCCACTGGACCCTGCACGCCGCCGCCGACCAGAACTACACCGGCCCCGCCACCCCCTGGCCCCTCCCGTACCAGGCGGGCAGCCGCACACCCCCGACCGGCCGCACCGATGCCCCGAGGCCGCGGCTCGCCCTCTAGAGAGGCCCGAGCAGGGCGGTGGTGAGCCCGCACAGTGCCGTGATCAGGTCCCGGCCCAGGGTGTGCCACGACTCCTCCGCCCGGGCCGGGTCGACGCGGCCGTTGGCCAGGTCGTACTCCAACTCGGCGAAGGCGTGCACCGACAGCTGGCGCACCATCGTGCCGTGCCGCTCCAGGAGGTCGGGACGGATGTCGTCCCGGCGGATCGCGCCGATCTCGCCCAGGAGGCCGAGGGACGGCGTCTCCAGATGTTCCCGCACGACGTAGTCGCGCAGCGCGGGTTCGACGAGGGCCTGGGCGAAGAAGCGTGCGCACCAAGCGGGGGTGCCCGCCTCGATGTACGTCTCGACGTTCGGCAGGATCAGGCAGCCGTAGTGGTCCTCCAGGGACACCGTGTCCTGCCCGCGCAGCGCCTCCACCATGGCGATGCGGTGCTTCTCGACGAGTGCTGTGTGGTGCGACAGGATCGTCCTGATGAGCCCGTCACGGCTCTCGAAGTGGTACTGCACCGCCGAGTTGTTGCGCTGCCCGGCTGCCTCGCTGATCTGCCGCACCGAGACGCCCGCGAAGCCGCGCTCGGCGTAGAGCCGCTCGGCGGTGCGCATCAGTTTGTCCCGCGCGAGCACCGAGCGCGCGGACGGCGGGGCAGCCGGGCCGGGAAGCGTCATTCCGCTGGAGTCATTCCGCTGAAGGGATCATTCCGTCAGGCTGATGGCCCCGGTCGGACACGCCGCGGCGGCCTCACGGACGGCATCGCGGTGCTCCGGCGGCGGAGCGTCGTCCAGCACGACCACGATCCCGTCCTCCTCCCGCTGGTCGAAGACCTCATCGGCCCTGACCACGCACATCCCGCTGGCGCAGCAGAGCCCCTCGTCGACAGTGATCTTCATGCTACCTCCCTCGCCGCCCGTCACCAGGTGACCCACATGTCCTCGAAACCGCCCGCGGCGACCCCCTCGCGGATGCGGAGCGCCTCCGGGGCGTCCCGCAGCCGCAGCTCGGGCAGTCGCCTGACGAACGTCCCCAGCACCACCTGGAGTTCCACCCGGGCGAGCGTCTGGCCGACACAGAAGTGCGGCCCCGCACCGAAGGCGAGGTGCTGGGCGTTGTTCTCACGGCGCGGATCGAACCGGTCGGGCTCGGGGAACTTGCGCTCGTCCCGGTTGGCGGCGTGCAGATTGACGAACAACGTGCTCCCGGCGCCCACCGGAACCCCGCTGACCTCCGTGTCCTCGGTGATGAACCGGGGGATGCCCACCCCGCCGTTCGCGTCCATCCGCAGGGCCTCCTCCACCACACCCGGCACCAGGTCCGGATCGGCGAGTACCGCCTCGTAGCGCTCCCGCTCCGACAGCAGCATCGCCGTCATCTTCAGGATCATGTTGGACGTGGTCTCGTGCCCCGCCAGCAGGAGGCCGACCGCGGTGGAGATCAGCTCGTCGTGGCTGAGCCGCCCGTCCTCGCTGTCGGAGATCTGCGTCAGCTCACTGAGCAGATCGTCGCCCGGCTCCGCCCGCTTGCGCTCGACCAGTTCCGACGCGTAGGCGTGGAAGTCCCGCTGCGCTTCGTCCACTTCGGCCTGCGTGTAACGCGTCAGCGTCAGCAGGACCTCCGACCACCGCGCGAACTTGTCCTGGTCCTCGCTCGGCGCGCCCAGCAGCGCGCAGATGACCCGCACCGGCAGCGGAAGCGCCAGCGCCGCGCGCAGATCCGCGGGCGACCCCTTGGCCACCATGTCGTCCACCAGCGCGTCGGCCATCTCCTGCACGCGCGGCCGCCACGCCTCCATCTTCTTCACCGTGAACGCACGGCTGATCAGCCGCCGCCACCGCCGGTGCCCCGGCCCCTCCTTGTTGTCCACCCGCCCCTGGGCCGGCCGGCTGAACATGCCACCGTCCTCGGTGGTCGACATCCGCGCCGCGCCCTCCCGGTCGAGGTTCCGGCTGAACCGCGGATCGGTCAGCAGCCCGCGCACCTCCTCGTACCCGGTCAGCAGACCGACCACATCCCCACTCGGCATCCGCACATGCGCCACGGGACACGCGGCCCGCGTCTCGGCCCACTCCCGCGGGGGCTCCAGCACGTTGGGCTGCTCGAACGGGTAGTCAGGAACGACGTCAGTCATGGGCGGACTCCTCCGGTGTCGGGGACCTCCTGAGCACCGTAAGACGGTCGTCTTATTAAATCAACGGGCTTAGGAGGTCTGGCCGACATTCGACCCGCGGGGTGGTGTCAGTCCCAGGCGTTGAACAGCACTCCGCCCAGCGTGGTGATCCCGAAGTAGCCGATCTGGTGCCACTCGGCCCGCGAGAACCCCGACGTGTCCAGGTCGGTGAGAGGCGTTCCCAACTGCTCGGCCGTCAGCACGTCGAAGCCCGAGGCCGAGAAGACGTCCGACCAGGGAGGTGGGGAGGCGAAGCCGCCGTCGTGCCCGGTCCGCCGCTCTTCGGCGAAGGCGATCCAGGGGTGATGGGCGTGGCACAGGACGACATGCTCGTCGGCGCGCCGGAGGATCGAGGCGGTGTGGAAGGTCCGGGGGTACGTCCGCTCCTCCACCGTGCCGACCCGGCCACCGGCCGCGCGAGCGGCTGCGTGGAGGGCGGTGCGGAAGGCGCGCACGTCGGTTTCCGGGAGCGGGCCGTGCTCGGGCCGGGCGAAACCGGTCGCGCCTCGTGGCAGGGGGAACACCGTGTCTCCTGGGCTCAGGGCTTGGCGCGGGTGTCGCCGTGAGGTGGCGGTGGATCTCGTACGCGAGCCTCGCGCCACCGGCGAGCAGCGGCGGCAGGAGGAGCTTCGTCAGGGCTGCCGTCTGCCCGCCCGTGCCCGCGCGCAGCCACAGCAGGAGGGCGCCGGTGGCGGCGAGGTGGAGGAGGGCCCAGAGCAGTCCCGTTCGGGGCTCGCGGGAGGGGATGGTGGCGGCGAGGGCCCATAACCACGGTATGAGGGCGAACCCCAGGGCTGCGAGTGCCATCAGGCCGGTCTCGCCGTCGTGCCGTGCAGCACGGCCGCGGCGTGCTCCGCGGCCGCGTCGCGCAGGCGGGTGTGGAGGGCCGTGAAGACCTCGGCGGCGTGGGCGCCGGGCCAGTCGTCGGGGAGCAGGGCGGGCGGCAGGCCGGGGTCGGCGTAGGGGAGGTGGCGCCAGGAGTCGAGGGCCAGGAGGTAGTCGCGGTAGGCGTCTTCGGGGGTGGGGGCGCGGTCGGTCCAGTGGGCGAGGACCGGTTCGTGGGCGGTGAGGAACGCGCGGTGGAGGGCGGCGAGTTCGTCCAGGTCCCACCAGCGGCGGACCGCCTCGGCGGTGGGGGTGAAGCCCGCGTGGTCGCCCCGGAAGAGGTCGACGTAGGAGTCGAGGCCGAGGCGTTCCAGGGTGTGGCGGGTCTCGTCGTAGAGGCGGTCCGGGGCGATCCAGACGCCGGGGGCGGCGGTGCCGAAGCCGAGGCGGGAGAGGCGGGAGCGGAGCAGGTGGCGCTTGTTGCGCTCCTGTTCGGGGACGGAGAAGACGGCGAGCAGCCAGCGGTCGGGCCCGGGGGTGGGGCGGGGGTAGATGTGCTGGTCGCCGTCGTCGAGGAGCTGGCGGGCGTCGGCGGACAGGGCGTAGCCCGCGGCGCCGGTGGCGGTGCGGTCGGCGACCAGCAGGCCGCGCCGCTTGAGGCGGGAGACGGCGGAGCGCACCGAGGGCGGGTCGACGCCGACGGTGCCCATCAGCCGGATGAGGGCGGCGACGGGCACCGGCCCGGCCGGGCGGCCGGGGGCGCCGCGCCCGTAGGCGCCGTAGTGGGTGACGATGAGGGAGCGCGGGGTGTGCTGGCCGTTCACGAGGTCACTGTAAGGCGGTCACAGGGGGGCGCCGTCGCGGAGGCGGTAGCGCTGGAGCTTGCCGGTGGCGGTGCGGGGGAGTTCGTCGAGGAAGACGAAGCGGCGCGGGCATTTGTAGGGGGTGAGTTCGGCGGTGGTGTGGGCCTTGAGGGCGGCCACGGTCTCCTCGGTGCGCGGGATGCCCGGGCGCAGCACCACGTGGGCGACGACGATCGTGCCGCGCTCCGCGTCCGGCTGTCCGGTGACGGCGGCTTCGACCACGTCGGGGTGGCGCAGCAGGGCGTCTTCGACCTCGGGGCCCGCGATGTTGTACCCGGACGAGATGATCATGTCGTCGGCGCGCGCCACATAGCGGAAGTAGCCATCCGGATCGCGGATGTAGGTGTCGCCGGTGAGGTTCCAGCCGTCGCGTACGTACGTGAGCTGGCGCTCGTCCGCCAGGTAGCGGCAGCCGGTCGGGCCGCGCACGGCGAGCAGGCCCGGTTCGCCGTCGGGGACGGGGCGCAGGCCGACGTCGACGACTCGGGCTTCGTAGCCGGGCACCGGAACGCCCGTGGTGCCCGGGCGGATCGCGTCGTCGGCGGCGGACAGGAAGATGTGGAGGAGTTCGGTGGCGCCGATGCCGTTGATGATGCGCAGCCCGGTGGTCTCGTGCCAGTCGTGCCAGGTGGCGGCGGGCAGGTTCTCCCCGGCGGAGACGCAGCGGCGCAGCGAGGAGACGTCGTACGCCCCGGGTTCGGTGCGCAGCCGGTTCAGCATGGCCCGGTAGGCGGTCGGCGCGGTGAACAGCACCGACACCCGGTGCCGCGCGATGTCGCCGAGCAGCCGCTCCGGCCCGCCGCCGCCCCGGTCGGTCAGCAGCGCCGACGCCCCGGCGCGCAGCGGGAAGACGACGAGACCGCCGAGGCCGAAGGTGAAGCCGAGCGGCGGGCTGCCCGCGAACACGTCGTCGGGGGTGGGCCGCAGCACCTGGGCCGAGAAGGTGTCGGCGATGGCGAGGACGTCGCGGTGGAAGTGCATGCAGCCCTTGGGTCGCCCGGTGGTTCCCGAGGTGAAGGCGATGAGGGCGACGTCGTCGGCGGAGGTCGGGACGGCCTCGTACGACGCGGGCGCGCGGGCCGCGAGCCGCAGCAGGTCGTCGGGCGCGTCACCGCCGTAGGTGAGGGTGCGCAGCCCCGGCACCCCGGCCTTGATGAGGTCGTCCGCGCACCGCGCGTCGCACAGGGCGTGCCCGACCCGGGCGATGTCGCAGATCGTGGCCAGTTCGCGGGACCGCTGGGCGGCCAGGACGGTCACCGCGACCGCGCCCGCCTTCATGACGGCGAGCCAGCAGGCGGCCAGCCACGGCGAGGTGGGGCCGCGCAGCAGCACCCGGTTGCCGGGGACGACGCCGAGGGTGGTGGTGAGGGTGTGCGCGATGCGGTCGACGTGCGCGCGCAGGTCCCCGTACGTCCACACCGTGCCGGAGCCGTCGCGCACGGCGGCCCGCTCCGGGCCGTACCGCTCCACCGTGCGATCCAGTAACTCCGCCCCGCAGTTGAGCCGGTCGGGGCGGCGTGGCCCCGGCAGGTCCAGGAGGAAGCCGGGCCACTGGTCGCCGGGCGGGAGGTGGTCACGGGCGAAGGTGTCGACGTGTGCCGAAGGCCTGAGCTCCATCGAGGTTGCGCCCCCTGCCTGCCCGATGTGCCTGCCGGATGGCTGTCTGAAGTCGCTTTGTCAGCGTAACGTGATGGTGACGACAGTCAATATGCCGCGATAAGGGTTGTGCCGAGGGAGGCCCCCGATGCCGTCATTCGCACTGGATCCGGAGCAGCGGCGCTGGTGCGCACGGCTGCGCGCGCTGGCCCGCGACCGGCTGCGGCCGCTCGCGGACGCCGGTACGCCGGGGCGGATCAACCGGCCGTTGACCGTCTGCTTGGGTGAACTGGGCCTGCTGGAGCGGCTGTTCCCGGAGGACGGGCCGGTCCGGGCGCTCGATCTGTGCCTCCTGCGCGAGTCGCTGGCCATGGAGTGCACCGAGGCAGAGACGGCGCTCGCCCTCCAGGGGCTCGGCGCGTACCCGATCGTGCTGTCCGGCGGCGAGAAGCTGTATGAGCGCTGGATGCCCGGGATCCGGGCGGGCCGCACCGTCACCGCCTTCGCGCTGAGCGAGCCGGACGCCGGGTCGGACGCGGCCGCGCTCACCCTGCGGGCCGACCGGGACGGGGCCGGGGGCTGGCGGCTGACCGGCGAGAAGTGCTGGATCTCCAACGCGCCCGAGGCCGACGTCACCACCGTCTTCGCCCGCACCACCCCGGGCGCGGGCTCACGCGGCGTCACCGCCTTCCTGGTCCCCGCCGACCGCCCCGGACTCGGCGGCGAGCCCTTGGAGATGCTCAGCCCGCACCCCATCGGCCGCCTCGTCTTCGACGGCGTCCCGGTCACCGCCGAGGACGTGCTCGGCGTGCCGGACGCGGGCTTCCGCGTCGCGATGCGCACCCTCAACCTGCTGCGGCCGAGCGTGGGCGCGTTCGCCGTCGGCATGGCGCAGGCGGCGCTGGACGCCTCGCTGGCGCACGCCGGGAGCCGCACCGCCTTCGGCGGTCCGCTCAAGGACCTCCAGTCGGTCGCGCACCAGCTCGCCGAGATGGCCACCCGTACCGAGGCCGCCCGGCTCCTGGTGTACGCGGCGGCGAGCGCGTACGACGACGGCGAGCCCGGCATCGCCCGGCGCTCGGCCATGGCCAAGCTGCTGGCCACCGAGACCGCGCAGTACGTCGTGGACGCGGCCGTCCAGATCCACGGCGCCCGCGCGCTGCGCCGCGGCCATCTGCTGGAACACCTCTACCGCGAGGTGCGCGCGCCCCGCATCTACGAGGGCGCCACCGAGGTCCAGCGCACGATCATCGCGAAGGAGCTGTACCGATGACCGAGCCCCTGCACCGGATCAACCCCGCCGAGCTGTCCCCGCCCACCGGATTCAGCCACGCCGTCACCGCGACCGGCGGCCAACTGGTCTTCCTCGCCGGTCAGACCGCGCTGGACCAGGACGGCAAGGTCGTCGGGGACACCCTCCCCGCCCAGTTCCGCCGCGCGCTCACCAATCTGTTCACCGCGCTGGCGGCCGCCGGTGGCAGCCCCACCGACCTCGCCCGGCTGACCGTCTACGCCACCGACATCGCCGCCTACCGCGAGTGCGCCCCCGAACTCGGCCGGATCTGGCGGGAGATGGCCGGCCGCGACTATCCGGCGATGGCCGTCATCGGCATCGTCCGGCTGTGGGACGAGGAGGCGATGGTCGAACTGGACGGCATCGCGGTGCTGCCGTAGCGAAACGCCCTTGCTCTGTAATTCCGGAATAACGTAGTCTCCGGTCCATGGCCGACGAGTCCCTGTCCGAGCGGGTCGCCGCACTCGAAGAACGGGTGTCGCGGCTGGAGTCCGAAGCGCCGGACACCCCGCGGAACGAGGTGTTCTGGGCCCTGGAGGAACTGCGCCGACGGAGCACGGGACACGGGCAGGTGCTGTTCACCGGTGCGGTCGAGATGCCCACCGGCAAGCACTACGAATGGCAGCAGGGCGCCACGACCGACGGCCTGCTGGACGCGGACTGGTCCGAACACGCCGCGCCCTACGCCGCGTTGGGTCACCCGGCGCGGCTCACCCTGCTGCGCGCCGTACTGGGCGGCACCCGCTCGGCGGCCGAACTCCAGGAGACCGCCGGGCTGAACACCACCGGCCAGCTCTACCACCACCTCAAGCAGCTGACGGCCACGGGCTGGCTCCAGGCCGAGGGCCGCGGCCACTACCAGGTGCCCGCGGGCCGGGTCGTGCCGCTGCTCGTGCTGCTGTCCGCGGTGGTGCCACCAGCCGAACCGACCACGGGGGAATGACGCATGAACCGACGTACATTCATCACCACTGCGGCCACCGCTGCCGCGGGCGCCTCGCTGCTGTCCGGCACCGCCGCCGCGGCCGACGACACCCTGCGCGCACAGGTGCGGCGCACCTTGGACCAGGTGCTGGCCGCCGGGAGCCCGAGCGCGGTGTGCGGCGTCATCCAGGGTGAACGGACGTACGTGGCGGGCGCGGCCGGAAAGGGGAAGCGGACGCCGAACGGCCGGACCGTCTTCCAGCTCGGCTCGATCGGCAAGACGCTCACCGCCACCGCCCTCGCCCGTGCCGTCACCGCGGGCGAAACGCGCCTCGACGCACCGCTCACCCTGCCCGCACGGTTCCCCATCCCCCGCAAGGGCCCCCGCCGGATCACCCTCGCCGACCTGGCGACCCACTCGTCCGGTCTGCCCTCGCTGCCGCCCAACCTCCTCGACGGGGCGAACCCCTACGACCCGTACGCGCGCTACACGCTGGACGACCTGGCCGAGGGGCTCGCCAAGACCACCCTGGCCACCGAGCCGGGCGAGAAGTACGCGTACTCCAACCTGGGCTTCGGACTCCTCGGCCAGGCACTCGCCTTCGACCGCGTGGACGCGATGCTGCGGCACCGCGTGACCGCGCCGCTGCGACTGGCCGACACCACGACGACACTGCGGCCGGACATGCTGCTCCGCAAGGCCGTGGGCCACTACGAGGGCACGCCGGTGCCCGACTGGCACGACCGCGTGCTCAGCGGCGCGGGCACCTCCGTATACAGCACGGTCGACGACATGCTGCGCTTCCTGGCCGCCCAACTCCGCCCCGAACGCTCCCCGTTGCGTGACGCCATCGAACTCACCCAGCGGCCCCACTTCACCGCCGGCCGCGGTCTGCGGCTCGGGCTCGCCTGGCACCTCAGCCCACTGCCCGGCGGCCGCACCATGATCTTGCACAACGGACAAACCGGCGGCTTCGGCACCTGCGCGGCGTTCAACCGGGAGAGCGGGACAGCGGTGGTGATGATGACGAACAATGTCAGCCCGGTGCCCGAGGGGAAGGACCGCCCGATGGACACGCTCACCTACGGGCTGCTGGACGACCTCGACGCCGGCCGCTGATCTTGACGGAACGAGGAGCTCTGATACTCATGGCCGACGAGCGCGTTGTCGTCGTCACCGGTGGAGGCACCGGCATCGGCGCCGCGACCGCCCGGTTGCTGCGCGCCGAGGGACACCACGTCGTCATCGGTGGCCGACGGCCCGAGCCCCTGCGCCGGATCGCCGACGAAACCGGCGCCCTGGCCCACGTCGGCGATCTCACCGACGCGGCTGTCGTCCGCGAGCTGGTCGACAACACCGTCTCCCGCTACGGCAGGCTCGACGGACTGGTTCTCAACGCGGGCGTGGGGCGCAGCGGAGCGGTGGGAGACCTCTCGGACGAGACCTGGGATCTGGTGCTCCGCACCAACCTGACCGCCCCCTTCCTGCTGATGCGCGCGGCGCTCCCGCACCTGTTGGAGGCCCGCGGCTCGGTGGTCGCCGTCGCCTCCGTCGCGGCGCTGCGCAACGGAATGGGCAACGCCGCGTACGCGACCTCCAAGGCCGCGCTGCTCCAGCTGTGCCGCTCGTTGTCCGTCGATTACGGCCGCCGGGGGCTGCGGGCCAACACCGTGTGCCCCAGTTGGGTGCGCACCGAGATGGCCGACGGCCGCATGGCCCGCTTCGCCGAGGAGGCGGACCTGGACGGCGGTGTCGAGGAGGCGTACGAGGAGGCGACCGCCCTCATACCCGCGGGCCGCCCGGGCGACCCGTCCGAAGTCGCCGAGGCGATCGCCTGGTTGCTGTCGCCCGCCGCGTCCTTCGTCAACGGCGCGACCCTCACCGTGGACGGCGGCGTCGCGGCGCTCGACGGAGGCACGGCGCCGTTCGGCTTCCGCGTGGAGCGACGCGGCGGCGACTCCTGACCGACGGGGGCGCGGCGCCGCGGCGCCGCGCCCCCGTCCGGCTGGGCCTCAGATGTCGCGGAACGTCTCGATCTGGGCGCCGATCGAGTTCAGCCGCTCGGCCAGGTCCTCGTAACCCCGGTTGATCACGTACACGTTGCGCAGTACGGAGGTGCCGGGCGCGGCCATCATCGCCAGCAGGACGACCACGGCGGGGCGCAGCGCGGGCGGGCACATCATCTCGGCGGAGCGCCAGCGGGTGGGGCCCTCGACCAGGACCCGGTGCGGGTCGAGGAGTTTGACGTGGGCGCCGAGCCGGTTCAGCTCCGTCAGATAGATGGCGCGGTTGTCGTAGACCCAGTCGTGGATCAGTGTCGAGCCCTGGGCGGCGGCCGCGATGGCGGCGAAGAAGGGGACGTTGTCGATGTTGACGCCGGGGAACGGCATCGGGTGGATCTTGTCGATGGGCGCCTGGAGCTTCGACGGCCGGACCGTCAGGTCGATCAGGCGGGTGCGGCCGTTGTCCGCCGCGTACTCCGCGCTGCGCTCGTGGTCGAGGCCCATCTCCTCCAGGATGGCCAGCTCGATCTCCAGGAACTCGACCGGCACCCGGCGGATGGTCAGCTCCGACTCGGTGACGACGGCGGCGGCGAGCAGGCTCATCGCCTCCACCGGGTCCTCGGAGGGCGCGTAGTCGACGTCGCGGTCGATGTGGGTGACGCCGTGGACGGTGAGCGTCGTGGTGCCCACGCCCTCGACCTTGACGCCCAACTCCTCCAGGAAGAAGCAGAGATCCTGGACCATGTAGTTGGAGGAGGCGTTGCGGATGACGGTGACGCCGTCGTGGCGGGCGGCCGCGAGCAGGGCGTTCTCGGTGACCGTGTCGCCGCGTTCGGTCAGCACGATCGCGCGGGTGGGGGAGACCGAGCGGTCGACGCGGGCGTGGTACATGCCGTCGGTGGCGGTCACTTCGAGGCCGAAGGGGCGCAGCGCGGTCATGTGCGGCTGCACGGTGCGGGTGCCGAGGTCGCATCCGCCCGCGTAGGGGATCCGGAAGCGGTCCATCCGGTGCAGCAGCGGGCCGAGGAACATGATGACGCTGCGCGTGCGGCGCGCGGCCTCGGTGTCCATGGAGTCGAGGTCCAGCTCGGCGGGCGGCACGATCTCCAAGTCGTTCCCGTCGTTGAGCCAGCGGGTGCGGACGCCGATGCTGCCCAGCACTTCGAGGATGCGGTAGACCTCCTCGATCCTGGCGACTCTCCGCAGCGTGGTGCGGCCCGCGTTGAGGAGGGTGGCGCACAGCAGCGCCACGCACGCGTTCTTGCTCGTCTTCACGTCGATGGCGCCGGAGAGGCGGCGCCCGCCGACTACTCGGAGATGCATCGGGCCCGCGTACCCGAGGGAGACGATCTCACTGTCCAGCGCCTCACCGATACGGGCGATCATCTCAAGGCTGATGTTCTGATTCCCGCGCTCAATGCGGTTGACGGCACTCTGGCTGGTGCCGAGCGCCTCCGCGAGCTGCGACTGGGTCCAGCCACGGTGCTGGCGGGCGTCACGGATGAGCTTGCCGATGCGGGAGAGGTAGTCGTCAGTCATACAGAAGAGGCTATCTCAGATATGAGATGCGCATGCGACTGGGGTGGGGTGAGGTGTGAGGGCTGTCCACCCGAGTATTGTTCTAGTAGTACCCGAACAAGGGAGGTTGTCGTGACCCAAGCCTGGCGGCGCGCTGCCGTCGCCGCTCTGCCCTTTCTGCTGGCCTGGGCCGCTGTGCTGGCCGTCTACGCCGCGCTGCGGGACCGGCTGCCGGATCGGCTCGCCACGCATTTCGGCCCCGGAGGGCAGGCCGACGGATTCACCGGTCTGGGTGCCTTCCTCCCGGTGGTCACCACCCTTCTGCTGCTGCCCGGCCTCATCGTGGCGGTCGTCGCCCTCCGCTCGCGTACGGCGCTCGGCGCGCAGCAGGGGCTGGTCGCCATCGGGTTCGGGACGGCCGCGATGCTCGGCTACGCCCACATCGTGATGCTGTGGGTCAACGCCAGTGCCGCCCGTGCCGCCGACGTGACCTTCCCCCTGTGGCACCTGGCCGTGTCCCTCGCCGCCGCCGGGGTCGTCGGCTGGGCGGGATGGCTGCTGGCCGGGCGGGACGCGGCGCCCGCCGACGAGACCGCCGAGGCGGCCGGACCCCGGCTGCCGCTCGCCAAGGGCGAGGCCGCCGTCTGGACGCGCGGCGTCGGATCGCCCGTGCTGGCCGTTCTGGGGGCGGGCACCACCCTGCTGGGTGTGGTGCTCGCCGTGGCCACGGACACGAGGGCGGAAACGGCGCTGATCGTCGTCGGGCTGATCTCGGTGGCGCTGTCCCGCTGCCGGGTCACCGTGGACCGCCGCGGCCTGTCCGTCGCACCGTGGTTCGCCCCGCGCCCGCGGATGCGGATACCGCTGGAGCGGATCGCGAACGCCACCAGCCGTGAGGCCCGCGTCCTCGGCCTCGGCGGCTGGGGCTATCGCATCCAGTCGGGGCGCAGCGCCCTGGTGCTGCGCTCGGGCGACGCGCTCTTCCTGCGGCTGACCACCGGCAAGGAGTTCGTGGTGACGGTGGACGACGCCGCCACCGCGGCGGCCCTGCTCAACACCCTGGTCGAGCGCGACCGGACCAATACTGGAACGTAAGGCTGACCATGCTCTTCCGTGTCGACCTCGGTTCCCCGGTCCCGCTGGGGGACCAGATCGCCGCCACCGTCCGCGGAGCCATCGCCGACGGCACCCTCTGCCCCGGCGAGCGCCTCCCCGCCGCCCGCGCCCTCGCCGACTCCCTCGGCGTCAACGTCCACACGGTCCTCCGCGGCTACCAGCGCCTCCGCGAAGAGGACCTGATCGACCTGCGCCGCGGCCGCGGCGCCGTGGTCACCGGCGAACAGCCCACCGCCCGCGCCCGGCTCCTGGAGGGCGTCCAGAACCTGGTGGAGGAGGCCCGGGCGCTCGGCCTGTCGGACGAGGAGGTCCTGTCCCTGGTGCGCACCCGGCTGGCGAGCGGCTGAGCCGGGCGCAGAGTCGGATCAGTCGGATCAGAAGTCCGAGGTGTCCAATTCCAAGCCGAACGGCTCGGGGAGCGCGAGGGGTGTGCCGAAGGGATGCGGGCCGTCCACCTTGGTGTAGCCGAGGGGGCCGGGTGCGGCGTAGAGCGTGCAGGTGCGCTCCTGCCGGTCGACCAGCAGGTACAGCGGCGCGCCGTATTCGGCGTAGCGGCGGCGCTTGACGATCCGGTCGGTGTCTCCGTTGGAGTCCGAGGTGATCTCGACGACCAGCAGGGTCTGGTCGGGGACGAGCGCCCCGCCGCCCTTCGCGAGCTCGCGCGGCACGACGGCCAGGTCCGGCACGTACCAGTTGGTGCTGCCTGGCAGGTCAAGGTTTCCCGAGCCCGCTCTGCAGTCCAGCTTCCGCATGACCGGGCCAATTTGTTCGCGGATCAGATCAGCCGCGTTTTCGTGGTCCCATGTCGGAGACAACGGTTCGATGAGCCCCTCGACGATCTGCACCCGGTCCCCCTGGTGGTGCTGGATCGCATACTTCAGTGCGGTTTCGGGGTCGTCGGGCACGTACGAAGCCGTGTGTTCATGGGGTTGCGCGCTCATCGGTCCTCCACCAGGCGTCGTAATCGCAGCATGACGACTGCCCAAGGTCCATCGCAATCCTTGACGGGGTCGGGCATATCCGCCCGGCAATCACCCGTACCGGTGACCGTCTCCCGTCAGCACCGCTGCCAGGGTGCGGGCCGGGCCGTTCACGGCGGGGCCATGGAGGAGTTCGGTGCGGTGGATCAGGCGGGGTGCGGTCAGGGGGATCGCGGCGATGCCGGGGGCGTTCTCGGCGGCCGTGTGGGGGAGCAGGGCCAGGCCGTGGCCGGCCGCCGTCAGGGCGAGGAGGGCGCGTACGTCCGTGCCCTCGTACGTCAGCGAGGCGCGGAAGCCGCCGGTGCCGCTCGCGGCGCGCAGGGCGCCCAGCGGCACCGCGGCGTCCGGCGCGTCCAGCCAGGAGGAGTCGGCGAGGTCGGCCAGCCGCAGGCCGAGCCGGCGGGCCAGCGGATGGCCGGACGGCAGGGCGACGACCAGCGGCGTCTCCGCGACCGCGACCGTGGTCAGCGGCCCGGCCTCGGGCAGCGGCAGGGGTGCGCCGGGGGCCGCCGGGCCGTCGAGGAGCCCCAGGTCCAGCGCGCCGGTCGCGACGGCCGCCGGAATCTCCCGGCGGCGGAGGATCCGTACGGCGGCGCCCGCGTCGGGACAGGAACGGCGCGTCTCGTCGAGGGCCGTGGCGACCGCGGGCGTCATGGCCAGCGGGGAGGCGCCGAGGGTCAGCCGCACGGCGGCGGGCCCGGCCAGCCGCTCGACGTCCGCCCGGGCCGCGTCCAGCCGTCGCAGCAGCGGACCCGCGTGCTCAAGCAGCCGCGCCCCGGCGGTGGTGAGCGTCACCGGCCGCCGGGTCAGCAGCGGGGTGCGCAGATCGGCTTCCAGGGTCGCGATCTGCTGCGAGACGGCCGACTGCGTGGAGCCGAGCTGGTGGGCGGCGTCGGAGAAGGAGCCGCAGTGGGCCACGGAGACGAAGGTGCGGAGCAGATGCGGATCCATGCGGACAAGTATCGCGGCTCGGAAGGGGCGTTCATGGGGTCTCCGGGCATCACGGCGGGCACCGCTCAGGCGCCGCAGCCGCCTCACGCTGCCGTTCCTGCCCCCTGCTCACCGTGACCGACGACACCCTCGCGGGCTACGGGCCCGCTGCCCCGATGGCAGGGCTGAGCTGCCCGCCGCGAGGGCCATGTATTAGAGTTATCTCGACATCGAGATATCTGTCGACGGGCGCACCGTCGCGCCGCACCGGTAAGGGTTACCTAACTTAGCCCTACCTTAGCGGATCGGCGCGGGCATGTCGCGGCAGCATTGCGGTGGTACGCGCGTAATTCATGCATGAAGGAGACTGTCGTGTCGGCGAACAGCTTCGATGCCCGCAGCACCCTGCAGGTGGGCGACGAGTCGTACGAGATCTTCAGGCTGGACAAGGTGGAGGGGGCCGCCCGCCTCCCCTACAGCCTGAAGGTTCTGCTGGAGAACCTGCTCCGCACGGAGGACGGCGCCAACATCACCGCCGACCACATCCGAGCGCTCGGTGGGTGGGACTCACAGGCCCAGCCCAACCAGGAGATCCAGTTCACGCCGGCTCGCGTGATCATGCAGGACTTCACCGGTGTGCCCTGTGTGGTCGACCTCGCCACCATGCGCGAGGCCGTCAAGGAGCTGGGCGGCGACCCGGCGAAGATCAACCCGCTGGCCCCGGCCGAGCTGGTCATCGACCACTCCGTGATCGCCGACAAGTTCGGCACCAACGACGCCTTCACCCAGAACGTGGAGCTGGAGTACGGGCGCAACAAGGAGCGCTACCAGTTCCTGCGCTGGGGCCAGACCGCGTTCGACGAGTTCAAGGTCGTCCCGCCCGGCACCGGCATCGTCCACCAGGTGAACATCGAGCACCTGGCCCGCACCGTCATGGTCCGCAACGGCCAGGCCTACCCGGACACCCTCGTCGGCACCGACTCGCACACCACCATGGTCAACGGCCTCGGCGTGCTCGGCTGGGGCGTCGGCGGCATCGAGGCCGAGGCCGCGATGCTCGGCCAGCCGGTGTCGATGCTCATTCCGCGCGTCGTCGGCTTCAAGCTGACGGGTGAGCTGAAGCCCGGCACCACGGCGACCGACCTCGTGCTGACCATCACCGAGATGCTGCGCAAGCACGGTGTCGTCGGCAAGTTCGTCGAGTTCTACGGCGAGGGTGTGGCGGCCACGAGCCTCGCCAACCGCGCCACCATCGGCAACATGTCGCCGGAGTTCGGCTCCACCGCCGCGATCTTCCCGATCGACGACGAGACGATCAACTACCTGAAGCTCACCGGCCGCAGCGAGCAGCAGCTCGCGCTGGTCGAGGCGTACGCCAAGGAGCAGGGCCTGTGGCTGGACCCGGCCGCCGAGCCGGACTTCTCCGAGAAGCTGGAGCTGGACCTGTCGACGGTCGTCCCGTCGATCGCCGGCCCGAAGCGCCCGCAGGACCGCATCGTGCTCGCCGAGGCGGCGCAGCAGTTCGCGCAGGACGTCCGTAACTACGTCCCCGACGCGGAGGAGGACGAGGCGGGCAAGGAGTCCTTCCCGGCCTCCGACGCCCCGGCCGTCTCCAACGGCGTGCCCACCAAGCCGACCCTGGTGACCGCCCCCGACGGGTCCACGTACGAGATCGACCACGGCGCCGTCACCGTCGCCGCGATCACCTCCTGCACCAACACCTCGAACCCGTACGTCATGGTCGCCGCCGCGCTGGTGGCCAAGAAGGCGGTGGAGAAGGGCCTGACCCGCAAGCCGTGGGTCAAGACCACCCTGGCGCCGGGCTCGAAGGTCGTCACCGACTACTTCGACAAGGCGGGCCTGACCCCCTACCTCGACAAGGTCGGCTTCAACCTGGTCGGCTACGGCTGCACCACCTGCATCGGCAACTCCGGCCCGCTGCCGGACGAGGTCTCCAAGGCCGTCAACGACGCCGACCTCGCCGTCACCTCCGTCCTCTCCGGCAACCGGAACTTCGAGGGCCGGATCAACCCGGACGTCAAGATGAACTACCTGGCGTCCCCGCCGCTGGTCGTCGCGTACGCCATCGCCGGTTCGATGAAGGTGAACATCACCACGGACGCGCTGGGCACCGACCAGGAGGGCAAGCCGGTCTTCCTCGAAGACATCTGGCCGACCGAGGCCGAGGTCAACGATGTCGTGGCCAACGCCATCGGCGAGGACATGTTCAACAAGTCCTACCAGGACGTCTTCGCCGGTGACGCCCAGTGGCAGGCGCTGCCCGTGCCGACCGGCAACACCTTCGAGTGGGACGCGGAGTCCACCTACGTCCGCAAGCCCCCGTACTTCGAGGGCCTGACCATGGACCCGGCCCCGGTCGAGGACGTCACCGGCGCCCGCGTCCTGGCCAAGCTGGGCGACTCGGTCACCACCGACCACATCTCCCCGGCCGGTGCGATCAAGGCCGACACCCCGGCGGGCAAGTACCTCACCGAGCACGGTGTCGAGCGTCGCGACTTCAACTCCTACGGCTCCCGCCGGGGCAACCACGAGGTCATGATCCGCGGCACCTTCGCCAACATCCGGCTGCGCAACCAGATCGCGCCCGGCACCGAGGGCGGCTTCACCCGCGACTTCACGCAGGACGGCGGGCCGGTCTCCTTCATCTACGACGCCTCGCAGAACTACCAGGCCGCCGGCACCCCGCTGGTCATCCTGGCGGGCAAGGAGTACGGCTCCGGCTCGTCCCGCGACTGGGCCGCCAAGGGCACCGCGCTGCTCGGCGTCAAGGCCGTCATCGCCGAGTCGTACGAGCGCATCCACCGCTCGAACCTCATCGGCATGGGCGTCCTCCCGCTCCAGTTCCCCGAGGGCGCCTCGGCGCTGTCGCTGGGCCTGACCGGCGAGGAGACCTTCGACATCACCGGCGTCACCGCGCTCAACGACGGCGGCATCCCGGAGACCGTCAAGGTCAAGGCGGGCGATGTGGAGTTCGACGCCAAGGTGCGCATCGACACCCCCGGCGAGGCGGACTACTACCGCAACGGCGGCATCATGCAGTACGTGCTGCGCTCGCTGATCCGCAAGTAGGACGCTGCGCGTCTTCGGCCGTACGGACGGGCCGCACCCCTGCGCATCGGGGGTGCGGCCCGTTCGCGCGTCGTCATCACAGGAACGCGCCGGAGGGGATGTACGGGGACGGCGGCCGCATCCCGCGCAGGCAGACGTAGCCCGCGTTGGACAGCTCAAGGCCCGCTTCGAGGCCGACGTCCACCGCCCACTCCTGCTCGGCCGTCAGGTTCTCCACCGCCACCTCCGTGCCCTCCGGGACGCTGAGCAGGGCGGCGGTCAGCAGCCGCCCGGCGATGCGGCGGGAGGTCGCGGCGAGCAGTTCGACGTCCCCGTCGGCGCCGACGTAGCAGTAGCCGCTCCCGGTCAGCTCGTCGACGACCAGCAGCCGCGAGTGGCGCAGCATCTCCTCGTGGTCGGGGCCGTGGGCCCCGCCGCGGGTGCGGCGGTCCAGGGAGTCCATCAGGTCCCGGTGCCGCGCCGTGCCCTCGTGCACAGCGCCGTCCAGCGACGGCAGCCGGGTCTTCAGCTCCTTGTCGACGGTGCCGCGCAGTCGCATCGCCGGATGCAGGGTGAAGCCCGCCCGCCGGTACGTGGCCGCCGCGCGCGGATCCCGGGACCCGCAGATGATCCCGCGCAGGCAGGCCCGTCCGTACAGCAGCGCCGCGGCCATCAGCTCCCGGCCGATCCCGCGCCGCTGGGCCCGGGGCAGCACGGCGAACAGCGCCAGCCCCCAGGTGCCTTCGCGGCGCGTGGACAACACCGTGCCGACCGGCATGCCGACATCGTCCACGGCGAGCCAGCAGCCGCCCGGATCGGTCCGGGCCAGATGGCGGTTGCGGCTGTCGATGCGGGCGAGCCGGTCGGGCGGCCGGTCGGCCGCCGGTTCGCCGCGCAGGGCCCGCGAGGTGTCGAAGGCGGCCGAGGCCACGGTCCTCACCGCCTCGGCGTCCTCCTCGGTGTCACGTAGCTGGCGGAGGATCATGCGCTCCATCATGGCGATCTGCCGAGGGCTAATCCACCGGGCGCGCGTTGCCGGGAGCAGGCAGAGTCCTCGTCATGAGACTTCTGATGCTGGGCGGAACGGAGTTCGTGGGACGCGCCGTCACCGAGGCGGCCCTGGCCCGCGGCTGGGAGGTCACGGTGTTCCACCGCGGCCGCCATGCCCCGCCGCCGGGAGCCACCGTGCTGCGCGGCGACCGCACCGCGCCCGGCGGGCTCGCCGCGCTCGAACACGGCGCGTGGGACGCCGTCGTGGACACCTGGTCCGGCGCCCCCTCGGCCGTCCGCGACGCGGCCCGCCTCCTCGCCGACCGCGTACGCCACTACGCCTACGTCTCCACCCGCTCCGTCTACACCTACCCGGCCCGCGCCGGACTCGCCGAGGACGGCCCGGTGGTGGAGTCGTCCCCCGACGACGGTGACGAGACCGACTACGCCCGCGCCAAGCGGGGCGGCGAACTCGCCGCCCTCTCCGCCTTCGGCGACCGCGCGCTGCTGGCCCGGCCCGGGCTGATCCTCGGCCCGTACGAGAACATCGGCCGCCTGCCCTGGTGGCTGACCCGCATCGCCCGCGGCGGCCCGGTCCTCGCCCCCGGCCCGCGCGACCTCCCGTTGCAGTACATCGACGCCCGCGACCTGGCCAGCTGGCTCCTGGACGCCGCCGAACGCGGCCTCGGCGGCCCGTACAACACGGTCAGTCCGCCGGGTCACACCACGATGGGCGAACTGCTGGAGACCTGCGTACGCGTCACCGGCTCGGCCGCCGACCTGCGCTGGACCGACCCGGACAGCGTCCTCGCCGCCCGCATCGTCCCCTGGACCGACCTCCCGATCTGGCTCCCCCCGGGCGAGCCGCACGACACGCTGCACGCCGCCGACGTCTCGAAGGCGCTCGCGGCGGGCCTGCGGTGCCGCCCCGTCGCCGAGACGGTGGCCGATACGTGGGCCTGGCTGCGCGGCTTGGACGGCCAGGCGCCGCAGCGTGCGGACCGCCCGGCGGTGGGCCTGGCGCCGGAGAAGGAGGCGGAGGTGCTGGCCGCCCAGCGTCAACGCCAATAGCGGCTACATACGTTCGAGTGATGCGATGGCAAATGCCATCGACACTTGCCCTCGCATCTTTAGCGTTCACCGCATGGTCAGTTCCTCGCATGAAGCCCTCCACCGGATTTTCCAGGAGGACACCGGGGCCATCGTCCGAGCACTGCGTAAACTGCTCGGCGTTCCGTTCCCCGACACGAGCAAGACGTTCGTGGTCAGCCCCGACCTCACCGAGATCGCACCCGTCGAGAGACGTGTGGACACCCTGCTCCAGGTCGAGACGGAGAAGCACGGCACTTATCTGTTCGCTATCGAGTCGCAGAGCAGACGGGACAAGGACAAACCGGCGGCCTGGGCGTACTACCTCTCGTACATGTACGCGAAGTTCCGGCACCAGCCGGTGCTGATCGTGCTCTGCCCCGACGACGCCACGGCTCGCTGGGCCGCCCGTCCCATCATCCTCGGCTTACCGAGTCACCCTTCCCTGACGGTCCGCCCGCTGGTCCTGGGCCCCGGCAACACTCCCGTCGTCACGGATGCGAAAGAGGTGGCCAGGGATATCCCGATCGCTGCCTTCTCCGCGATTACGCACAGCAGAAGCGAAGGCATCGATGAGATACTGAAGGCACTCGCGACCGCCCTCAGCAAACTTGACCCCGTTCAGGAAAACATCTACGCCGAACTCGTTGAAGCCGGTCTTGGAAACTCCCCGGCACGAGAGATCTGGAGAGACCTGATGCCCGTGCTGATGAACTACTTCCGTTCCCAGCATGCCCAGCACGCCTTCGCAGAGGTGCGCGCCGGCGACCTGCTGCGGGTCCTCAAGGCCCGAGGGCTTGAGGTCACCGACGAGACACGTGAGCGCATCGAGGCGTGCAAGGACATGGATGTTCTCGGTACCTGGGTGGACCGGGCCGCCACCGCCTCCCGTGTGGAGGATCTGTTCGACTGATGTCCCCGCTGCTCAACTTCTTCCGCTCCGAGCACTCCCAGGTAGCCTTTGCCAAGGTTCGGGCCGAGAGCCGCGCCGAAACCATTGTGCGGGTCCTCAACCGGCGGGGCTTTGAGGTCGTCGGCATGGCTCGTGAGCGCATCCAGTTGTGTACCGACTTGGAGCTGCTCGGAGGCTGGCTGGATGGTGCTCTGACGGTGTCTTCCACGACGGATCTGTGCCACATGCTCGACGTAGAGCCCAACATCTTCTTCCGCTCCAACCTTGGCCAGCGGGCCTTCACCGATGTTCGGATCGAGAGCCGCGCCGAGGACATCTTGCGGGTCCTTGGCCAACGGGAGCTCAACGTCACTGCCGAGACACGTAAGCGTATTGAGGAGTGCAGGGATCTGGACGTCCTCGGCACCTGGCTGGACCGGGCCGTGACCGCTTCGCGCACTGAGGAACTGTTCGCTGACCGCTAAGGCTGTGACGGCCTGACGGGGGAGACGTCGATGAACCACTCCCGGCCCAGCAGCAGACCGAAGAGCGGGGCCGGGAGCCGAAGCATGGTCCGCATGGCGGCACTCATGCGGCCCGTGCCGTCGATCTGGGAGCGGTGGGCCGCCAGGGCCGCCTGCTTCTGGCGGGCGTAGGGGCGGACGTCGAGGCGGTGGGTGATGTCCGACCGGGGGCTGAAGCGGGTGTTCAGCTCCTCGGCGGTGAAGCGGAGGGGGACCCTCAGCCGGTGGGCCAGGCGGACCAGGCGCTCGGCGGTGTCGCGCGGCATCGTCGCTTCGAGCACCCTGGGCGTCTTGGCCAGTTCGGCGGCGCGGCGGCCGACCTGGTGGACCTTGATGTGGTCGCGGTGGCCGTAGCCGCCGTGGGGGTCGTAGTGGAGCAGCATCGACGCGTCCTCGTCGCGGAGGATCGCGGCCAGCCGCTCGGCGGCCTCCTCGGTCTTCGCGCGGACGAAGCGCACACGGTCCGGCGGGTCGGGGTAGAGGAGCGGGCCGTGGCCGCTGTCCGCGTAGCCGAGGTGGACGACGCGGTCGACGCCGAGCAGAGCGGCGCTGGTGCGCAGTTCGTGCAGGCGGGGTGACTCGGCATGCGTCGGTGCCGCGTCGATCAGGCCGTCCGTGGCGACCACGACCACCACCCGGTGTCCCTCGTCTGCGAGCCGGGCGAGCGTGCCGCCGGTCAGCAGGGCCTCGTCATCGGGGTGGGCGTGGAATGCCAGGACGGTAGCCATGCGGTCCATCCTGGCATTCGCGGGTGCGCGGCGCGCCCTACCGGTCCTGGGTGAGCCCGTCGAAGGCGCCGGCCTTCGCCGCGCGTATGAAGGTGCCGAGGGTGGCGGGCGTGGTGGTGAGGATGACGTCCGGTTCGTCGCTCTCACGGAGTGCGATGGTGCGGGAGGCGGGAGCGGCGACGTAGAGACAGTTGGCCCCCTCGTGGCTGTAGGACGACTTCTGCCAATCGGCGGTCACTTTGCGGACGTGGATGCAGTTGGCTCCTTGGGCGCAGTACGAGGACTTCTGCCAGTCATGGATGGACACGTGGTTCCCCTTAGCTGCTCTGCGCGATGCGGTGGATAAGGTCCCTGGATGCTGCGGGCTTGTGGGCGTACCCCTGCATACGGTCCAGCACGTTTCGGTAATTGATCAGTTGGGCCTCCGCGTCGACCAGTTCGATACCGTGACTGGTATCGAGTTCGACGGTGTCGAGCTGCGGCACGGGGCCTCCGAAGTAAACAACTGACTGGCCGGAGCCGGGAAGAGGTCCGGCGCCGAATGGAATCACCACGATGGTGATGTTGTCCCGTTCGCCCATGTCGATCAGGTGCTGAAGCTGCCCACGGGCCACCGTGGAGCTCCCGTACCCCATGCGGAGAGCGGCCTCGTGAATGATCGCTGTCAGCGGTGTCGGGGTGTCCCCGTAGAGGATCGCCTGCCTCTTGATGCGGTGCGAGACGCGGTGCTCCACCTCGTACGGCGCGAGCTGCGGGATACCCGCATTGAAGACCACGCGGGCATGCTCGGCGGTCTGGAGCAACCCTGGGATGTGGACCATGGTGGCGACGCGCACGTACGTGGCGTGGTGTTCCACCTCGGCCAGGTCGAGCAGCCCGACCGGCAGGAATTCGCGGTACTCCTCCCACCACCCCCGCGTGCGCGTGCCGGTCATGGCTGCGAGTGCGTCGATGTAGCTCTGGTCTCCGCACGAGTACAAGCGTGCCAGGGTCCGTACCCGGTCAGCGCTCACTCCGTGGCGGCCCGCCTCGATGTTGCTGATCTGGGTCTGGTTGCCGCCGAGCAGACCCGCCGCAGTCGCGGCCGACATCCCAGCGCGCTCACGAAGCTTGCGGAGTTCGGCGCCCAGGCGCTGTCGTCGCGCGGTTGGTGGGTTGCTTGTCGGCATGACGTTCCCTCCCTTGTCCCCCACACGAGGGTATCTGTAAAGGATTGGCGGTGAATCAAGTAAAGGTTTAGGTGTGACTCGCTATGGTGTGAACCACGTCACCGTACGTGCATGGCCCAATTCCCTTTCCTGACGGGAGACTTCCATGGCTGCCTTCGACTTCGACCGAGAACTCCGCGACCTCGCACTCGACACGGCGCCCCGCGTCTTCGCCGTCGCCGTGCAGTACGAAGTGGAACCCGGCGCCTTGGACGGGGAAATCGCCGCGTGGGGGCTGGCCTACGAGGACGGGAGCGCGCACGTGGTTACCGCCAATGGGCAGCACCGGCTCAACCTCACTTCACCCGAACGAGCGACGTGGTGGTTCGGGCGGGAGAAGGGGATCACCGCCCGGCTCGTGTGGTTCGCCGCGCCCACGGCGCCCGCCTTCGAGCGGGCCGAGGCGGCCTGAGACCGGCTGTCGGGCGCGGGCTTCGTCTCGCGCCTTCGGCGCATGGAGCAGCGGCGGGGCCTCGCCCCGGGCCCGCGCCGCCGCCGTCCGGCGGACCGCACCATGGGCCCCGGGGCAGGCCCCTCACCCGGTGAGCGGCGCCTTCGCCGGCGTCAGACGTCGGCCGCGTCGGCAAGCCGGTCAGGACGCGGGCTCGATGAAGAACACCTGGCCCCCCTTGCCCACGCACCGCCCCATCACGGCTTCAGCCCCCTCGAAGGTGGCCGATGCCTTGATCCCGACGCATCCCTGACCGGCCACGCGGAGGACATACTTGCTGTCCGCGTAGGGTCCTGATGGTTCGAGGTGGAACCTGCTCCCCTGCGCGCAGTCGTCGTTCGGCTCCAGCAACCCCGCCCCGGCGCCCTCTTCGAGCGCTTCGAGACAGCCCTTGCCGTAGTCGGGGTGGTGCCACTGGATCCGGTACGTGTCCCCGCCCATCGCTTCCAGTTTGGTGGCCTGCGGCGTCACCTTGGTGCACGGTCGCTGCACGGCCACCAAAGGTGTGTACCGGCGGTCGAGCACCCGTCCGTCGGTCAAGCAGAGATCGGGGGCCGTGACCGGCCGGATACGGACCCAGCCGCTCAGCAGCGCCGGCCCGATGTCGGAGGGCGCGGCCATCGCGCTCCGATCCGCCCGGGAATTCCCTGCCGGTCCGCCGGAAGCGGCCAGCATCCAAGCGCCGAGAGCGCCCATTGCCGGGAGGGCCACCAACAGAGCCAGTATGGTGCCTCTCCGCGGTGGCCTGAAGAGCGGAGCTCGCTGAGTGGGTTCCTCGGGTTCCTCGTCACGGGTTTCACCGACCCGTTGATGGATGGTTCTCTCCCGAGCCTGGAGCCACTGCTCGATCCGCGCCTCTTCCCCACATGCCTTGAGGAAGGAAACCAGTTGATCAGGTCTCGGTGCCACGTCCTGGCTCAGCATCTTGGAGGCGGTGCTGCGGGGTAGCACGTCTCCCACCGCCGCCGCGCGCTTTTCCAATTCCCGGTATGACAATCCGGAAGTCTTCTTCAGCTGACGCAGCAACTCCATGAGTGCGCGTATGTCATGGACCTCGCCAAGATCCCAACCCCCCTGCTTCTCCATGCACTTGAGCGTCGCGTCCCACTCGTGAGTCGTCAATGACGAACCCCGCCAATCACGAGACGGGCCGCGACGGGCGGGACAACGTACGCGAGAAGGTCGCGGGACAGGCCGCTGACCAGCGTGGACGCCAAGCGGGGTGTCCGGGACAGTCCAAGAGCGTCCAGGACACCCGATTCCTGTTGTCCTCGCGCCCCGCCCTGTCCCAGGATCACGTCGACCGCAAGACTCCGATGAAAAGGAGAAACATGCGTACTCGACTTGTCCTCGCCGGCGCCGCGATGGGGGCCGCCCTCCTGACGGGGGGCACCATCGCCACCGTGCAGGCAGCACCCGCGTCCTCCGCCACGACGACGGCTGTCGTACCCGGCGCCAGCAAGTGGATCTACGTCGGCACCTACGCCAGCGACGAGGCGTGCGCCCGCGACGGGCGGAACTCCGTCTACTCCAAGTGGGACTGCAAGCCGAGCAGCAGCGGCAAGTGGCAGCTCTGGGTGGACGACGCGTCGTGAGCACGTGACGACCGAGGGCAGGCCGGGTCCGGACGCCGGGCCCGGCCCACCCAATGGCTCAGCCGAGCAGTTCGGCCTCGGCCAGGGTGGCCTTGCCGTCCGGTACGAGGCGGTAGTGCTCGTACGTACCGGGCGACCGTACCGAGAAGACGCGGGTCTGCTTGTCCCAGGACCAGGACTCATCCGAGCGCTGGTCCAGGGTCTGCCACTTCTCGCCGTCCTGTGAGCCTTCGAGGACCCACCCGGTGGGTGCCTCCGCGCGGTCGGCGGAGGTCAGGGTGTATTGGACCGCGCGGCCCGCGTCCGTCACCGGCAGGTCCACCGACTCGAACGTCGCCTCCGTACCCGACGTGTCGTCCAGCAGCGCTGTGCCACCGCTCGGCACCGTCAGATCGCGGCGCGGGGTGGGCACCTTGTCGTCCTTCGTGATGGAGGACGGGGCGGAGTTCGCGCCCGTGCCCCACTTCGACGGCTTCGCGCCCATGGTGAAGTCGAGCGTGCCGCCACGCGCGAGCACCGAGTGGGGGAGGGCGGTGGAGTTCCACCGCTTGCCGTTGACCTTCAGCCCCTGGACGTAGACATTCCGCGCGCTGTTGCGCGGGGCCTTGATCACCAGGTCGCGGCCGTTCTCCAGGTGCACCGTGGCCTTGGTGAACAGCGGCGAACCGATCGCGTACTCGGAGCCGCCCATCACCAGGGGGTAGAAGCCGAGCGCGCTGAAGATGTACCACGCGGACTGCTCGCCGTTGTCCTCGTCGCCGTGGTAACCCTGGCCTATCTCGCTGCCGGTGTAGAGGCGGGACAGCACCTCGCGCACCTTCTCCTGGGTCTTCCAGGGCTGTCCGGCCGCGTCGTACATGTAGGTGGCGTGGTGGGCGACCTGGTTGCTGTGCCCGTACATGCCCATCCGGACGTCGCGGGCCTCGGTCATCTCATGGATGACGCCGCTGTACGACCCCTTGAACTCAGGTGAGGCCGTCTCCGGGGTGGAGAAGTACGTGTCGAGCTTCTTGGCCAGGCCGGAGCGCCCGCCGTAGAGGTTGGCCAGGCCCCGGCTGTCCTGCGGGGCGGTGAAGGCGTAGCCCCAGCCGTTGGTCTCGGTGTAGTCGTAGCCCCAGATCCGCGGGTCGTACTTCTCGGACGGGACGCGCCACTTCCCGGCCGTGTCGCGGCCCTGGAAGAAGCCCGCCTTGTCGTCGAAGAGCCTGACGTAGTTCTGCGCGCGGTGGAGGAAGTAGTCGGATTCTTCCTTGTAGCGGGCCTTCTTGGTCTTCGTGTACAGGGCGCGGCCCATCTTCGCCAGGCCGAAGTCGTTGAGGTAGCCCTCCAGCGCCCAGGACAGGCCCTCGTGGGTCTCGGTGCTGGTGTAGCCGAGGAAGGGCGAGGTGGTCATGCCCTTGCGGCCGACGCCCGACGAGGGCGGCACCGCGGTGGCGTTCTTCAGCGCCGCCTCGTACGCGGCCTCGGCGTCGAAGCGGACGCCCTTGAGGTACGCGTCCGCGAAGGCCACGTCCGAGCTGGTGCCCGTCATGAGGTCGGCGTAGCCGGGGGAGGACCAGCGGGAGATCCAGCCGCCGTCCTTGTACTGCTGGACGAAGCCGTCGACCATCGTCCCCGCGCGCTTCGGGGTCAGCAGCGAATAGGCGGGCCAGGTGGTGCGGTAGGTGTCCCAGAAGCCGTTGTTGACGTACACCTTGCCGTCGACGATCTTCGCGCCGGTGCGGGTCGGGGTGTTCTCCCCGGCGGCGGGCGAGAAGGCGCTCGCGTACTGGTACCGGGGGTTGCGGGCGGTCCCGGTGTTCTCGAAAGCGGAATTGGGATAGAGGTACAGCCGGTAGAGGCTGGAGTAGAGCGTGGTGAGCTGGTCGCGGCTGGCTCCCTCGACCTCGATACGGCCCAGGATGTCGTCCCAGGCGCTCTGGGCACGCCGCTTCACCTGCTCGAACGACGTCGAGGCGGGTATTTCGCGCTCCAGGTTGGTCTTCGCCTGGTCGACGCCGATGAGGGAAGTGGCGAGCCTGAGGGTGACGGCGCGGTCCTTGCCAGGGCTGAAGCGGAAGTAGCCGGTGACGTCCTGCCCGCCGCCTCCGGGCAGCTTGCCGCTCGCGCTGACGGGCGCGTCGAAGACGCCGTAGACGAACATCCGGGTGGCGCCGGCGGACCCTCCGCTCTTGACGTCGGACCAGCCGGTGACGACGCCGTGCTCGGGGTCGAGGGTGAGCCCGCCGTTGTTGTTGACGTTGTCGAAGATGACGCTCGCGTCGTCGCCCGGATAGGTGAAGCGCATGACCGCCGCGTGGTCGGTGGGCGCGATCTCGGCCTTGAGGCCGTTCTCGAACGTCACGCCGTAGCCGTACGGCCGGGCGGTCTCCTCCTCGTGGCGGAAGGGGAGCGCGCGGGCGCTGCGGGAGGCGTCCGGGGTGCCGGACGCGGCGGACGGCATCACCTGGAACGTCTGCCGGTCGCCCATCCAGGGGCTCGGCTCATGGCTCGCGCCGAACGCCTGGATGGTGGGGAGGTTGTCGTCGTTGTTGGCGCGGGCGTACTGGTAGAGCCAGTCGGTCGAGCCCGCGCTGGTCACCGGCGTCCAGAAGTTGAAGCCGCCCGGGACGGCGGTCGCGGGGAAGTTGTTGCCGCGCGAGAAGCTGCCGCTGGAGTTCGTGCCGCGGGTGGTCACCGCGTAGTCGGAGAGGTGCTTCAGGGGCTTCTCGGGCGCCTGGGGGGCGAGGGAGATGTCGTCCACCCAGCCGCGGAACTTCGCCGGGCCGCCCGGGGAGTCGTACGCGACGAGGATCCGGTCGACCGTCTTGCCCGCCGCGACGGCGCCGATCCGGGACTCCTTGTGGTTCCACTGGTTGACGTACAGCGTCTTGGAGGCCGCCTGCCCCTGGGGGCTCATCCGGGCGCCGTGCTGGTCGACCGCGCCCGCGAGATCGCTGAGGTAGGTGCCGTCGGTGAAGGCGAGGTCGACGGAGACGTGGGTGGCCGGGTAGTTCAGATCGGTCTCGGCCATCGACGGGAAGATCCGGTACGAGAGCAGGGTGTCGCGGGTGACGGCCGTGTTCACGTCGAAGACCTTGTTGTACGAGTACGCCCGGCCGTCCGGCTTGTGGCTGCCCGCGTAGCGCAGGGCGTGGGTGCCGGTGAAGCCCGCGTTCCCCTTGGCGGTGGGGGAGCCGGACGGGCCCTGGTCGACCAGGCTGCGCATGTCGGCGGGGGCGGGCGGGGTGGTGTCACCGTTGGCGAACTGCACCTCGGCGAGCTGGGTGGCGTCCGCCCCCTTGTTGCGCGTGATCTCCAGGCGTAAGTGGCGGTAGGCGGCGGCGTCCTCGACCGAGAACTGCCTGGTCTGGTGAGGCTTGTCGAAGACCTGGTCCTTGCGGGTGTCCAGGGTGGTCCAGTCGGAGCCGTCGGCGGAGCCCTTGAGCGTCCAGTCGACCGGGTCGCGCTCCGGGGCGTCGTTGGCGGAGGTGAGGGCGTAACGGACGACGTCGACGGGCTCGGAGAGGTCGAATTCGAGCCATGGGGTCCTGTCGAACGCGAGCCACTTGGTGGTGACGTCACCGTCGACCAGGTTCTCCTTGGTCTCGCCCGCGTCGGCGTACTCGCCGCTCGCCCGGACGGCGGTGACCTTGTCGGTCACGTTCCCGGGGATGCCGGAGGTGTAGCCGCCGTCGACGCCGTCGGCCTTCTTCTCACCGCCCGGGGTGGTCTCGACGGTGTTGCGCCAGTCGGGCTGCGGATCGTCCGCTTCGAAGGACGAGGTGAACGTTGAGGGGGCTGCGGCCGCGGCGCGGTCCGCGGCCGCACCGGGGCCCCGCGGAACGGCGGTCGCCGCGCCCTGGGCGGTCACCACCAGCAGAGCGGCCGCCACCAAGGCGGCCGCTCGACCTGACGGAGGTCTGCGTCTGAGCCGTCTCTGTCGCATACTCAGCCTCTCAAGGAGTCTGACAACGTTGTCGGTTGGGTGGGGCAGGGATAAGTAGGGCGTCGCGGGGAGGGTGGTGTCAAGGTGACGGACGCGCACAAGCCATGCCGGGTGATCGCTTCGCTGATCACTCCATCGGTCACTCCATCGGTCACTCCATGCGGGTGATCTTGGAGTGGCGACCGCGCGACGCGGGCCGCACCCGCGCCGGGATGCGGCCCCTGTCCATGGCGGCCGGTCAATAATCCCTCAGCAGGATCCATCGGCGCGACCCGTCAGCCGGGAGAGCTGGACTTGGTGGCCATCGACAGACGGCACTTCTTCGCCTTCTTGGAGGAGTCCGCCTGGAGGCCGGAGACCTTGATGGTCTTGTCGGAGTTCCCCGCCACCGAGGCGTCGGACTCGGTGCCCGTGGTCACGACCTCTTCGGAGCTGTCCACGAAGCCGACGAGGAGGAAGTAATAGGCCGTGGAGGAGCTGGAGTTGCTGATCGTCACATTGGCGTACGGCTTGCCGTCCGTGCTCCAGCCGCACGTGCCCATCTTGGCGTCCGCCGATATCAGCCCGGAGCCGCCGGTGGGTGGGTCCGAGGGGTCGTCGGTGCGGTCGGTGGCGGGGTCGTCGGTGGGCTCCTCCGTCGGTTCCACCGGGAGCCGGGCCATGCCCTTGCCGATCGCGGCACCGCCCTTGGTGTCCTCGGCCGGAGAGCCGCCTCGGTCGGTGCCGCAGCCCGCGGAGAGCGCGAGTGTCGCGGCCACGACAACGCTGGTGGCGAAGGGGAGCTGCTTCCGGGGCACGAGGACCGCCTCTCATGGATCGCGCGCACGGCTGAATGCCGTACGGGCTGGGCCCCCCACGGTATGTCGGACAGGTCTCAACTCGGGAAAGATGCCACCCCGATGACCTTTCGATCTTGCCCTCTCGATGCCCAGTGGACTATACCTGTCGCCCCAGGGGGAGGCCGCGCCGCGGCCGTGCCGAGTTGGCCTCGGCGGTTCTGAGCTCTCCCGGCGCACACCCAGCAATTCCGCTTCACGCTTCAACTGACCCGCGGTGTCGGGCCCCTCGCCCGGAGGCGAGCATGTACGGGAGACCGTTACACCGCCTGAGTCCTGACGAAGGCGAGGACTTGAGCATGGGATCCATCTCAGATTTCGGTCGGCGTGACCTGATCAAACGGTCGGCGGCCCTCGGGCTGATCACCGTGCCCGCGATGAGTGTGCTCTCCGCGTGTGCCAGCGGCGGCGATGACGACACCAAGAAGGTCGACAAGGGCGAGAAGAGCGCCAAGAACCCGCTCGCCGTCAACGCGAGCGCGCCGCTCGATGTCATGATCTTCGACGGCGGCTTCGGGCAGCAGTACGCCAAGGACGCCGAGGCGGAGTACGCGAAGGCGTATCCGAAGACCAAGGGCAAGGTCAAGCACTCGGCAACCCAGAAGATCCAGACTGTCCTCCAGCCGCGCTTCAACGGTGGCACCCCGCCGGACCTCGTGGACAACAACGGTGCCGAGCAGATGGACATGGGCACCCTGGTCGGCAAGAACCAGCTCACCGACCTGACTCCGCTGCTCGACGCGCCTTCCGTGGACGATCCGAACAAGACGGTGCGCGAGACGCTGCGCCCCGGTGTCGCGGAGATGGGCCAGTTCGACGGCAAGCCGGTGTGGGTTCTCTACTACGCCTACACCGTCTACGGCGTCTGGTACTCCAAGACCAATCTCGGCAAGCTCGACGCGGAGTACCCGGAGACCTGGGACGACATGCTCAAGGTCTGCGAGAAGGCGAAGAAGAAGGGGGTCGCGGGCTGGACGTACCCGGGCAAGTACCCGTACTACCTGCCGTTCAGCCTCTACCCGTTCATCGGCAAGATCGGCGGCCGGGATGTCCTTGACTCGATCGACAACCTGGAGCCGAACGCCTGGAAGCACCCGGCCGTGAAGGCCGCCTTCGAGGCGTACTACGAGCTGTACAAGAAGGGCTACATCCTCAGGGGCACCCCGGGTCTGACCCACATCGAGTCGCAGACCGCCTGGAACGAGGGGAAGGCGCTGTTCATCCCGAACGGCTCCTGGGTGGAGAACGAGGCGAAGAAGACCACGCCGAAGGACTTCCAGATGGCGGTGGGCGCGCCCTCCAGCCTCGACAAGAGCGACAAGATGCCGTTCGGCACCCTCTGGGCGTCCGGCGGTGAACCCTTCATCGTGCCGAAGGCGGCCAAGAACCCCCAGGGCGGCATGGAGCTGCTGCGGATCATGCTCGGCGAGAAGTCCACCAAGAACTTCATCCGGCAGGTTTCCTCGCTCTCCTCCCTCAACGGCGGCACCGACGGTCTCACCCTGCCGCCGGGCCTGTCGTCCGCTCAGGAGGCGCTGGAGAAGGCCGGCAAGAACGTCGTCAACCCGCGGATGCAGGACTGGTACGGGACGCTGCAGAAGCAGAAGATCGGCGTGGGCGTGCTGGGCGAGATGATGGCGGGCCGCATGACTCCGGCCGAGGCCATCAAGAAGTGCCAGAAGTTCGCCGACGACGCGGCGAAGGACGACGCCGTCAAGAAGTACAAGCACGTCTGACCGAGGCACATCTGATGGAGTTCGATGCGTCACCGGCGGCATTATCCGCGAGGGAAGTCCGAGGTCGGTAGAAATGCAGCATGGTAAATACCGGTTCATCGCGGGGTTCCTGGCCCTGCCGGTGATCCTTTACGCGGTCTTCGTGATCTCGCCGTTCGTCCAGGCCATCTACTATTCGTTCACGGACTGGACCGGCCTGAGTTCCGACTTCAAGATGGTCGGTTTCAGGAACTACGACTGGCTGCTGAAGGACGACCTCTTCTGGAAAGCGGTCGGGCACAATGTTCTGCTGCTGCTGGTCGTGCCGCTGGTGACGCTCGGTCTCGGACTCTTCTTCGCCTTCATGCTCAACGTCGGCGGCCGCGGAAGGAAGAACGCGGCCGTCACGGGCGTGCGCGGGTCGAGCGTCTACAAGGTGATCTATTTCTTTCCGCAGGTGCTGTCGATCGCGATCGTCGCCCTGCTGTTCCAGTTCACCTACAACCCGCGCAACGGCGCGCTCAACGCCTTCCTCGGCGGAATCGGCCTGGACGCGCTCCAGCAGCAGTGGCTGGCCGACCCCAAGCTCGCGCTGTGGTGCCTCATGGCCGTGATGGTGTGGAGCAACGTCGGCTTCTACGTCGTCCTCTTCTCCGCCGGGATGAGCTCCATCCCGAAGGACTTCTACGAGGCCGCGCTGCTCGACGGCGCCAACCGCGTGAACACCTTCTTCCGGATCACCCTGCCGCTGCTGTGGGACACGGTCCAGACCGGCTGGATCTACATGGGCATCATCGCCCTCGACGCGTTCGCCGTCGTGCAGATCATGACGATCGGCCCGGGCGGTCCCGCCGACTCCACCCAGGTGCTGGGCTTCTACGTGTACACCAAGACGTTCAGCGACGGGCAGGCCGGACGCGCGACCACGATCGGCGTCGCGATGCTGATCGTCACCTTGATCTTCGCGGTCGTCGTGGGCAAGCTCGGTCGGCGCGAACGGCTGGAGTACTGATGCCGGGGCCCGCTACCGCACCCGCGAACCAACGCTCGACCGCCGACCTGGGGGGATCACAGTGACCTCGCAAGCAGAGCCCTCGGAACTCCCCGGCGTCACCAAGGACGACGAGCGGCCGCTCGTCGCCCCCGTCGCCGAGCAGCCGCCGCGCTTCACCCCGGAGGGGCGGATCGGCAGCGAGGGCAAGGTCCTCAACGTCTTCTCGCACGGCATGCTGGTGATCTGGGGGCTGCTCGTCACCATGCCGCTGCTGTGGGCGGTGATGAGCTCCCTCAAGACCGACAAGGAGATCTTCACCTCCCCCTGGGGGCTGCCCTCCGCGCTGCACTTCGACAACTGGTCGCGTGCCTGGAGCAAGTCCAACATCGGCGACTTCTTCTTCAACACCGTGCTGGTGGTGGGCTGTTCGCTGATCGGCACGATGCTGCTGGGGGCGATGGCGGCGTATGTGCTGGCCCGGTTCGAATTCCCCGGGAAGCGCGTCCTCTACTTCATGTTCGTCGGCGGGATGAGCTTCCCGATCATCCTGGCGCTGGTGCCGCTGTTCTTCGTCATGAAGAACATGAGCCTGCTCAACACCTTCCACGGGCTGGTACTGGTCTATATCGCCTATTCGCTGCCGTTCACCGTCTTCTTCCTCACTTCCTTCTTCAAGACCCTGCCCACCTCGGTGGCGGAGGCGGCACTGATCGACGGCGCGTCCCACACCCGGACGTTCTTCCAGGTCATGCTGCCGATGGCGAAGCCCGGACTGATCAGCGTGGGCATCTTCAATTTCCTCGGCCAGTGGAACCAGTACATGCTGCCCACCGTGCTCAACACGGACGAGGACAAGCGGGTGCTCACCCAGGGGCTGGTGCAGCTCGCGGCCAGCCAGCAATACAAGGGGGACTGGTCGGCGCTGTTCGCCGGGCTGGTGCTGGCGATGCTTCCGGTGCTCGCGGCTTACATCGTCTTCCAGCGCCAGGTCCAGACGGGACTGACCGCCGGGGCGCTCAAGTAAAACCGCATAGTATTCGGTATGTGAACGAAACGGATTCGATCGCTCCGTCGTACGCTGGCGGGATATCGCGATTGTGCGAGGGTGGGCGGGGAAACCTCCTGCCACACCCTCGCTCACAGGGCCGTCTGCCCACATCAAGGACTTGACGTGGAACAAGCGAGGCGGCTCAGCTTAGAGTTCACATGTTGGAGACAAAGCCGGGCCTCATGCTGCGGCCCGGCCGGCGGAGCGGCCGGCGTGCCGCCCGTGAAGGCGGGAGTGGATGGGCGTGGAGACTCCGGGATCGCAGTCATCGCTGCACCGGGCCAATCTCGAGCGGGTGGTCCGTGCGGTGCGCATGGCGGGCTCGCTGACCCAGGCGGAGATCGCCCGGTCCACCGGGCTGTCCGCGGCCACCGTCTCCAACATCGTGCGCGAGCTGAAGGACGGCGGAACGGTCGAGGTCACGCCCACCTCGGCGGGCGGCCGCCGGGCGCGCAGCGTCTCGCTCAGCGGGGACGCGGGCATCGTCGTGGGCGTGGATTTCGGCCATACGCACCTCAGGGTCGCGGTCGGCAACCTGGCCCACCAGGTCCTGGCCGAGGAGGCGGAGCCGCTGGATGTGGACGCCTCCTCCGCGCAGGGCCTGGACCGGGCGGAGCAGCTGGTCAGCAGGCTGATCGCCGGCACCGGCCTGAGCCAGGACAAGGTCGTCGGCGTCGGCCTCGGCGTCCCCGCCCCGATAGACGTGGAGACCGGCACGCTCGGCTCCACCGCGATCCTGCCGGGCTGGGCGGGCACCAATCCGCGCGACGACCTGGCCCAGCGGCTCGGGGTGCCGGTGCACGTGGACAACGACGCCAACCTCGGCGCGCTCGGCGAGCTGGTCTGGGGCTCCGGACGCGGGGTCGCCGACCTCGCGTACATCAAGGTCGCCGACGGTGTCGGCGCGGGGCTGGTGATCAGCGGCCAGATCTACCGCGGCCCGGGCGGCACGGCGGGCGAGATCGGCCACATCACCCTCGACGAGTCGGGCCCGGTGTGCCGCTGCGGCAACCGCGGCTGTCTGGAGACCTTCGCCGCGGCCCGCTACGTCCTGCCGCTGCTGCACTCCGCCCACGGCGCGGACCTGACCATCGAGCGCATGGTGCAGCTCGCCCGGGACGGCGACCCCGGCTGCCGCCGGGTGATCGCGGACGTCGGCCGCCACATCGGCAGCGGCGTGGCGAACCTGTGCAACCTGATCAACCCCAGCCGCATGGTGCTCGGCGGCCACCTCGCCGAGGCGGGTGAGCTGGTGCTGGGCCCGATCCGCGAGTCGGTCGCGCGGTACGCCATCCCGAGCGCCGCCCGTCAGCTGGCCGTGATGCCCGGGGCGCTCGGCGGCCGGGCCGAGGTGCTGGGCGCCCTGGCGCTGGTGCTGAGCGAGATGGGCGACTCGACGCTGCTGGAGGGCGCGCTGTCGGCGGGCACCCCGGCGCTCGCCTGAGCCGCCGCCGTACGCCCGGCACCGGGCGCCGCGTCCCCGTGCGCTGGCCTCTCGGCCACCCTGACAGCCTGCCATTCTTCCTGCCCCCGAGGACCTTTGCCGCGTCCTCGGGGGCCATTCCGTTGCCCATTCGGGCAACTTCGGGCTGTGTTCACTCAGATAACGAATGGCACCGTTGCCATCTCGTTAAGGATTTACTTCTTGACGCCATGACGGCGCCGGAGTTGACTTCACGCCACCTCGGCCGCAATGACGCGGCCTCGTCAGGGAGGTCACCCCCGTTATGAACGCAACGATGCGTCGCGTCGCCATTGCCACCGCCGTCGTATCGATGGCCGCCTCGCTCGCCGCCTGTGGTTCGGCGAAAGAAGCGGATGAGAAGGGCGACAAGAAGAAGAAGTCGGGTCCGCTGACCATCGGGCTCCTTCTGCCCGAGGATCAGACGGCGAGATACGAGAACTTCGACCGTCCGCTGATCAAGAAGAAGATCCTGGCCGACTGCGCCGACTGCGAGATCAAGTACGTCAACGCCAAGTCGGACCCGGCCGTACAGCAGCAGCAGGTCGACTCCATGATCACCAAAAAGGTCGACGTCATCATTCTGGACTCGGTGGACTCCAAGTCCATTTCCGGTTCGGTCAAGAAGGCCGCCGAGGCGCATATCCCGGTCGTCGCCTACGACCGGCTCGCCGAGGGCCCGGTGTCCGCGTACACGTCCTTCGACAACGAGACGGTCGGCAAGGTCCAGGGCAAGGCGCTGCTGGAGGCCCTGGGGAAGAAGGCCAAGGACGGCAAGGTCGTCATGCTCAACGGCTGGGAGGCCGACCCCAACGCCGCCATGTTCAAGAAGGGCGCGCTCTCGGTCCTCAAGGGCAAGGTGGACATCGCCAAGTCCTACGACATCGACCGCTGGCTGGCCGAGGAGGCCAACAAGGCCATGACGGGCGCCATTTCGTCCGTCGGCAAGAGCAACATCATCGGCGTCTACTCCGCCAACGACAGCATGGCGGGCGGCGCGATCACCGCGCTCAAGAGCGGCGGCGTCAAGCCGCTGCCCCCGGTCACCGGCCAGGACGCCGAACTCGCCGGTGTGCAGCGGGTGGTGAGCGGCGAGCAGTACATGAGCGTCTACAAGTCCTACGTGGAGGAGGCGACCGCGGCCGCGAAGATGGCCATCGCCCTCGGCCGCGGTGAGAAGGTCGACGGGACGAGCACGGTCGACAGCCCGACCACCAAGGACATCCCGGCCACGCTCATCCCCCCGGTCTCGCTGACCAAGGACAAGATCAAGAGCACCGTCGTCAAGGACGGTCTCTACTCGGTCGGTCAGATCTGCACGGCGAAGCTGAAGGCCGCCTGTGCCGCTGCCGGGCTCAAGTAGGTCTCTGCCGGACCGGAGCGGGCCGCCGTGACTTTCGCCGGCGGCCCGCCCGCCGACCCCTCTCATATCCCCTCCGAGGGGAGAAGTCCTCTCCCCTCCGTCACACAGCAGGGGCCGCCCCCTGCCCGGAACGGAGATGGCCATCGTGCCAAACGAACCCGTGTTGGCGTTGCGCGGGATCTCCAAGCGGTTCGGCGCCGTCCAGGCGCTCACCGACATCCACCTGGAGGTCCGCGCCGGTGAAGTGGTCGCCCTGGTGGGCGACAACGGCGCCGGGAAATCGACCCTCGTCAAGGCGATCGCCGGAGTCGGCCCCGCCGACGAGGGCGTCCTCGAATGGCAGGGCAAGCCCGTCGAGGTCGCCCGCCCGCACGACGCCCAGGACCTGGGCATCGCGACGGTGTACCAGGACCTCGCCCTGTGCGACAACATCGACGTCGTCGGCAACCTCTTCCTCGGCCGCGAGATCCTGCGCGCCGGGGTGCTGGACGAGGTCGAGATGGAGCGCCGCGCCCGCGAACTGCTGAGCACCCTGTCGATCCGCATCCCCAGCGTGCGCATCCCGATCGCCTCGCTCTCCGGCGGTCAGCGGCAGACCGTCGCCATCGCCCGGTCGATGCTGGGCGAGCCGAAGCTGGTCATCCTGGACGAGCCGACCGCCGCCCTCGGCGTCGAGCAGACCGCGCAGGTCCTGGACCTGGTCGAGCGGCTGCGCGAGCGCGGGCTCGCCGTGATCCTCATCAGCCACAACATGGCCGACGTCAAGGCGGTCGCGGACCGGGTCGCGGTGCTGCGGCTGGGCCGCAACAACGGCATCTTCGATGTCCGCACCACCTCTCAAGAAGAGATCATTTCCGCCATCACCGGCGCCACGGACAACGCCGTGACCCGCCGCAAGGCGCGCAGCGGGGAGGCCGCCAAGTGAGCACCCGTCTCGACAAGACCCATGACGCCCAGGGCGGGGAGGGGGCCGGCGGGGACGGCGGCAGCAACAAGGCCCCGGCCGGACCGGACGACGCCGGGCCGGTCGCCAAGGACGCCGTCACCGTGGTCGATCCGCGGCTGCTGGTGCGCCAGGAGGGCTTCAAGGGCTACCTCAACGAGTTCGTCCGCAAGATGCGCAGCGGCGACCTGGGCGCGGTCCCGGTGATCGTCGGCATCGCCGTCATCTGGGCGGTCTTCCAGTGGAAGGACAGCGCCTTCCTCTCGCCCAAGAACCTCTCCGACCTGTCGATCCTCATCGGCGGCACCGGCATGATCTCGGTCGGGATCGTCTTCGTGCTGCTGCTCGGCGAGATCGATCTGTCCGTCGGATCCGTCAGCGGCCTGGCCGCGGCCACCCTGGCGGTGCTCAACGTGCGCCACGGCGTGCCGGAGGGCGTCGCGGTGGTCGCGGCGCTGGCCGCCGGTGCCGCCCTGGGCGCGGTGCACGGCTTCTTCTTCGCCAGGATCGGCGTCCCGGCGTTCGTCGTCACCCTCGCCGGTCTGCTGGCCTGGAACGGGCTGATGCTCCAGGTGCTCGGCACCACCGGCACCATCGGCATCGACGACGACAGCTTCGTGCGCATGCTCACCGATCACTACTTCAGCCAGCTCATCGCCGCCTACGGCGCGGCGACCGTCGCGGTGGCCGGTTTCTTTCTCGGCCAGTTCCTGGACAGCCGGCGCCGCAAGGCGGTCGGCATACCGTCCCGGCCGCTGAGCGAGATCCTGGTGCGCACCGCCGTCCTCGCGCTGATCGTCTACGCGGCGGCCTGGCGGCTCAACGAGTACATGGGCCTGCCGCTCGCCCTGGTGATCTTCGTGGTGGTGCTGGTCGCGCTCGACTTCCTGGTGCGCCGCACCCCGTACGGGCGCAAGGTGATCGCGCTGGGCGGCAGCGTCGAGGCGGCCCGCCGCGCGGGCATCAACGTGGTCGCGGTGCGGATCTCGGTGTTCGCGCTGTCCGGGCTCATGGCCGCGTTCGGCGGTCTCATGATCGCGTCCCGGATCGGCTCCGCGAGCCAGCAGGCCGGTACCGGCAACCTGCTCATGGAGGCCATCGCGGCCGCGGTCATCGGCGGCACCAGCCTCTTCGGCGGGCGCGGCTCGGTGTGGTCGGCGATGCTCGGCATGCTGGTCATCGGGTCGATCTCGTCGGGGATGAACCTGCTGGGCGTCGCGAACTCCGTGCAGTACATGATCACCGGCGCGGTGCTGCTGGCCGCCGTGGTCATCGACTCGGTGTCGCGCAGAACACAGCGCTCGGCGGGTCGCGGCTGAGCAACCCTCTCTCCTCCGGGGACGTCTTCGGGGCCGGGGGCCGACACCCCCGACCGCCCCGGAGGCGAACCGGGCCTTCCTGTAGGGCAGCATTAGACTCTCGGGGGCTAGGGGGTGTCTTGCCGATCAGGCCGGATCAGCGAGCGGCGTCTGGTGCGGTGCATCGCAAGCCGCGTGAGGAGAGCGCAGCGGTGCTGCGCGCGACGAGCGCGGGGCCGCGAGGTGCCGTGCCAGGCGTCGGGAGCCCGGCATGACCGGCAAGACACCCCCTAATGGCAAGGCTCGATGGACACGCTCGACAGCAAGGAGGCACGGGTGCTGCTGACCGGCATCAGGGGACCGCGCGATCTGGACCGGCTCGCCCCGGAGCAGCTGAACCAGCTGGCCGCGGAGATCCGCACCTTTCTCGTCGACGCCGTGTCCAAGACCGGCGGGCACCTCGGGCCCAACCTGGGCGTGGTCGAGCTGACCATCGCCCTGCACCGGGTCTTCGAGTCGCCGAAGGACAAGGTGCTGCTGGACACCGGGCACCAGTCCTACGTCCACAAGCTGCTCACCGGGCGCCAGGACTTCTCGCGGCTCAAGAAGAAGGGCGGGCTGTCGGGTTACCCGTCGCGCGCCGAGTCCGAGCACGATGTCATCGAGAACAGCCACGCCTCGGCCGTCCTCGGCTGGGCCGAGGGCATCGCCAAGGCGAACGAGCTCCAGGGCAAGGACGACCATGTGGTCGCGGTCATCGGGGACGGCGCGCTGACCGGCGGAATGGCCTGGGAGGCGCTGAACAACATCGCCGCCGCGAAGAACCGCCCGCTCGTCATCGTCGTGAACGACAACGAGTGGTCGTACTCGCCGACCATCGGCGGTCTGGCGAACCATCTCGCCACCCTGCGCACCACCGACGGCTACGAGCGTTTCCTGGCCCGCGGCAAGGACCTGCTGGAGCGCACCCCGGTCGTCGGCCGCCCGCTGTACGAGACGCTGCACGGCGCGAAGAAGGGGCTGAAGGATTTCATCGCCCCGCAGGGCATGTTCGAGGACCTGGGGCTGAAGTACGTCGGCCCGATCGACGGCCATGACATCGAGGCGCTGGAGTCCGCGTTCCAGCGGGCGAAGCGTTTCGGCGGCCCGGTCATCGTGCACTGCCTCACCGAGAAGGGCCGCGGCTACACCCCGGCCGAGCAGGACGAGACCGACCGTTTCCACGGCATCGGCCCGATCCACCCCGACACCGGGCTGCCGATCTCGGCGGGCGGCGCGGACTGGACCTCGGTCTTCGGTGAGGAGATGGTCAAGCTCGGCGAGGAGCGGGAGGACATCGTCGCGATCACGGCGGCGATGCTGCACCCGGTGGGCCTCACCGAGTTCGCGAAGCGGTTCCCCGAGCGGGTCTACGACGTGGGCATCGCCGAGCAGCACGGCGCCGTGTCCGCGGCGGGGCTGGCCACCGGCGGGCTGCACCCGGTCTTCGCCGTCTACGCCACGTTCCTCAACCGCGCCTTCGACCAGGTGCTGATGGATGTGGCGCTGCACAAGTGCGGGGTCACCTTCGTCCTCGACCGTGCCGGGATCACCGGTTCGGACGGGCCGTCGCACAACGGGATGTGGGACATGTCGCTCCTCCAGGTCGTCCCGGGGCTGCGGATCGCCGCCCCGCGTGACGCGGGCCAGGTCCGTGCCCAGCTGCGGGAGGCCGTCGAGGTGGACGACGCCCCGACGGTGGTGCGGTACTCCAAGGGCGCGGTCGGCCCGGAGGTCGCCGCCGTCGGCCGGATCGGCGGCATGGACGTGCTGCGCGAGCCCGCGGCGAGCGCGGCGGACCACCCCGATGTGCTGCTCGTCTCGGTCGGCGCGCTGGCGCCGATGTGCCTGGAGATCGCGGACCTCCTGGACAAGCAGGGCATTTCGGCCACGGTGGTCGACCCGCGCTGGGTCAAGCCGGTGGACGAGGAGCTTCCCGCGCTCGCCGAGCGGCACCGCGTCGTCGTCACCGTCGAGGACAACAGCCGGGTCGGCGGTGTGGGCTCCGCCATCGCCCAGGCGCTGCGCGACACCGGCGTCGACATGCCGGTGCGCGACTTCGGCATCCCGCCGCGCTTCCTGGAGCACGCCTCCCGCAAGGAGGTCATGTCCGAGATCGGGCTGACCGCACCGGACATCGCCCGCCAGGTCACCGGCCTGGTGTCGCGGATCGGCGGCCGCTACGAGGAGTCGGCCGGCACGGAGGAGGCGGGCGTGGCGACGCGTCCGGCGACCGCCGAGCCGGTGCGCGACTGACGGCTTCCCTTTTCAGGGCCCCCGGCTTTTCAGGGCCCCGGCCCGGACCCGCGCGGTCCGGGCCGGGGCCGTTTTCGTGCTCCGACCGGCCCAGCCCCGTCCCGCCCGCCCGCCCCCATCGGGTGAATCGGCGGGGCCGTCGAGTGTGCGCGCTCCGCTCCCGCGCGGTTGGCAGAACCATGACGCGCAGGGGCAGGCGTGGAGGTGTCACCGGTGAGCGATGAGGAACCAGTCGGCGACGGAGGCCGGAGCGGCGGCCCCCGGGGCAGGGCCCGGCCGGACTATCTGCGGACGAAGACGATCGAGCAGTCCATCCAGGACACCGAGGAACCCGAGCACGCCCTCACCCGGTCGCTGTCGGCCCTGGACCTCACGGTCTTCGGTGTCGGCGTCATCATCGGCACCGGCATCTTCGTGCTCACCGGGGCCGTCGCCAAGGAGCAGGCGGGCCCCGCGACCGCGCTGGCCTTCGTGGTCGCGGGCGTGGTGTGCGCGCTGGCCGCGCTGTGCTATGCCGAGTTCGCCTCGACCGTGCCGGTGGCCGGGTCCGCGTACACCTTCTCGTACGCCTCGCTCGGCGAGCTGCCCGCCTGGATCATCGGCTGGGACCTGGTCCTGGAGTTCGCGCTCGGCACCGCCGTGGTCGCGGTCGGCTGGTCCGGGTACGTACGCTCCCTGCTGGACAACGCCGGGTGGCGGCTGCCCGCCGTGCTCTCCGGCCCCGACGCGGCGAGCGGTTTCACCTTCGACATCCTCGCGGCCCTCCTGGTGCTGGTGCTGACCGGGATCCTGGTCCTCGGCATGAAGCTGTCCGCGCGCGTCACCTCCGTCGTCGTCGCGGTGAAGGTGACGGTCGTGCTGCTCGTCATCATCGCGGGCTCCTTCTTCATCGACTCGGACAACTACCGCCCCTTCATCCCCGAGGAGCAGGGCTCCGTCGCGGCCTCCGGGCTCAGGGCGCCGCTGATCCAGCTGATGGCCGGTTACCAGCCGACGACCTTCGGCGTCGCCGGTATCTTCACCGCCGCCGCCGTGGTCTTCTTCGCCTTCATCGGCTTCGACGTCGTGGCCACCGCGGCGGAGGAGACCAGGAACCCGCAGCACGACATGCCGCGCGGCATCCTCGGCTCGCTCTTCATCTGCACCGCGCTCTACGTCGCGGTGTCCATCGTGGTCACCGGCATGGAGAAGTACTCCCGGCTGTCGATCGACGCCCCGCTCGCCGACGCCTTCAAGGCGGTCGGACAACCCTTCTACGCGGGCCTCATCAGCTTCGGCGCGGCGGTCGGCCTCACCACCGTGTGCATGATCCTGCTGCTGGGCCAGACCCGGGTCTTCTTCGCGATGAGCCGGGACGGGCTGCTGCCCCGGGTCTTCGCCAGGGTGCACCCGCGGTACCGCACCCCGTACCGCTCGACGATCCTGCTGGGTGTCCTCATCGCTGTGGTCGCCGGGTTCACCAGCATCTCGGAGCTGGCGGCCCTGGTGAACATCGGCACCCTCTTCGCGTTCGTCGTCGTCGCGCTCGGCGTCGTCGTCCTCCGCCGCACCCGCCCCGACCTGCCCCGCGCCTTCCGTACGCCCTGGGTGCCGGTGCTGCCCGCCGCGTCCGTGGCGGCGTCGGTGTGGCTGATGCTCAATCTGCCCGCGGAGACGTGGGTGCGGTTCGCGGTGTGGATGGTGCTGGGCGTCGTCATCTACGTCCTCTACGGGCGCAGGCACAGCCGGGTGACCGAGGCGGGCACGCGCCGCTGACGCCGTTTCCCCTCCCGGGCGGCGCGACTACCCCCGGGCGGCGCGCTATCCCCGGACGGCGCGGGGGCCCACGACCTCCGCGCCCAGGGCCGTCACCCGCTCCCGCAGCTCCCGGTCGGCGGTGACCACCAGGCAGGGCCGCCCCGGTTCACGCGCGCCCACCAGCTCCACGATCAGGTCGTCCGCGCTCCCCGGCGCGGCCTCCACCCGTACGCCCTCCACCGGATCCACCCCGCGCGCCGCGCCCTCCACCACCAAGACGATGTCCAGGGGCGGTTGACGGGCCCACTCGGGGACGTCCGCGCGCCCGGGGACACCGCTCACCGCGACCGCGCCGAGCCGGTCGCGCAGCCGCTCGGCGGCCCCGTGCCGGTCGCGCCACCAGCCGTCCGGCACCGAGCCGACCACGTTCGCTGCGTCCACGACGACAAGCCCGACGAGACCACTCATAGACCAGGCAAAATACTATGGGCGACGGGGATCAGGTAGATCGACGCGGGAAGGTTGGCGGCGGGCCATGGTGTTGCGGTTGCTCCGCGGCAAGGACGGCAGGCTCACGGCCTACGCAGAGGTGGCGGGGGGTGTCGCCCGCTGGACCGAGGAGCGTCCCGGCGGACCGGACTGGACGGGCCCCTGGCTCATCGAGGTGCCCGGACTCGTCCGGCTGACGGTCGCTCAGGGGGCCGACGGCTACGTCCACCTCGTGGGGCTCCGGCGCAGGGAGGGCAAGGACGGGCCACAGGTCGACCTCGTCCACGCCACCCAGTTCCAGACCGGCCGCGCGCTCACCGCATGGCACTCCCTGGGCACCCCGCACCCCAAGGACCGCGCCAAGGCGCAGCGGATCGGGGCACCGGCCGCGGCGGTCGACTCCACGGGCGCCCTCCGCGTCTTGGTCCGCAACGCCGGGGGCGGGGTCAGCGCGCGGCGGCAGGACCCCAAGAAGGGGACGTGGGAGCGCTGGACCGACTGGAAGGGCGCGGACGTGCTGGACGGGCTGTCGGCGGCCGTGACCGCCGACGGCCGCCTCGAACTGCTCGCACCGGCCGGGAAGGGCGTCGCGCTGCGCTGGTACCAGCCCACGCCCGGCGCCGCCCCGAAGCGGGGCGAGGACGTCCCCGCCGACACCCGGCCGGATTCGGCGTCCGCGGTGGAGAGCAGCCCCGGCACCGTCACCCACTACTGGCGGGACGCGGGCAGCGGGGAGATCCTGGCCTGGCGGCCCGACGCCCCGGCCCCGGCGCCGCTGGGCGGGGCGACGGGCACCGGCCCGGTCGCCGCGCTGCGCGCCCCGGTGGACGGCCACGACTGCGTCGTCCTGGCGCACCGCGACGCCTCCAGCGGTCGGCTGGCCGTCGCCGCGCATCCGGCGGAGGACGAGGCGGCGGGCGTGTGGTGGACGCCGTCCGGCGACCCCGGCGCCCAGCACCCGGCGCTGGCCCTCGACGGGCGCGGGCTGGTGGTCCTGGCCGCGCTCGCGCCGGACGGCGGGCTGCTGGTGGCGCGTCAGAAGACCGACGAACGCGGCCTGGCCCTGCGCGCGTGGTCCCGGGTGGGCGGCTAGGCCGCACGGTCCCGCGGGGCCCGCGACGTCCCAGCCACCGCTGGGAGGTCCCCTCTCGCCGCGCTGTCGGACGTGTCCGGGAAGAGCGGGTCCGCGCCCGGACTCCGGCCCGGCGTGGCCCCGTGAGGACGGCCCTCCGCCGTGCGACCGCACGCGCCCCGGCTACCGCCGGGAAGTGCCCCCTGACGCCGCGGGCCGCCCTGACGCGGCTTCGTGGATACGCCCGCGGTCGCCACTCCGGGCCGCGGGTGCCCGGAGCGTCTGCCGTTGCCGCGGTGCCTGCCGTCGGCGGGGCGGCAAGCCCCAGGGAACGCACGGGCGCCGGGCGGACCGTGTGGTCCGCCCGGCGCCCGGGGCGATACGACGCGGTTACGCCGGGACGCTCGCGACCCCCTGGGCCAGGAACCGCTTCCCGTTCACCCGCTCCGAGACGCCCTCACGGTCCAGGTACGGCGTGAGGCCGCCCAGGTGGAAGGGCCACCCGGCGCCGGTGATCAGGCACAGGTCGATGTCCTGCGCCTCGGCGACGACGCCCTCGTCCAGCATCAGGCCGATCTCCTGCGCGACGGCGTCCAGCACCCGGGCGCGCACCTGCTCCTCCGTCAGGACCGTGTCGCCCTGCTGGAGCAGCGCGGCGACCTCCGGGTCCAGCTCCGGCTTCCCGGAGTCGTAGACGTAGAAGCCGCGCTTGCCCGCCTCGACCACGCGCTTGAGGTTCTCCGAGACCGTGAAGCGGTCCGGGAAGGCGCCGTGCAGCGTCTCGGAGACGTGCAGGCCGATGGCCGGGCCGACCAGCTCCAGCAGCACCAGCGGGGACATCGGCAGCCCGAGCGGCTCGACCGCGCGCTCCGCGACGTCGACCGGGGTGCCCTCGTCGATGACGTTCTGGATCTCGCCCATGAAGCGGGTCAGGATCCGGTTGACGACGAACGCCGGGGCGTCCTTGACCAGGACGGCGGTCTTCTTCAGCTTCTTGGCCACCCCGAAGGCCGTGGCCAGCGACGCGTCATCGGTCTTCTCGCCGCGGACGATCTCCAGCAGCGGCAGGATCGCGACCGGGTTGAAGAAGTGGAAGCCGACGACCCGCTCGGGGTGCTTCAGCTTGGAGGCCATCTCGCTGACCGACAGCGAGGAGGTGTTGGTGGCGAGGATGGCGTGCTCCGGCACGACCGCCTCGACCTCGGCGAACACCTGCTGCTTGACGCCCATCTCCTCGAAGACGGCCTCGATGACGAAGTCGGCGTCCCCGAACGCGGCGGCCTTGTCCAGCGACCCGGTCACCGCGGCCTTGAGCCGGTTGGCCTTGTCCTGGTTGATACGGCCCTTGAGCAGCAGCTTGTCGATCTCGTCGTGGACGTAGCCGACGCCCTTGTCGACGCGCTCCTGGTCGATGTCGGTCAGCACGACCGGCACCTCCAGGCGGCGCGCGAACAGCAGCGCCAGCTGCGAGGCCATCAGCCCCGCGCCCACCACGCCGACCTTGGAGACCGGGCGGGCGAGCGACTTGTCCGGGGCACCGGCCGGCCGCTTGGCGCGCTTCTGCACCAGGTTGAAGGCGTAGATGCCGCTGCGCAGCTCACTGCCCATGATGAGGTCGGCGAGCGCCTTCTCCTCGGCCTCGTAGCCACGGGCGAGGTCGCCGTTGCGGGCCGCGTCGATGATCTCCAGCGCGCGGTACGCGGCCGGGGCCGCCCCGTGCACCTTGCCGTCGGCGATGGCGCGGCCGCGCACCACGGCCTCGTGCCAGGCGTCGCCGCGGTCGATCTCGGGCCGTACGATCTCCAGCTCGCCCCTGAGGACGGACGCGGTCCAGATCAGCGACTGCTCCAGGAAGTCGGCGCCCTCGAAGATGGCGTCGGCGATTCCCAGCTCGTAGACCTGCCGGCCCTTGAGCTGCTTGTTCTGGTTGAGCGAGTTCTCGATGATGACCGAGACCGCGCGGTCCGCGCCGATCAGGTTCGGCAGCAGGGTGCAGCCGCCCCAGCCGGGGACCAGGCCGAGGAACACCTCGGGCAGCGAGAACGCGGGCAGCGCGCCGGAGACGGTGCGGTAGGTGCAGTGCAGGCCGACCTCGACGCCGCCGCCCATCGCCGCGCCGTTGTAGTACGCGAAGGTGGGCACGGCGAGGTGGGACAGCCGCTTGAAGACGTCGTGGCCGCCCTTGCCGATGGCGAGCGCGTCCTCGTGGCGCTTCAGCAGCTCCACGCCCTTGAGGTCGGCGCCGACGGCGAAGATGAACGGCTTGCCGGTGATGCCGACGCCGGTGATCGCGCCGTCCGCGGCCTCCTGCTCGACCTGGTCGATCGCCGCGTTGAGGTTCGCGAGCGAGGCCGGGCCGAAGGTGGTGGGCTTGGTGTGGTCAAGACCGTTGTCCAGGGTGATGAGCGCGAAACGGCCCGCGTCCTGGGGGAGGTCGAGGTGGCGGACGTGCGCCTGCGTCACGACCTCGTCCGGGAACAGCTCGGCCGCTCCCTTGAGAAGCTCTGCGGTGGTAGTCACTTGTTCCCCTCGAAGTGCGGGTTCTCCCAGATCACGGTGCCCCCCATGCCGAATCCGATGCACATGGTGGTGATGCCGTAGCGGACTTCCGGCTGCTCCTCGAACTGCCGCGCCAGCTGCGTCATCAGGCGGACGCCGGAGGAGGCGAGCGGGTGGCCGAAGGCGATCGCGCCGCCGTACTGGTTGACGCGCGGGTCGTCGTCCGCGATGCCGTAGTGGTCCAGGAACGACAGCACCTGGACGGCGAACGCCTCGTTGACCTCGAACAGGCCGATGTCATCGATCGTCAGCCCGGCCTTGGCCAGGGCCTTCTGGGTGGCCGGGACCGGGCCGTAGCCCATCACCTCGGGCTCGACGCCCGCGAAGGCGAACGACACCAGGCGCATCCTGACCGGAAGGTCCAGCTCCCGGGCGAAGTCCTCGGAGGCGATCAGGGAGGCGGTGGCGCCGTCGTTGAGCCCCGCGGAGTTGCCCGCGGTGATCCGGCCGTGCGGCCGGAACGGGGTCTTCAGCGTGGCCAGGTTCTCCAGCGTGGTGCCCGGGCGCATCGGCTCGTCGGAGGTCGCGAGCCCCCAGCCGGTCTCCCCGCCCTCGGGGGTGGTGCGGCGCACCGAGATCGGCACCAGGTCCTGCTGGATCTTGCCGTTGGCGTACGCCTTGGCGGCCTTCTCCTGGCTGCGCACCGCGTACTCGTCGGCGCGCTGCTTGGTGAGGTGCGGCAGCCGGTCGTGCAGGTTCTCCGCCGTCATGCCCATGAAGAGGGCCGACTCGTCGACCAGCTTCTCGGAGACGAACCGCGGGTTCGGGTCGACGCCCTCGCCCATCGGGTGGCGGCCCATGTGCTCCACGCCGCCCGCGACGACCGCGTCGTACGCGCCGAAGGCGATGGAGCCCGCGGTGGTGGTGACGGCGGTCATCGCACCGGCGCACATCCGGTCGATCGAGTAGCCGGGGACGGACTGCGGCAGCCCGGCCAGGATGCCCGCGGTGCGGCCGATGGTCAGGCCCTGGTCCCCGATCTGGGTGGTCGCGGCGACGGCCACCTCGTCGATGCGCTCCGGCGGAAGATCCGGGTTGCGTCGCAGCAGCTCCCGGATGCACTTGACGACCAGGTCGTCGGCGCGGGTCTCGTGGTAGATGCCCTTCGGGCCCGCCTTGCCGAACGGGGTGCGGACGCCGTCGACGAAGACGACGTCCCTAGCGGTACGAGGCACGTTGGCTCTCCTCCAGGTGCGGGATGGCACTGCTGCGGGCACGCCATCGGCGCGCTTCCACACCCTCATGCTACTTATGAGTAACCACGCTGCCCAGTCTTCGCCGCCGTAGCGTCGAAGGTCACAGGTCACACGGTAGGGCGTGTCCGCACGGTCCGGCCGGGCCCGCGACGCCTGGCACGCTCCCCCAGCTACCGCTGGGAGGTGCCCCCTGACGCCGCGGGCTGACCCGACGCGACTGCGCGGACACGCCCTGGACGGACCGGCGGCCGAGGCCGCCGGTCCACGCGCGTCACATCACGACGGAGATCACGCCGAGTCCGTCCGCAGGGCACCGGCCAGAACCGACGACACCTGGTCGATCTGCCAGGGACGGGCGCCATGACCAGCGAGAACGTCCGCCACCGCGTCCGTCGTCGGCTCCGCCGGGGGCTCCCAGCACAGCCGCCGGACCGTGTCCGGGGCGATCAGGTTCTCCTGCGGCAGATTCAGCCGTTCGGCGAGGGCCGTCACCGCGGCGCGGGCCGCCGAGAGCCGGGCCGCCGCGGCGGGGTCCTTGTCGGCCCAGGCGCGCGGCGGGGGCGGACCGGCCACCGGCTGGCCGGGCTGCGGAAGTTCGGCCTCCGGCAGCTCCCGGGCCCGGTCCACCGCGGCCTGCCACTGCTCCAGCTGGCGGCGGCTCATCCGGTGGCCGAAGCCGCTGAGCGCGGACAGCGCCCGGGCGTTCACCGGCAGCGCCAGCGCGGCCTCCACGATCGCCGCGTCGCCCAGCACCTTGCCGGGCGACACGTCGCGGCGCTGGGCGATGCGGTCCCGGGCCGTCCACAGCTCGCGCACCGCCGCCATCTGCCGTCGTCGCCGGACCTTGTGCATCCCCGACGTACGCCGCCAGGGGTCCTTGCGCGGCGGGGCGGGCGGGGCGGCGGCGATGGCCGCGAACTCCTGGTGGGCCCACTCCAGCTTCCCCTGCCGGGTCAGCTCCTCCTCCAACGCGTCCCGCAGGTCGACCAGCAGCTCCACGTCGAGCGCGGCGTAGTGCAGCCACGGCTCGGGCAGCGGGCGGGTCGACCAGTCGACGGCCGAATGTCCCTTCTCCAGCGCGTAGCCGAGGATGTTCTCGACCATGGCGCCGAGCCCCACCCGGGCGAACCCGGCCAGCCGGCCCGCGAGTTCGGTGTCGAAGAGCCGGTCCGGGACCATGCCTATGTCACGCAGACACGGCAGATCCTGGGTCGCGGCATGCAGCACCCACTCGGCGTCGGCGACGGCGGCCCCCAGACCCGACAGGTCGGGGCAGCCGACGGGGTCGATCAGTGCGGTCCCCGCTCCGGCCCGGCGCAGCTGGACCAGATAGGCCCGCTGTCCGTAGCGGTAGCCGGAGGCGCGCTCGGCGTCGACGGCCACGGGGCCGTGGCCCGCGGCGAAGGCCGCGACGACTTCGGCGAGCGCGTCCGGGTCGGCGGTGACGGGCGGAATGCCCTCACGCGGCTCCAGCAAGGGGACCGGCGCCGGGGGGAGGTCGTCCGGAGGAGCGCCCCCGGTGGTTCGCAGTGTCGTCTCTGCTGCGGTCTCTTGGGCGTCGGTCACCTGTCAAGGGTAGCTGTGTACGCCGGGTACACAGGGCGCCCGTCGACGGAACGTTCCGTCGACGGGCGCGAGGCCGGTGCGCGGCGGGTGATCCCCCGCCGTACGGCTCAGTGGATGATGCCGGTACGCAGCGCGACCGCGACCATGCCGGCCCGGTCGCCGGTGCCGAGCTTGCGGGCGATCCGGGCGAGGTGACTCTTGACGGTGAGTGCGGACAGGCCCATCGAGACGCCGATGGCCTTGTTGGACTGGCCCTCCGCAACCAGCCTCAGCACCTCGACCTCGCGTCCCGACAGCTCCCGGTAGCCCCCCGGGTGACCGGGGGCGCCCGGTGGCCGGCGGTGCATCCGGGCGGCGGCGGCGCCGATGGGGGCGGCGCCGGGACGGCCCGGGATGCCCAGGTTGGTGCGGGTGCCGGTGACGACGTAGCCCTTGACGCCGCCGGCCAGCGCGTTCCGCACGGCGCCGATGTCGTCGGCGGCGGAGAGGGCCAGGCCGTTCGGCCAGCCCGCGGCGCGGGTCTCGGAGAGCAGGGTGAGGCCGGAGCCGTCGGGGAGGTGGACGTCGGCGACGCAGATGTCGCGCGGGTTGCCGATACGGGGGCGGGCCTCCGCGACGGACGACGCCTCGATGACGTCGCGCACCCCGAGGGCCCACAGGTGACGGGTGACGGTGGAACGAACGCGGGGGTCGGCGACGACGACCATGGCCGTCGGCTTGTTCGGGCGGTAGGCGACCAGGCTGGACGGTTGCTCGAGGAGAACAGACACCAGGCCTCCTGGGAAGTGGTGGGACGGGTCACCACTCCTTCGGCACCGATACGGTCCAGCTTTAGGGAATGATCACGATTTGGTGAGTAACAATTCGGGCAATCTCGGTCAGACGGGGTTGTCCGAGCGCCGGAAGCGCACAGCGAAGACCCGCCGGGCGGGGCTGATGACCGCTCAGCGGGGCTGATGAACTGCCTGGCGGGGCCGCGCAATGCCGGGGGAACCGCCCGGCGGGGGCCGCTCAGCGGGGCTGGGGGCCGCGGCGCTGGGGGAGGGAGACCACGCCCGCCTCCGTGGTCCCGGCCGGGGGCAGACCGGCGATCTGGCACAGCAGATCGCACCAGGCCGCCAGGTGCGCCCCGGTGTCCGGCACGCCCAGCGGCTCCGCGGCCGCCTCGTCCGACCGCTCCGGCCGCTCCGGGCGGGCCGGCTCGGGGGACGGGTGGTCCGACGGCGTCCACGAAGCCCGGATCTCGATCCGGGTCGAGGGCTCCCGCTCCCCGATCCCGCCGAAGTAGTGCGAGCTGGCGCGCGTCACCGTCCCGCTGGGCTCCGAGCAGCCGAGGCCGCGCGCCTCCAGCGCGCCGGTGAGCCACGACCAGCACACCTCGGGCAGCAGGGGATCCGCCGCGATCTCCGGCTCCAGGTCGGCGTGGATCAGCGTGACCATCCGGAAGGTGCCGCGCCAGGAGTCATGGCCCGCCGGGTCGTGCAGCAGGATGAGCCGGCCCTCGGCCAACTCCTCGTCGTCGTCGGCGGTGGGGTCCGTGACCACCGCTTCGAGTGCGTACGCGAACGGCGCCAGGCGGCGCGGTGGTGGGGTCGGGTCGAGCTCCACCTCGGGCCGCACCCGTGCCGCGCGCAGACCGGCGACCGCACGCCGGAAGGCGAGCGGGGCGCCTTCCCCGCCCGCGTCCGGGCCGTCAGCGCCGTCAGCACCGTTCGAGACGTGTCCTTGAACCGCTGCCATGCCCGGAAGACTAGGCGCAGTGAGGGCTCCAACCGGGGAGGAACACCCGGGTTGGCGGGTCACTCGTTCGGCCCGTGCGAAGATTTGGTGCATGAGCGCCACAGAGCGGCCCTCGGGCCAGCAGCAGACCGGCCGCCCGGCGGCGAACCCCTGCGCCGATTCGGCCTTCCTCCGGGCCTGTCGACGCGAACCGGTGCCGCACACCCCGGTGTGGTTCATGCGGCAGGCGGGGCGCTCGCTGCCGGAGTACCGGAAGGTCCGTGAGGGCACCGCCATGCTGGAGTCCTGCATGCGGCCCGACCTGGTCACGGAGATCACGCTCCAGCCGGTGCGCCGTCACCGGGTGGACGCGGCGATCTACTTCAGCGACATCGTGGTGCCGCTCAAGGCGATCGGGATCGACCTCGACATCAAGCCCGGCGTCGGCCCCGTCGTGGAGCGTCCGATCCGCAGCCGCGCGGATCTGGAGCAGCTGCGTCCGCTCGACCCCGACGATGTGAAGTACGTCACCGAGGCCGTCGGATCGCTCGTCGGCGAACTGGGTACCACCCCCCTCATCGGCTTCGCGGGCGCGCCCTTCACGCTCGCCAGCTATCTGGTCGAGGGCGGCCCGTCGCGCAACCACGAGCACACCAAGGCGCTCATGTACGGCGACCCGGAGCTGTGGGCCGAGCTGCTCGACCGGCTCGCGGACATCACCGCGACCTTCCTGACGGTGCAGATCGAGGCGGGCGCCTCGGCCGTGCAGCTCTTCGACTCCTGGGTCGGCGCCCTGGCCCCGGCCGACTACCGGCGCAGTGTGATGCCCGCCTCCACGAAGGTCTTCGAGGCGGTCGCCGGGTACGGGGTGCCGCGCATCCACTTCGGTGTCGGCACCGGCGAGCTGCTCGGGCTGCTCGGCGAGGCGGGCGCGGACGTCGTGGGCGCCGACTGGCGGGTGCCGCTGGACGAGGCCGCCCGGCGGGTGGGCCCCGGCAAGGCGCTCCAGGGCAACCTCGACCCCGCCGTGCTGTTCGCGCCGCGCGAGGCCGTGGAGGCCAAGGCGGCCGAGGTGCTGGACGCGGCCCAGGGTCTCGAGGGGCACATCTTCAACCTCGGCCACGGCGTGCTGCCCACCACCGACCCGGACGCCCTGACCCGGCTCGTCGAGTACGTCCACACCCACACCGCGCGCTGACGCCCCGGCCGTACGCCCCGGCGGCGGGCGTCTACCGGTCCGCCGCCTCCCGTACGACGGCCGCCGCCTTGCGCGCCGCCACCTGCACCGGGTCCCACACCGGGGAGAACGGCGGGGCGTACCCCAGGTCCAGCGACGCCACCTGCTCGACCGTCATCCCGGCGGTCAGCGCGACCGCCGCGATGTCCACGCGCTTGCCCGCGCCCTCCCGGCCGACGATCTGCGCGCCGAGCAGCCGCCCCGTGCGGCGCTCGGCGAGCACCTTGACCGTCATCGGGCGGGCGTCGGGGTAGTACCCGGCGCGGCTGGTCGACTCGGCGGTGACGGCGTGGAAGCGCAGCCCCACCTCCTCCGCCTGGGCCTCCAGCAGCCCGGTGCGGGCGATCTCCAGATCGCAGACCTTGCTGACCGCCGTGCCGACCACGCCGGGGAACGTGGCATAGCCGCCGCCGATGTTGGTGCCGATGACCTGGCCCTGCTTGTTGGCGTGGGTGCCCAGCGGAATGTGCCGGGTGCGGCCGGACACCAGGTCGAGGACCTCCACGCAGTCGCCGCCCGCCCAGATGTTGGCGTGCCCGCGGACCCGCATGGCCAGGTCGGTGAGCAGCCCGCCCGACTCACCCAGCGGCAGCCCCGCCTCCCGGGCGAGCCCGGTCTCGGGGGCCACCCCGAGGCCCAGGACGACCAGCTCGGCCGGGTATTCGCTGACCTTGGTGGCCACCCCGCGCACCCGGCCGTCCTCGCCGGTGAGCACCTCGGCGACCTCCGCGCCGGTCACGGTGTCGATGCCGAGCCCGGTCATCGCCTCCCGCACCAGCCGCCCCATGTCGGGGTCGAGGGTGGCCATCGGCTGTTCGCCGCGCTCCAGGACGGTGACCCGGCAGCCGCGGCGGGTCAGCGCCTCGGCCATCTCCACACCGATGTATCCGGCGCCGACCACGACCGCCCGCTCGACCGTCCGGCCCTCCAGGGTCTCCAGCAGCGCCCGCCCGTCGTCCAGGGTCTGCACCCCGTGCACCCCGGGCGCGTCGATGCCGGGCATGTCGGGGCGGCGCGGGCGGGCGCCGGTGGCGATGACCAGGTCGTCGAAGCCGTGCCAGCGCTCGGCGGCGCCGGAGGCGTCCAGCTCCCGGACCCGGACCCGCTGCCCGGCGACGTCGATCTCGGTGACCTCGCTGCGGAGGCGGACGTCGATGCCGCGCCCGCGGTGTGCCTCCGGGGTCCGGGCGACGAGGTCGTCGGGGCCGGACACCAGGCCCCCGGCCCAGTACGGGATGCCGCACGCCGAGTACGACGTGAAGTGGCCGCGCTCGAAGGCCAGGACCTCCAGCTCGCCCCGCTTGCTGAGCCTGCGCGCCCGGGACGCGGCGGACATCCCCGCCGCATCGCCCCCGATGACCACCATCCGCCGCGCTGCCGCCATCGAATCCGCCCTTTCACAGCCGTATGTCCCGCTCCGTCGGGTACCACGCTATGAGCGCGCCATGGGTTCGCGTACCAGGACGTACAGAACAGCACTCGTGAGCATCAGCGCGCCGTCGATGTAGACGGCGGACGTCCAACTGCCGTAGTGGTCGAACAGGGTGCCGCTGAGCGCCGGGCTGATCACCGCGCCGATCTCCCCGACCAGGTTGAACAGGCCGAAGGCGGCACCGCGTTCGGACGCGTCGACCACATCGTTCAGCAGGGCGTGCGCCATCGGCTGGAGGGCGTTGAAGAACAGGCTGGTGACGAAGAGGAGGACGGACATCACCAGCAGGGACGGCTTCTCCTGGGCCTGGAGGTACGCCGCGAAGACCAGCACCAGCACGCCCTGGACCACGGTGAACGCGATCAGCAGCGGCCGCCGCCCCCACCCCCGGTCCTTCGCCAGGTCCGACAGCCTGCCGCCGACCGGGAACCCGAGGATGCCCGCGCCCGCGTTGAACGTCGCGACCAGTGCCGCGTTCTGGAAGGAGCTGTGGGCGGCGTCGGCGACGATCGACACCGACCAGAAACTGAAGAACCACAGGTTCCACATGACCGCGATGAAGGCGAAGCTGAGCAGCAGCACATTGCGGTTCCGGAAGATGGAGCCGAGCCGCGACCCGCGCCGGGCGAAGATCGCCCCGATCAGCACGAACGCGAGCACGCACTCCAGGACCGCCACGCCCCAGCTCGGCATCCCCGCCCCGTCGGCGATCAGATAGACCGCCATGACGGCCGCGCACAGCACCGCCGATATCCCCAGCAGCCGCAGGGTGGAGCCGGTGGCCTTGAGCGGGCCGCCGATGCGGCGCAGATAGACCGTGGTGATCCAGCCGAACGCGAGCGTCGCGGCGCCCAGCACCAGGAACGGCATCCGCCAGGCGTCCTCGTGGCCGAACACCTCGGCGCCCCAGTCGATCAGATAGGGCGTGCTGATGGTCGCGATCGTCAGCCCGATCGACAGCCCGGTGATGGCGACGCCCATGCCGAGACTGGTCTTCTCGGGCGGGGTGCGCTGGGCGATCAGCGAGCGGTCGTTGGAGTAGAAGACGCCCTCGCCGAGACCGGTCAGCACCCGCAGGACGACGAACGCGATCAGCCCGCTCACCACGCCGCTGGCCAGGGTCGCCACCCCCGCCCACACCAGCGAGACGGCGAGCATCGTGCGATGCCCGAAGCGGTCCCCGAGATAGCCGCCGGGGAACTGGGTGAGCATGTAGCCCGCGAAGAAGAGGCTGCCGATCAGACCGCCGAGGGCATGCGGATGGCTGGCGGAGCCCAGCATGCCGTGGTCGTTCTCGATCAGCCAGGTCACTACCGGGCCGGTGATGGTGCGGTCGGCGTAGGAGAAGAGCCAGCCGCCCAGCAGCATGGCCCACAGCGTGTGGTACGGCTGCCAGCCGGTGCGGTGGGCCGTCGGCTCCCGCGCGGCGGTGTCCTCGGTGGTCACGTCGGGCGCCCCCTTCGGGCGTTGGGTGTTCCAGCTCGGAGCGCGGTGTGCCGCACAGGAGGTGGCGCCCCACAGAATGTGGCGTGAACGCACCCCCGGCAAGGGGTAGATCGAGGTCTTCCGTCAGCCGGAAGCCTCGGCGAGGGACTCTTGTCCCCAGGAGGCGGCGAGGGTACGGGATATGCCGTGGGCGGCGACCCGCACCGCGGGTATCAGCCCCGGTGCCCGCCCCTCCGCGGCCGGGACCACCACCGACAGCGAGGCCACCACATCCCCGCGCGGGCCCCGCACCGGGGCGGCGATGGACAGCCCGTCCATGGTGATCTGCCGGTCGCTGACCGCGATTCCGGTGCGCCGCACCTCGGCGAGCGTGGCCCGCAGCCGCGCCGGGTCCTGAATGGTCCGCTCGGTGAACCGGCGCATCGGCCGGGCGCACACCCGCTCGCCCAGACCCGGCGGCCCGTACGCGAGCAGCACCAGGCCGACGCCCGTGGCGTGCAGCGGCCAGCGGCTGCCGACCCGGGTGCGCACATGGACCGCGGAGCGGCCGGAGATCAGCTCGACGTAGACCACTTCCAGGCCGTCGCGCACCGCCAGCTGGACGTTCTCATGGGTGGCCTCGTACAGGTCCTCCATGAACGGCAGCGCCGCCTCGCGCACCCCGACCCCGCGCGGCGACAGCGTCGCCACCTCCCACAGCCGCAGCCCGATGTGGTACGCCCCCGAGGTGTCGCGCTCCAGGGCGCCCCAGCGGGTGAGCGAGGCGACCAGCCGGTGCGCGGTGGCCAGCGGCAGCCCGGCGCGCCGGGCGAGGGCGGTGAGGGACAGCGACCGGTGCGAGGCGTCGAACGCGTCCAGTACGGCCAGCACCCGGCCCGCCACGGACCGCCCGGCGTCCGGGCGGTGGCCGATCCGGGGGCCCGTCGGGGCCGTCATGACAGCGGGAGGCCGACGTAGTTCTCGGCCAGCTCGGCGGATGCGGTGCGGGAGGTGGCGATCCGGTCCAGCTGGGCGATCTGGAGCCGGTCCTCGAACGGGCTCTGCTCCGGGCGGCGGTGCAGGGTGTCCGTCATGAAGTACGAGAAGCGCTCGGCCTGCCACACCCGGGCGAGGCAGGTCGCTGAGTAGCCGTCCAGCAGCTCGGTCGACCCCGTGGTGTGGTGCTGGGCGAGCGCGCGGGCCAGGGTGACCACGTCGCTGACCGCGAGGTTGAGCCCCTTGGCCCCGGTCGGCGGCACGATGTGCGCCGCGTCGCCCGCCAGGAAGAGGCGGCCGTGGCGCATCGGCTCCTGCACGAAGCTGCGCATCGGGGTCACCGACGTGGCGGTGATCGGGCCCCGCTCCAGGCGCCATGCGGCGTCGCCGCCGTCGAGCGCGAAGCGGGCGGACAGCTCGTCCCAGATCTGCTCGTCGGACCAGTCGGCGGGGTCGGTGTCGTTCGGCACCTGGAGGTAGAGCCGGGAGACCTGCGGGGAGCGCATGCTGTGCAGCGCGAAGCCGCGCTGGTGGCGGGCGTAGATCAACTCCTCGCAGGACGGCGGCACATCGGCCAGCACCCCCAGCCAGGAGTAGGGATAGGTGCGCTCGAAGGTGCGGACCCGGTCGGCCGGGACCGCGCGCCGGGCGATGCCGTGGAAGCCGTCGCAGCCCGCCACGAAGTCGCAGCTCAGCGTCGCTTCCCGGCCCTCGTGGCGGAAGCGGATGACCGGGGCCTCGGAATCCGGCTTCTCGATCGCCAGGGCCTCGGCCCCGAACAGCAGGGGAGGGCCCCCGGGGTCGGCGAGCTGGAGCCGGACCAGATCCTTGACGATCTCCGTCTGCGCGTAGACCGTCACTGCCTTGCCACCCGTGGCGGCGGGGAAGTCGATGCGGTGGCCGCGGCCCTCGAAGCGCAGCTCGATGCCCTGGTGCGGCAGCCCCTCGCGGTCCAGGCGCTCGGCCGCGCCGCACTCCCGCAGCACGTCCACCGTGCCCTGCTCCAGGATTCCGGCCCGCTGCCGCTGCTCGACATAGGCCCGGTCCCGGCTCTCCAGCACCACGCAGTCCACCCCCGCGCGGTGCAGCAGACGGGCGAGCAGCAGCCCGGCGGGCCCCGCGCCGATGATCCCGACCGTCGTGTGCATCGAAAGTCCCTTCGTCCGGATCCGGTGAAGCGAGGACCCACTTGTTCGCGGAGTGAAACTTCGTTCATAATCGAGCTTGTGATGAGTCTCGGTCCGGTGACCCCACCTGTCAATGGCCCCGTCGGTCCTCTCGAGCGCGGCCTCGCCGTGCTCTGCGAGCTGACCCGGCTGGCCGCGCACCGGGGCGAGGGCGCGGTCCGGCCCGGCGACCTCGTGCGCGGCACCGGGCTCGCCCGGTCCGTCGTCGACCGCGTCGTGGGCACGCTCGAGCAGTTGGGGTATGTGCGGCTCGACGGGCGCGACATCAGCCTCGCGACCCGGCTCATGGAGCTGGGCAACGCCTACCTCGCCGCCAGCGGCCTGCCGGACGCGCTCGGTCCGTTCGCCGAGCGGCTCGCCGACGGGCTCGACGAATCGGTCTCGGTCGCCGTGCCGGACGGCGACGGGGCGCGGTTCGTCGTCCAGGCCACCCGCCGCCGCACCATGTCCCTCGCCTTCCGCATCGGCGACCTGCTCCCCGCCGAGCGCTGCGCCCCGGGCGCGCTCTTCGCCGCCGAGTGGGACGAGCCGGCGTGGGCGGCCTGGCGCGCCCGCCGCGCCGCCGACCCCCTCGACGCGGCCTTCCCCGCCGTTCCGCCGCGCCACCGGCCCGCCGCGGACACCGGGTTCGAGGCGCGCGTACGGGAGGCCGCCCGGACCGGCTGGGCGGCCGACGACCAGCTGATCGAGCCCGGCCTGGTGGCGGTGTCCGTTCCGGTCCGGGACGCCTCGGGCCGCACCGTGTGCGCGGTGAACGTCGTCAGCCACACCAGCCGCCATGACGTGGCCTCGCTGCGGGCCGCCGTGCTGGGCCCGCTGCGCGCGGAGCTCCCGGCGATGGAGGCGGCCCTGGCGTCCCCGCCCGTCCGCCGCCCGCCGGAAGACGGGCACGGACCGGCCGCGGCGGGGGGCGCCGAGGATCCGGCGCGGGCGGCCAAGCGGGAGCTGGGGACCGGGTATCTCCAGTCGCTCGCGCGCGGACTCACCGTGCTGCGGGCGCTGGGCACGCCGGGGGAGGGGGAGGAGGGCGACGGCGCGCGGCGCGGGCGCACGCTCACCGCCGTCGCCGAGACCACCGGGCTGCCCCGGGCCACCGCGCGCCGCTCCCTGCTGACCCTCGTCGAGCTGGGATACGCGGAGTACGCGGAGGCCGACGGCCGGGCCTTCCGCCCGCTGCCGCGGGTGCTGGAGCTGGGCTACGCACCGCTGGGCGACCTGTCGTTCACCGAGCTGGCCCGGCCCCATATGCGCGAACTCGTCCGCACCGTCCACGAGTCGGCGTCCCTGGCGGTCCTCGACGGCGACGACATCCGGTATGTGGCGCGCGTACCGACCGTGCGGATCATGAGCGTCAACATCACCATCGGCACCCGCTTCCCCGCCTACGCGACCTCTATGGGCCGGGTGCTGCTCGCCGGGCTGGACGCGGGCGGGCGCGCGGAGTATCTCGCCGGGCTCGACCCGAAGCCGCTGACCCGGCACACCGTGACCGCCGTGCCCGAGCTGGCCCGCGTCCTGGAGCGGACCGGGAGGGACGGCTACGCCCTGGTGGACGAGGAGTTGGAGGAGGGGCTGCGGTCGCTCGCGGTGCCCGTGCGGGGCGCGGACCGCCGGGTGGTGGCCGCGCTCAACATCGCCACCCACGCGGGCCGCGGCAGCGCGGAGGCAGCCGTCGAGGAGCTGCTCCCGGCGCTGCGGACCGCCGCCGCCCGCATCGAGGCCGACCTCGCCACGGCCTCGGCCCATCACCTCCTGGGGGCGGGTGAGAGAGTGGGGGCATGAGCGCAGTGACCTCCCCGCCCCCGGGGCACACCGGCCATGCCGTCGTCATCGGCGGCGGGATCTCGGGTCTCGCGGCCGCCCACCGGCTCCAGGCCGGCGGGGCGCGGGTGACCGTGCTGGAGGCGTCGGGGCGGCTGGGCGGCAAGCTGTGCGCGGGCGAGCTCGAGGGCGTCGCCGTGGACCTGGGCGCCGAATCGATGCTCGCCCGGCGCCCGGAGGCGGTGGATCTTGCGCGCGCCGTCGGCCTCGGCGAGCGGCTCCAGCCGCCCGCGACCGCGACCGCCTCCCTGTGGACGCGCGGCACCCTGCGGCCGATGCCCAAGGGCCATGTGATGGGCGTGCCCGGCGACGTGGCGCCGCTCGCCGCGTCCGGGGTGATCTCGGACGAGGGGCTGGCGCGCATCGCCCGTGACGCGGAGCTGCCGCCCACACCGGTCGGCGAGGACGTGGCGCTCGGCGAGTTCATCGCGGCCCGGCTCGGCCGGGAGGTCGTGGACCGGCTGGTCGAGCCGCTGCTCGGCGGGGTGTACGCGGGGGATGTGTACCGCACCTCGATGCGGGCCGCGGTGCCCACCCTCTTCGAACTGGCCCGCGCGAACCGCCCGCTGGCCGAGGGGGTCCGGGAGCTGACCGAGCGGGCCGCCCAGCGGCAGGGCGGGGCCGGGCCGGTGTTCATGGGCATCGACGGCGGCATCGGGCGGCTGCCGCTCGCGGTGGCCGACGCCGTACGGGCCGGGGGCGGCGAGATCCGCACCGGCGCGCCCGTACGGGAGCTGCGGCGGACCGTCGACGGCTGGACCGTCGTCACCGACGACGAGGTGCTGCGGGCCGACGCGGTCGTGGTGGCGGCCCCCGCGCCCGCCGCCGCCCGGCTCCTGGCCGCCGACTCCCCGGCCGCCTCCGCCGAGCTGGCCACCGTCGACTACGCCTCCATGGCGCTGATCACCATGGCCTTCCGCCGCGACGACGCGGCGTCGCTCGCCGACGGCAGCGGCTTCCTGGTCCCGCCGGTCGACGGCCGCACGATCAAGGCGGCCACGTTCTCCAGCCGCAAATGGGGCTGGCTCCGCGACGCCGCCCCCGACCTCTTCGTGCTGCGTACCTCGATCGGGCGGTTCGAGGACGAGGAGCATCTGAAGCGCGACGACGCCGACCTGGTGGAGATGTCGCTCGCCGATCTCGGCGCGGCCACCGGACTCGACGCCCGGCCGGTGGCGACCCGGGTGAGCCGCTGGGACGGCGGGCTGCCGCAGTACCCGGTCGGCCATCTCGACCGGGTCGCCCGGATCCGCGCGGAGGTCGCCAAGCTGCCCGGGCTGCGGGTGTGCGGCGCGGTCTACGACGGCGTCGGCATCCCCGCGTGCATCGGATCCGCCCGCACGGCCGCCGACGAGCTGCTGACGGCGACCCTGGCGGCGGGCTCGCACGGCGGAGAGCGAGAATAGGCACCATGACTGCTGCTCCCGAGACCCCCGACACCCCCGAGACCGTCCCGTCGCCCAAGGCGCCCAACGCGGGGAAGAAGGCCAAGGACCTCAACGAGGTCATCCGCTACACCCTGTGGTCGGTGTTCCGGCTGCGCGACGTGCTGCCGGAGGACCGCACCGGCTACGCCGACGAGGTCGAGCAGCTCTTCGCACAGCTCGCCGCCAAGGACGTCACCGTGCGCGGCACCTATGACGTCTCCGGGCTGCGGGCGGACGCGGACGTCATGATCTGGTGGCACTCGGAGACCTCCGACGCGCTTCAGGAGGCGTACAACCTCTTCCGCCGCACCCGGCTCGGCCGCGCCCTGGAGCCGGTGTGGTCGAACATGGCGCTGCACCGCCCGGCGGAGTTCAACAAGTCGCACATCCCCGCGTTCCTCGCGGACGAGAACGCGCGCGACTACGTCAGCGTCTACCCCTTCGTGCGGTCCTACGAGTGGTATCTGCTGCCCGACGAGGAGCGCCGCACGATGCTCGCCGACCACGGCAAGATGGCGCGCGGCTTCCCCGATGTGCGCGCCAACACCGTCGCGTCGTTCTCCCTCGGCGACTACGAGTGGATCCTGGCCTTCGAGGCGGACGAGCTGCACCGGATCGTCGACCTGATGCGCCATCTGCGCGCCTCCGAGGCGCGCCGTCATGTGCGCGAGGAGGTGCCGTTCTACACCGGGCGGCGCAAGCCGGTCTCCGAACTGGTCGCCGGTCTGGCCTGACGGTCACGGCCCTGACGGTCACCGCCCTGACGGCCGTGGCCCTGCCCGTCACGGCCCTGCCCGTCACGGCGCCCCCGGGCCTCCGGGGAGCGCGGGCTGCTTGCCGGACCCGGGCACCGGGGCCGGACGCGGCTCCGGTGCCGGGCGCGGTGCGCAGGAGGCGGTCCGGCCCGGCGTCTTCCCGGTCAGCAGATACGTGTCGACCTTGCGGTTGACGCAGGCGTTGGGGCCGCCCCACAGGCCGTGGGTACCGGCCTTCCGCTCGGTCACCAGGGAGGCGCCGGGGAGTCTGCGCCACAGCTCCTTGGCGCCCGCGTACGGAGTGGCCGCGTCCCGTTCGGCCGCCAGCAGCAGCACCGGCGGCAGCCCCGGCCGGGCGGTCACGTCCATGGGGGTGTCGTGCCCCAGCGGCCAGTAGGCGCAGGGCAGGTTCATCGCCACGTTGTCCCAGGTCTCGAAGGGCGCCCGGCGCGCGAGGGCGGTGTTCTCCCGGTTCCAGCTCGCCCAGCGGCGCGGCCAGGGCGCGTCGTTGCACTCCACGGCCGTGTAGACGGCGGTGCTGTTCTCGTCGGCCACCGCGTTCCGGGACTCGGACGCGGCCAGCGCGATCAGCGGCCGGGGATTGCCGCGCAGATAGGCGGACAGGGCCCGCGCGCTGGGGTCCCAGTAGGCGTCGTTGTAGCCCACCCGCACGAACGCGTCCTGGAGCTCCCCGGTGCCGACGCGGCCGCCCGCCGGTTTCCGGGCCAGGCGGTGGGCCGCCTTCCGGTACGCGGCGAGTACCCGGGCGGGCGTCGTGCCGAGGCGGTAGACGGCGTGGTGCCGGGCCGCCCAGCGGCGCCAGTCGGCCCAGCGCCGCTCGAAGGCCAGGGACTGGTCCAGGTTGTTGCGGTACCAGATCTGCGCGGGGCCGGGGTTCACCACGCTGTCGAACACCATGCGGCGCACATGGCGGGGGAAGAGCGTCGCGTAGACGGCCCCGTAGTACGTGCCGTACGAGGCGCCCACGAAGGTGAGCCGCTTCTCGCCGAGCGCGGCACGCAGCACATCGAGGTCGCGGGCGTTGTTCAGCGTGGTGATGTGCCGCAGGGCCGCCCCCGTACGGCGCACACAGCCCCGGGCGTACGCGCGCGCCCGCGTGCGCATCGCCCGCAGATACGCGGCGGAGGGGTGCTGCGGGGAGCTGGTCGGCGTCTTGGCGAAGGACTCCGGGCGTCGGCAGGACACCGGCGCGGAGCCGCCGACTCCGCGGGGCGCGTAGCCGACGAAGTCGTAGACCGCGGCCGTCTTGCGGAAGCCGTCCTGGGCGGCGTACTCGGGGAACGTCATGCCGGACGCGCCCGGCCCGCCCGGGTTGTAGACCAGCGCGCCCTGCCGCCGGGCCTCGGGCCCGGAGGCGCGGACGCGGCTGACGGTGAGGCGGATGTGCCTGCCGTGCGGCCGCGCGTAGTCCAGCGGTACGGAGACGGTGCCGCAGCGGACGTCGGACGACAGCTCCTCGGAGCTCGGGCAGCTGCCGAAGGTGATGCCCCGGGCGGCCGCCTCCCGGGCCGCCACGGTCACCCCGCGGGCCTGGGCGGCGCCGCCCCGGGGCACGACCAGCGTGGGCGAGGCCAGCACGGCGGAGGCGGGGGAGCCGGACCAGGCGGGCGCCGCCGCGACGGCGGTCGGCGCCGGGGGCCCGGCGGCGGCCGCGGCGGTGGGGTGCGCGGGTGGCGGCGCGGCGAGCGGTCTGCCGGTGGCGGGGGTGGCGAGCAGCGCCGTCATCGCCAGGGACAGGGACAGCGGTCCGAGGATGCCGTACAGCGCTGCTGCTCTCACAAGCCGTCCCTCTCCGCCCATAACGCAACAAAAGGGATACTTGGTGCGGAGATTGACCATGTAAAGCACCGGGCCGCGGTGTCGGGGCCATTGGACCCCAAGGTGTCGGGTCAATGACCCCAATGCGCCCTCAGCGCGGCGCGCAGCGCCGGATCGGGCAGGGCGGCCGTGCCGTGGACGGCGAGGGCCGTGAGCAGCTCGCCGTCGTCGGGCTCCTCGTCGGCCCCGCCCCCGGTGCGCTGGGCGACGGGCCGCCGGGGCGGCACGTCGATCCGGCCCAGCAGCTGCTGTCCGGCGGGCGAGGCCCAGCGCGAGTACGGATGCACCTCGACCCGCGCGATCACCAGGCAGCTCGCGGTGAGGAGCAGCGGAAGCGCGAACCACGCCAGCGCCGGTCCCGGGCCCGACGCGGGTGGCACCATCAGCAGCGCGACCACGCCCGTCAGCAGGATCACGCCGCACGCCAGCCGCACCTGCCGCACCGCGGCCGCGACGTTCGCGCGGGCTCCCGCGGGTACCGCGAGCCCCGCCGCCACCAGCCGGTCGGCCAGCGCCCGCACCGGGTCGGCGGTGGTCAGGAGGTTGCGGACCGGCGGCACGGGGGACTGGCCCCGCGGGCCTATCGCGGCGATGACCGAGCGTTCGAGATCGTTCCGGCCGTCCGGGTCCACGACGGTGACCCAGCCGGTGTGGGCGAGCAGCAGGCGGCGCTCACGGGACATCGACACCAGGGCGAGATCGGCGACCCGCCGCGGCCCGCCTGCCAGGAACGCCGCCTCGTACAGGCTCAGGGTCCGCCCGTCGGGCCGCGGACCGGCGGTGGCTTCCATGGGCTGGGCGGCCGCGACCGCGGCGAGGCACAGGCGGGTGCAGCTGACCACCGCAGAGCCCCATGCGACGAGCAGGAACAGGACCCACAACATGGCCGAGTTCTACTGGACCCGACCGCTTCCACGCCAGAGATTTCGCGAAATGCGCGATTCGGTGCCACGACGCGTGAGCGGTCAGCTGCCTCCGCCGCAGCCGCCCCCGCCGCCGCCCCCGCCACAGCCCGAACCGCCCCCGCCGCAGCCGGAACCGCCGCCCCCGCACGAGGAGCCGCCTCCGCACGACGAGCCGCCGCAGCCGGAGCCCCCGGAGCCCCCGCCGCACCACGAGCCGCCGGAGAAGTCGGAGACGCCCGACGAGCCCGAACCGCTGCCCGAGGACGCGCCCGTCACCCGGTGCGCCTGCAACAGTTGGTCCCGCAGCACCGTGTCGGCGGCGATGGTGGCCGCGCCGCCCAGCGCCACGGCGACCGCGACGGCGGGCGCCGCCCTCGCCGCGGAGTTCGCGGAGGATACGCCGGGCGCGGACGACCAGTGCCCGCCGGGCAGCCTTCCGGGCCGCTCGGCGGTGCCCATCTCGATGTCCCTCCGGAAGGCGTCCAGGGCCCGCCTCCCGGCCGACGTCAGCCGGCCCTTGGCCAGGCTCGCGCAGACGCCGCCGATCCCGAAGCCGAGGAACAGTGCCGGAAGGATCCGGAAGATCACCGGGAACGCGTCGCTCCCGTCCGTGTTCTGCCGGACGGTCAGCCAGATGCCCAGGGGCACGCCCAGCCAGCAGGCCACCACCTGCGCCTGCGCCGCGCTCCGCCACGGACGGAGGGCGGCGGGGCGCATCAGCAGCCCGCGCGCCGCCAGGTCGTCCCCGATGGCCTGCACCTCCGGGGCGCGCATCAGCTCCCGGCGCAGCCGGTCGAGGGCGCCGTTCGGGGAGTTGGTGAGAACGGTGAGAAGCGCGTTCTCGATCGGGGTGCGGGCGACCGGCTGCCGTATCGAGACCACCCCGGGCCCGCCGACCGCCAGCCGGCCATCGGTGTGCATCTCGCTGATCACGGTGTCGGCCACCCGGCCGGGCCCGCCCGCCAGGAACGCGGCCTCCAGGAGGTCGTCGACGCCGGTTTCCGGCGCCCCCGCGGCGGCCCGCCGGGTCCGTGCGACGCCCGTGATGACCACGGCCGACGACACGGCCACCACCACGTACACGAGGATCACGATCGCGTCCATGCCCGTCACCCCCCGCTCAGCACGAGCCGGGCCCGGCGGGCGAAGCGCGCCAGCGGGTGCGAGGACAGCGGGGCGGGCCCGGAGCGCTCCTGCCACCACAGCGTCAGCCGGCGCCGGGTCGCGGCGTCCCGGACGTCATCGGCCGCCAGCAGATGCTCGACGAACGCCATCGCGTCGCGGCGGTAGCCGCCGGTCATCGGACGGCCGTCGGCGTACCCCCCGAACGCCCGCCGGTAGCCGTCGCCCAGGATCTCCGGCAGCTCGGGGGCGACCTTGGCGACCACCCCGGCCCGCTTGGACGTCAGCGCCCGGCTCTGGACCCCCAGCCGCCGCCGGTCGAAGCCCTCCGGCGCCGGGGCGCCCGCGACGAGCGCCGACAGCAGCGCGGTCTGGGCGCGCGCGAGCCGCTCCCGCGCGGCGTCGATGTCCGGTACGCCGTTTCCGTGCGGGCCGTGCTTCGGCGCGGGCGCGGCATCGGCGGCCGTCACCCCGGCCGCCGTCACCGCGCGGATCGCGTCCAGCTCGCCCGCCAGCTCCTCGGCCGCCGGGAAGTCCTCGTCCCGCTCCAGCAGCACCCCGGGCGGCGTGGTACGGGCGCACAGCCCGGCGAGCACGTCGAGCACCGGCTGCGTCACCGGGTGGGCGTGGCTGTCGTGCCACACCCCGTCCCGTTCGACGCCGCCCGCCACATGGACGTACGCGATGGCCTCGGTCGGCAGCTCGTCCAGCGCCTTCGCCGGGTCCTCGCCCCGGTTGACGTGGTTGGTGTGCAGGTTGGCGACGTCGATGAGCAGCCGCACGCCGGTCCGCTCGACCAGCTCGGCCAGGAACTGCCCCTCGGTCATCTCCTCGCCTGGCCAGGAGATCAGCGCGGCGATGTTCTCCAGGGCGAGCGGCACCGGCAGCGCCTCCTGGGCCATCGCCACGTTCTCGCACAGCACGTCCAGCGCGTCCCGGGTACGCGGCACCGGCAGCAGATGCCCGGCCTCGATGGCGGGTGACCCGGTCAGCGGCCCCCCGGCCCGTACGAACGCGATGTGCTCGGTGACCAGCGGCGAGCCCAGTGCCTCCGCCCGCTCCGCGAGGGCGCTCAGCCGCTCCGGGTCCGGCCGCTCGGCGCCGCCGAGGCCGAGCGAGACGCCGTGCGGGACCACCGTCGTACCGCGCTCGCGCAGCCGCAGCAGCGCGTCCGGCACATGGCCGGGGCAGACGTTCTCGGCCACCACCTCCACCCAGTCGATGCCGGGCAGGCGCGCGATGTCCTCGGCGATTTCCGGTCGCCAGCCGATTCCGGTACCGAGACGCGTCATGGCTCCCCCTTCTCCTGCCGGTCTCTTGCCGGGCGTTCTCACCTGCCGGGGTAATGACCCCCGGAGGGGAGGACGAATCCACGGCGCTTGTGGTTCAGAGGTTCATTTGAGCTTCGGGGTGTCACGCTACGCCCCTCGGCGCGCCCCGCGTCGCCCGCCTTCACGGTCTCCGACGGCCGTGGTGGGGCGGTGAGTTGCGGAATATCTGCACTGTTACAAAATTTTGGGGCCCTGTGGCGACAGATGTTCGGAAGGGAGAATAAGGTCGTGTGGTCTGGGGGGATGGAAGATCACACCTTTGTGCCGCGCCCGCGCGCGGAGCGAGCGTGGGGGAACACACGTGCTGGGCAGCAACAATGCCATGGGGAAGCACCGCCGTAACGCACACCGTAAGCCACCGCCGTCGTCGGTCGGGCGCGGGTTGCAGCTGCGTCGCTGGGCGGCCCGCCATATCCGGATCGACTACCCCCGGGCCGGGAGACGGGGCGCGCGGCGGTGGCTGCCGTCGTGGCGTCAGATGGGTCTCCTCTTCGTGTTCTGCCTCGGGAGTCTGACCGGTGTCCTGAGCTTTCTCTACATGCAGACGGAGATACCCAAGAACCTCAACGACTTCGCCACCCAGCAGGACAACGTCTACTACTGGGCCGACGGCTCCGAGATGGCCCGCACGGGCCCGGTCAACCGTCAGGAGGTGGCGTTGTCCAAGGTGCCGGAAAAGGTCCAGTGGGCGATCCTCGCCGCCGAGAACGCCAGTTTCTACTCGGACAGCGGCATCTCCCCGAGCGGTCTGATGCGCGCCGTGACCCGTATGGTGACGGGCGGTGAGACCCAGGGCGGCTCGACCATCACCCAGCAGTATGTGAAGAACGCCTATCTGAATCAGCGCCAGACGTTCTCCCGCAAGCTCACCGAGATGTTCATGGCCATCAAGCTCGACGACCGGATGAGCAAGCAGGAGATTCTCGAACGCTATCTGAACACCAGCTGGTTCGGGCGCGGCACCTACGGCATTCAGCGGGCCTCCTACGCGTACTACGGCAAGGACGTCTCCCGGCTCAACGCGAGCGAGGGCGCGATGCTCGCTTCACTGCTCAAGGGCGCCGGAACCTTCGACCCGACGCTCAGCGCCAAGAACCACGAACGGGCGGTCGAGCGCTGGAAGTGGGTGCTGGACCGGATGGTCGACATCGGGAAGCTCTCCAAGGCCGAGCGGGCGAAGTACACCACGTTCCCCGACCCCCATCCGGCGCCCCGGCCGGCCGGGCTCACCGGACAGGTCGGCTATCTGGTGGAGACCGCCAAGGCGTATGTGAGTTCCCATACCGACATCTCCGACGCCGACTTCGACCTGGGCGGCTATCAGATCCACACCACCTTCGAGAAGGCGAAGGTCACGGCGCTCGCCGCCTCGGTGAAGAAGACCCGCGACGGCCTCGACCCCAAGAACCGCCGGGAGGACCGGTACGTACGCATCGGCGCCGCCTCCGTGACACCGGGCGGGCGCATCGAGGCGCTGTACGGCGGCCCCGGCTATCTGGAACAGGGCTTCAACGACGCGAACGCCTCCGTCGTCCCGGCCGGTACCGCCTTCACGCCCTTCGTCTACGCGGCCGCGCTGCGCGACGGCGTGCTCAAGGAGCGGAACAGCCCCCGCACACCCGTCGCCCCCACCACGCTCTACGACGGCAACAACAAGGTCGCCGTGAAGACCCCCGAGGGGCCCTACTGGGACCGCAGCGGCAAGATCGTGCGGGGCGAGAACGACGGCGAGCAGTCCTATGGGCAGGTCAGCCTGCGCCAGGCGATCGTCCAGTCCATCAACACCCCGATGATGCAGCTCGGCATGGACGTCGGCCTCGACCGCGTCCGCCAGGCCTCCATCGACGCGGGGCTGTTGCCCAGCAGCTTCGGCGCGCGCGTGCCCATGTTCTCGCTCGGCACAGCGACGCCCAGCTCCATCCGGATGGCCAGCGCCTACGCGACGTTCACCGCGAACGGCACCCATGTGCCGCCGTTCTCGGTGAGCGGACTGACCCGCAACGGCGAGAAGTTCGCCCTGCGCAAGGACCGCGCCAAGCGGGCGTTCAGCGCCCAGGTGGCGACGCAGGTGGACGACGCGCTGCACGGCGCGGTCCAGGGCGGCACCGGGCAGGCGGCGGCGGTGGTCGGGCCCGATGCGGCCGGTAAGACGGGCACGGCACAGGACGGCACCTCGTCCTGGTTCGTGGGCTACACCGACGAGGTGTCCACGGCCGTGTCGCTGTCGCGGGTGGACCCCAAGACCCAGGAACTGCTGCCGCTGAAGGGAATGGGCGGAGACGCCACCGGAAAGGCGAGCGACACCTATCCGCTGGACATCTGGACGCGCTATATGGCGGGTGCGGGGAAGAAGTAGCCGGGAGACAGATAGAAGCCCGGCCCGGTGCGTCGAACGGAACGCACCGGGCCGGGCTCTGTGTTTCTCGCCGTATCGCTACTTGGTGTACGACTTCCAGTCCGGAGATTCCGCCGGGTCGAGCATCCGCAGCTTTTCCAGGACCTTCGGATCCTGGGCGTCCAGCCAGTCCGCGAGCTGCTTGAACGATACGCACCGCACACCCTGGCGCTTGCACACGCTGCGCATCACGTCTTCGATGGCCTGCATATAGATGCCGCCGTTCCAGGTCTCGAAGTGGTTGCCGATGAACAGCGGTGCCCGGCTGCCGTTGTAGACGCGCTCGAAACCGTTCAGATAGCCCTCTCGGGTCAGCCGCTCCCATTCGGCGTACTTCGCCGGATCGCCGTCGGTGCTGTCACCGGACTGATTGAAGAGGAAGTTGAAGTCCATGGAGAGGACCTGCTTCTCGCTCTCCGGGTACGGCACCAACTGGAGCGGGAAGTTCCATATGCCGTCGATTTTGGACGGCCAGATCTGGAAGTCGCCCGGAGAACTCGCGTCGTAGCGCCAGCCCATCGACTTGATGGCCGGGATCAGATTCTTCTGTCCTTCGAGACAGGGGGCACGGCCGCCGACCAGTTCCTCGTCATAGTCGAAGGGCAGCGGCTCGATGTCGGTGAAGCCGGTATTGGTCTTCCAGTTCTTCACGAAGGAGTACGCCTGCTCGGTCTCGCTCTTCCACTGCCGGGTGGTCCACTCGCCGCCGCCCTTGGAGCCGCAGAAATGCCCGTTGAAGTGCGAGCCGATCTCATTGCCCTCCAGCCACGCCCCGCGCAGCTGTTCCAGCGTCTCGCGTATGTGCTCATCGGTGGGGAAGGATATGGCGGCCGCGCCCTGCTTGTGCATCGGCGGACGATAGAGGCTGCTCTTGTACTTGGGCAGCAGATACATGCCGCTCAGGAAGAACGTCATCCGGGCGTCGCTCTCCTTGGCGACCCGGCGGAAGCGGGAGAAGAGGTGATCGCCGTTCTCCAGCGCGCCGTCCCAGGAGAAGACCACGAACTGCGGGGGCTTCTGCCCCGGCTTCAGCTTCTCGATCTTCGGCTGCTTCGGCTGGGGGCCGGTGTAGGACGTCGAGCCGTCCCCGATCACCTTCACCTTGCCGTCCCAGTCGGCGTACTTGTTCTTCTTCTTGGTGCCCCTGGGGACCTTGTCCCCTCGCGGCACGGGGGCGGCGGCCTGGACGCTGCCGTCCACCGCGCCGCTCGTATCGCCCGGCGAGGTCAGGGCGATGAGCAGCGCCACGACCACGGCCACGGCCGTCAGCGCGCCCAGGGGCGCGGCCATGCCATAGGCGTTCCGCGCCGATAATGCCTTCAACGCCTTCAAGGATCGTGATGCCTTCAAGGTCTTCAACGCCTTCAACGGGTCCCGCCCCCTGGCAACGGTTCAGTTGTGTGCCCCGCTCAGTATCACAGAAGTATCACCTGCTCTTCACATCGGCTACTCACTGACCGGCACTCACCAACCGGTCAGCAGCAGATGGTTCACCAGCAGCGCGAGACCGGCCTGCGCCGCCAGCCAGCGGCGCAGGTCACGGGCGGGAAGCAGCGCGGCGGCCGGAAGCAGCCAGAGCACGAACGGCAGCCAGATGCGCTCCGTCTCGGCCTTGCTCATCCCGGACAGATCGGCGGTGGCCAGCGCGAGCAGCGCGGCGAACACGAGCACCACGAGCCCGTCCGCCCCGCCCTCATCGCCCAGATCGCCGCGGCGCAGCCGCCGTACCGCCCCCGGCGCGGCCCCCACCGCCCGGCGGGCCCCGGCGACGGAGGCGAGACCGGCCGCGATCGCCGCGTTGGCGAGGTTGGCCCACACCCAGTAGCCGTACGGGCGGTCCGCCGCGACCCCTTGGTAGTAGCGCTCGACCAGCAGGTCGTACCCCTCCCACCAGGCGAAACCGGCCAAAGTGAACGCGCCCGCCACCACCGCGGCGCCGACCAGCGCTCCGGGCAGTGGCCGTGCCGTACGGGCGAGGAGCAGTACGGCCGCGGCGGGCAGCGCCATGAGCGTGAGCCCGTACGACACGTACGCGGTGAGACCGAGCAGCAGCCCGGCGGCCAGCGCGACGGCCCCCGGCGCCCGGGTCGTACGGGTCGCCGCCAGCGCGAGCAGCGCCAGTGCCCAGGCCGCGACCGCCGCGAAATAGCCGTCCGCCGACGCCCCCACCCACACCGCGGCCGGGGCCAGTACGAGGAAGGGCGCGGCGGTGCGCGCCGCGCGCTCCTGGCCCAGTGCGCGCAGCGTGACCAGGACGGCGGCCACCGCCGAGCTTCCGGCGGTGATGCAGAACGCCCCCGCCCATCCGCCGCCGCCGAGCCCGAGGCGGTCCAGCCCGACGAAGGTGAGCACGGCGCCCGGCGGATGCCCGGCGATGTGCGCGGGCCAGTGGTCGGGCTGGGTGAGGAGGATGTGACCGGTGAAGCCGCGGAGCGCGGCGCCGACGTCCTGGAAGCGGTCGATGCCGCGCAGATACTCATGGCGCTGCGTCAGCCGCCCGGCGACGCCCCGCCCCCAGCCGTCGACGAGCGCCAGCGACCAGGTCCAGGCCATCGCGGTCGCCCAGCCCGCCCACAGCAGCCGACGCCACGGCAGCGTCGCCGCGATCCGCGGCCCGTGGGCGACGACGGCCACGGCGAGGGCCACGGCGGCGGGCGTGCCGGGGCCCGCGTGGGGCAGCCAGTCGGCGTACAGCGGCGCCCAGTCGACGTACAGGGTGTGGTCGGTCCGCTGGATCAGGGTGCCGACGACGGCCGCGACGGCGAAGAGGAGCGCGGCGGCAGCCGCGGCGAGCACATCCCGGCGGCGGCCGGTCCGCTCGTCGCCACCCGGGGTACGAAGGGTCGGGTCATCGGTGCGGAGGGGGAGCTTCACGGCCTCACGCTATGCCGGTGACCTGCCGGAATGGCCGCTGCGGCGCGTGATGTCACCGAACCGTCAGATCCTGGGGGTGAGGTACGGCCGGGTGGGCCGACGTCAGAATTTCGTCATGCGTCGGAGCCCCTGAGGACCGGTCCGGCGGCCCTACCGTCGTGCCATGAGTCACCGTTCCCCCGCTTGGCGCAGCCCCTTGCGCGGCCCCTGGCTGACGTCCGTCTTCGGCCTGATCCTGCTGTTCGGGATTCCGGTGCTGTTCGTCACCGGGCTGCTGTCGTACGCCGCGTACAACCCGGATCTGTCGCCGGTCAACGACAAGACGCCGGACAAGGGGCTGCTCGGCTTCTACCTCTTCTCCTGGCCGACCCACCCCGTCTGGCTCTACCGCGTCACCCAAGGGGTGCACGTCACGCTCGGCGTCGTACTGGTCCCGGTACTGCTGGCCAAGCTGTGGTCCGTCGTCCCCAAGCTGTTCGAGCGGCCGCCGGTGCGGTCCCTCGGGCACGGTCTTGAGCGGCTGTCGCTGCTCGCGCTGGTCGGCGGCGGGCTGTTCGAGTTCGTGACCGGGGTGCTCAACGTCCAGCTGGAGTACGTCTTTCCCGGGTCCTTCTACCCGCTGCACTTCTACGGCGCGTGGATCTTCATGGGCGCGTTCGCCGTCCACGTGGCGCTCCGCTTCCCGCGCATGGTGCGCGCGCTGCGCGGCCGCGACCTGCGGGCGGAGCTGCGCACCCCCGTCTCCCGCACCCGTCCGGAACCGCCCGACGAGACCGGTCTGGTCAGCCCGGATCCCGCCCCGCCCACCATGTCGCGGCGGGGCGCGCTCGCCATGGTGGGCACCGGTTCGGCCGCGCTGCTGGTGGTGACGGCCGGGCAGAGCCTCGACGGGCCGCTGCGGAACACCGCGCTGCTCGCCCCGCACGGCCGGGAGCCGGGCCGGGGGCCGAACGGCTTCCAGATCAACAAGACCGCCGCGGCCGTCGGCATCCGCGCCCGCGACATCGGCCCCGGCTGGCGGCTGGTGGTGCGCGGCCCGGGACGTGAGGTCGTCCTCACCCGTGAGCAGCTGCTGCGGCTGCCGCGGCACGGGGCGGCGCTGCCGATCGCCTGCGTCGAGGGGTGGTCCACCCCCGACCAGCGGTGGGAGGGGGTGCGGCTGGCCGACCTCGCCGGGCTCGTCGGACTGGGCGAGCGGCCGCCGGGCGTCCTCGTCGAATCGCTCCAGCGGCACGGCTCGTTCCGCTCGGTCGTGCTGCGCGACAACCAGGTCCGCGATCCGCGCTCCCTGCTCGCCCTGCGGGTCAACGGCGCGGACCTGTCGCCGGACCACGGCTACCCGGCGCGCGTGATCGTCCCGAACGCCCCGGGCGTGCACAACACCAAGTGGGTGGCCCGGCTGAGCTTCGGAGAGACCGGGGAGACGGCATGAAGAGCTCCGGTTTCCGGCGGCGTTACGGCGACTCGCCCCTGCATCTGCTCCTGCTTCTGTGCTCCTTCGCGCTGACCGCCTACGCGGGGGTGCGGCTGCTGCGCGGCGACTGGCTCGGGATCGTGCTGTGGTTCGTCGGCGCGGCCGTCCTGCACGACCTGGTGCTGCTGCCGCTGTACGGGCTCGCCGACCGGGCGCTCCGGCGGGCGGTCCCGGCGCCCGCCTCGTACGTCAACTTCGTTCGGGTGCCCGCCTTCGTCTCGGGACTGTTGCTGCTGGTGTGGTTCCCGCTGATCGCGGGGACGCAGCGGAGCCGCTACGAGCGTGCGGCCGGGCTGTCCGCCGATGTCTTCCTGCCGCGCTGGCTGCTGATCACCGCCGGGCTGTTCGCCGTCTCCGCGCTCTGGCTGTCGGTCAGGACGGCGGTGCGGCGGTCCCGGGCACGGCGGCGCGACGCAGGGTCATGAAGTCGCGGCCCCGGGCCGTCCAGCGTTCGACGGCGGTCCAGCCCGCCGCGCGGGCGTGGCGCAGCAGCGCGGGGGCGCCCACCCGGGCCCAGGGGAACGCCGTGCCGACCGGGCCGCGCCCGTCGTCCACCCGCACCCGGACCCGCTCGTCGACGTCGGCGGTGGCCGCCTCGACGATCAGCAGCCCCTCGGGGGCGAGGAGTTGCGTCACCCGCGCCAGCAGGGCCCGGGGGTCGCCGCCGATGCCGATGTTGCCGTCGAGCAGCAGCGCCGTGCCCCAGCGCCCTTCGTCCGGCAGCGGCTCGAAGACCGAGCGGCACAGGGCCGGGCCGCCGGCGCGGACGGTACGGGCGACCGCCGCCCGGCTCACGTCGATGCCGAGGCAGGTGCGGCCGTGCGGGGCGAGCGCGGCCACCAGCCGCCCGGGGCCGCACCCGATGTCGAGGACGGGCCCCCGGCACCGGCGCAGCACGGTGCGGTCCGCCGCGTCGGCGTCCGCGCACCAGCGCTCGACCTCCAGGGGCAGCAGCCAGCCGTCCGCACGGCGCAGGAACAGCGGGCCCCGGCCCGCGCTCAGCGCCCGCGTATAGGGGTCGGCGCGCCAGGACCCCCTGGTGCCGCCCGCGTCGTCGCGTATCGCCGTGCTCATCGGGCGGCGGCCCGGGGCAGCCCGGCGAGGGTACGGGCGAACCGGCTGCCCGGGGTGAGGGCCGCCACCCACGCGGCGTCGTCCGCCGTGTCGACGTCCCGCAGCACGGGCAGTTCGCGCACCCGCAGCCCCGCGTCCACCAGACGGCGCCGCTGGGCGGCGCCGGTGGTGGGCGTGGACATCGGCACGCCGCGCAGCAGCTCCGGATCGGGTTCCGCCAGGCCCAGGGCCCAGAACCCGCCGTCGGCGGCGGGGCCGAACCAGGCGTCGCAGTCCCGCCAGCCGCCCCTGCCCAGCGCGGGCGCCAGCAGGACGGGGCTGATCTGCGGGGTGTCCATGCCGACCAGCAGCGTGGGCCCCTGGCATCCGGCGAAGGCCGCGGCCAGCCGCTCGTCCAGGCCGCCGCCGCCCTGCGGCACGACCTCGATGCCCGGCGGCAGCCAGGGCCCGGGAGCCCCGTCGAGCGCCAGCACCCGGCGCCGGGCGGGCATTCCGAGCACGGCGTGCAGGGTGTCCGCGAGGGCGGCCCCGGCGAGCGCCGCCGCCTCCGCCGGGGTGTACGGGGGAGTGAGCCGGGTCTTCACCCGCCCGGCGACGGGCTCCTTGGCGATGACGACCACCGTGGACTCCGCGCGCCGCCCGGCGTCCGGCCCGGTCACCGGGCGGCCCCCGCGCGGTCGCCGGAGGAGGCGGCCGCGGGCGCTGGCTGGCGCAGGACCGCCCGCATGTCGCGCACCGCGTGCCAGGTGCCCCGCCAGGTGCCGGTGACCTTCGACTTTCCGGTGCGCGGCCGGTACGGCACGTCGCGCTCCTCGATCCGCCAGCCCGCGTCCGCGGCCCGCACGACCATCTGGAGCGGATAGCCGCTGCGGCGGTCGGTGAGGCCCAGGGCCAGCAGCGGTGCGCGCCGGGCGGCCCGCAGGGGGCCGAGGTCGTGCAGGGCGGCTCCGGTGCGCCGCCGCACCATCCGGGACAGCGCGATGTTGCCGAGCCGGGCGTGCACGGGCCAGGCGCCGCGCTCCTGCGGGCGGCGGCGCCCCAGGACGAGATCCGCGTCGCCGTCGGCGACGCTGCGGACGAAGCCCGCCAGCAGCCCGGGATCGAGCGAGGCGTCGCAGTCGCAGAAGCAGACGACGTCGGCGTCGGCGGCGAGCAGCCCGGCGTGGCAGGCGGCCCCGAAGCCGCGGCGGGGCTCATGGACGACGGTGGCGCCGAGGGAGCGGGCGATCGCGGCCGAGTCGTCCGTCGAACCGTTGTCGACGACGATGGCGCGCCAGCCGGCGGGGATGCGTTCCAGCACCCAGGGCAGGGCGGCGGCCTCGTCCAGACACGGAAGGACGATGTCCGCACGAGGAGCGGTCGAGTCTGTCACCCGGCCCACCCTACGAACGAAAAAGCCGCATTCCGGACTTCAGGTCCTTACGAAACGCGGACGTCGCCGCCGTCCCCGGTCGTGGGCGGGACGGTCCGCCCGGGTCGGTGTCAGGCTGGAGGGCATGCAGCAGACCCCTCCTCCCGGCCGCGTGCTCGTCGTGGACGACGATCCGACCGTCGCCGAGGTCGTCGCCGGGTACCTCACCCGCGCCGGCTTCGCCGTCGACCGGGCCGCCGACGGCCCCGGCGCGCTCGCCCGCGCCGACGCCCAATGGCCCGACCTGGTCGTCCTCGACCTGATGCTGCCCGGCATGGACGGCCTGGACGTGTGCCGCGCGCTCCGCGGCAAGGGCCCGGTGCCCGTGATCATGCTGACCGCCCGCGGCGACGAGGACGACCGGATCCTCGGCTTGGAGATCGGCGCGGACGACTACGTCACCAAGCCGTTCAGCCCGCGCGAGTTGGTGCTGCGGGTGGAGTCGGTGCTGCGCCGCAGCCGTACCGGACCGCGTACCACCGCCACCTCCGCCGCTCCCGCCGGTGCGCGGGGCTCCGGTGCCGAGCGGCCGGACACCGTGCTCCGGCGCGCCGGGATCACCCTCGACCCGATGGCCCGCCGCGCCACCAGGGACGGCCGGGAACTCGCCCTCACCCTCCGCGAGTTCGACCTGCTGGCCTTCCTGCTGCGCCACCCCGGGGTCGCCTGCACCCGCGAGGAGCTGATGCGGGACGTATGGGGCTGGGACTTCGGCGATCTGTCCACCGTCACCGTCCATGTGCGGCGGCTGCGCGGAAAGATCGAGGACGACCCCGCCGCGCCACGCCTCATCCAGACCGTCTGGGGCGTGGGCTACCGCTTCGACGAGCCGGACGCGCACGAAGCACCGGCCGGGGCGGAGGAGCCGGACCGCCATGCGTGACGTCCTGTTGATGGCGCTGTTCGCGTTCCTCGGCGCCGCCGCGGCCGGACTGCTCGGCGCGCTCGCCCTGCGGCTGCTGCGCGGCCGGTCCGTCGTCGTGTCCCTCGCGGTCGTGGCCGCCGTCGCGGTGACGGCCATGCTCGCCGGGACGCTCGCGGTCGCCTGGGCGATGTTCCTGTCCACCCACGACCTGACGGTCGTCACCACCGTCTGCGCCATGGCCGCGGTGGTGTCCCTGGCCACCGCGCTGCTGCTGGGCCGCTGGGTGGTGGCCCGCAGCCATGAACTGACCCTCGCCGCCCGCTCCTTCGGGGACGGCGGCAGCTTCGCGGCCCCCGACGGCGCGGCCACCGCCGAACTCGCCGAGCTCGGCCGCGAACTGGCCGCGACCAGCGCCAAACTGGCCCAGTCCCGGGAACGCGAACGCGCCCTGGAATCCTCCCGCCGCGAGCTGGTCGCCTGGATCTCGCACGATCTGCGCACCCCGCTGGCTGGACTGCGGGCCATGTCCGAGGCGCTGGAGGACGGCATGGTGGACGACCCGGCCCGCTACCACCGCCAGATGCGCACCGAGGTGGAGCGGCTCAACACCATGGTCGGCGACCTCTTCGAACTGTCCCGCATCCACGCCGGGGCGCTGTCCCTCGCCCCGGCCCGGATCTCCGTCTACGACCTGATCGGCGACGCGCTCGCGGGCGTCTACCCGGTCGCCCGCGAGCTGGGCGTCCAGCTGATCGGCGACCCCGTGGACCCCATTCCGGTCGAGGTCGACGGGAAGGAGATGACCCGCGTCCTCGGCAACCTCCTCATCAACGCCATCCGCCGCACCCCGGCCGACGGCACGGTCGCCGTGGCCGCCCGGCGCGAGGCCGACACGGTGGTGCTGTCCGTCACCGACGGCTGCGGCGGCATCCCGGAGGAGGACCTGCCGCGCGTGTTCGACACCGGCTGGCGCGGCACCCACGCCCGTACGCCCCCGGCGGGCGCCGGGCTGGGCCTCGCCATCGTCCGCGGCATCGTCGAGGCCCACCACGGCCAGGCGGCCGTGCGGAACGTCGACGGCGGCTGCCGCTTCGAGGTCCGCCTGCCCGCCGCCCGGGCGTAGGCACGCCCGGGCGGTCCTCCGGTTCCGGTGGGGTCGCGCACTCGGGGTCGAGGAAGGGCGCGTCCGGTGGCCGCGGATGCCGGTGCGCCCCCGGCAGCGTCGCGGTGCTCGGGCGCGGCCGCCCGTCTGCCGGTGGCCCTGCCGGAGCGGGGGGAGGCGGCGCGGGTGCGCCGATGGCCCGGGGCGGGGCGCGGAACGCCGTTACCGGACGGGGCGGAGCGGGCGCGGCGCCGGGGTGGCCGCCGCGCGCTGGGGTGCGTGGGCGAACTCCGTCATACCCTCGTCGAACGGGACCGCGGGTCGCCATCCCAGCCGTTCGCGGAGCCGCCGCGACGAGGCGGTGATGTGCCGTACGTCGCCCAGCCGGTACGCGCCCGTGACCTGCGGCGCGGGGCCGCCGCAGGCCGCCGCCAGGGCCTCGGCCATCTCGCCGATCGTATGAGGGTCGTCGCTGCCGGTGTTGTACGCGGTGAGGCCGCTCGGCTCCGCCGTGGCGGCGACCGCCTCCAGGGCGGCGGCGTTGGCCGAGGCCACGTCCCGCACGTGGATGAAGTCGCGGCGCTGCCCGCCGTCCTCGTAGACCGTGGGCGCCTCGCCGCGGGCGAGGGCCGAGCGGAAGAAGGAGGCGACGCCCGCGTACGGGGTGTCGCGCGGCATGCCAGGACCGTAGACGTTGTGGTAGCGCAGCGAGACCGCGCGGCCGCCCACGGACCGCGCCCACGCCGCCGCCAGATGCTCCTGCGCCAGCTTCGTGGTGGCGTAGACGTTGCGCGGGTCGGCCGGTGCGTCCTCGTCGACGAGGCCCGGTCGCAGCGGGGTGCCGCAGTCCGGGCAGCCGGGCTCGAACCGCCCCGCCGCCAGGTCGGCCTCGGCGCGCGGGCCGGGGCGGACCCGGCCGTGCCGGGGGCAGTCGTAGCGCCCCTCCCCGTACACCACCATCGACCCGGCCAGCACCAGGGAGCGCACCCCGCGCTCGGCCATGGCCGCCAGCAGGACCGCCGTGCCCAGGTCGTTGCAGCCGACGTAGTCCGGCGCGTCGGCGAAGTCCTTGCCGAGGCCGACCATCGCCGCCTGATGGCAGACGGCGTCCACCCCGTGCAGCGCCTCCTCCACCGCCGCCCGGTCCCGCACATCGGCGTGGACCCACTCGGCGCCGGACGGCCGCGGCGGCGCCGGATGGGCGGCGGGCAGCAGGGCGTCGAGGACGACCGGCTCATGGCCGCGGTCGGTGAGAGCGGTGACGACGTGCGAGCCGATGAAGCCCGCGCCGCCGGTGACGAGTACGCGCATGGCCCCGACGCTAGGCGTTCACCGGCCGCCGGGCCCGTGGCCGCGCCGTCCCGTCATCGGTCCGTAAGACCTCATTCCGGACGCGCTCCGTCCGCTTACCTCCTGTGCCCGCCCGCTCGCCCGGTGTTCCGGTCACATAAAACACACAACCGTGACGTCCCGGCGTTGCTTGTCACTGCCAGCGTGGCCCGCGATTCAACGTCTCTCCCGACCGCCTCCGAGGAACAGAGAGCACCATGACGGCCACCACCGCCGAAGCAGCGCAGCGCCCCCGCAGCCTCAATGACGTCAAGGGGTGGTTCCCCAGCCTTGACCAAGTGCTGTTCGACTTCTTCCTGAGGCGCCAGGAGCGCCTCGGGGAGCACGGGGACCTCATGGAGATGGGCGCCTACATGGGCAAGAGCGCCATCTTCACCGCCGCGTACCTGCGGGCTGACGAGCGCTTCACGGTCTGCGACCTCTTCGACGCGGAGGACGCGCCGGACGAGAACAACGCGGCGGAGGCCCGGAAGTCGTACTCCACCCTCACCCGCACCGCCTTCGAGCAGAACTACCTGGCGTTCCACGACGAGCTGCCCGACATCATCCAGGGCACGACCTCCGTCGTGCCCAGCCTCGTGGACGACGACACCTGCCGCTTCGTCCACGTCGACGCCTCGCACCTGTACGAGCACGTGGAGGGCGACATCGGTGCCGCGCGTGACGTCCTGCTGCCCGGCGGCATCGTCGTCCTCGACGACTTCCGCTCCGAGCACACCCCCGGCGTGGCCGCCGCCGCGTGGGAGGCCGTCTTCAACCGCGGACTGCGGCCCATCTGCCTGACCACCCAGAAGATGTACGGCATGTGGGGCGACCCCGGGCCGATCCAGGAGGAGATGCTCGCGGACGACGCATGGCGCCGCGGGATGCAGACCAGCAGGCAGGAGATCGCGGGCAGCCGGGTGCTGAGGTTCTCCGGAAAGCCCAAGAACCCGGCGGCGCCGCGGTCCCGCTACGCCCTGGAGGCACCCGCCGCCGCCCCCGCCGCCAAGCCGGGCCCGGCCGCCGCCGCCCCGGCGTCCGCCCCGCGCCGCCCCAGCCAGGTCCGGCGGCTGGCCGCCGATGTGCTGCCGCCGGTGGTGACGCGCGCGATCCGCAAGCGCCGCCGCGCCTGACCCGGCCCCGCCGCCCGCCCCGGCCCCGCGCCCGGCTGGCCGCCGCCTTCCGGTGACGGCCACGCCGGGGCGTTCTGGGACCGCTACGTCGGGGTCGTCGACCTCCTCGTACCCCGTCGCCACGGTCGCCACCCGACACCCCCTAGGGGTGTCTTGCCGGTCATGCCGGGCTCCCGACGCCGCTGTGACATCAGCCGCTGCCGCGGCGGGCGGCACCTCGCGGCCCCGCGCTTGTCGCTCCCCCAGCTACCGCTGGGAGGTGCCCCTGACGCCGCTCGCTGATCCGGCCTGATCGACAAGATTCCTAGGGCCGCCGCAGGGCCGGGTGGTCCGCGACCACCGTGCAGGAGCCCGGTGCGATCTCGGTGAAGCCCGCGTCCCGTACGACCGGCAGACCGCTCGCGGTGAGCGCGCTCCACCGCTCGGCCGGAGCGGTCCGCACCGCCAGCGGGAACCCGGCCTCGCGCCAGGCCGCCCGCTGCGCGTCGTCCAGCTCCCACCACGCCAGCTGCGCACCGTGCCCGGCCTGCGCCATCGCCTTGCCCGCCGACATCCCCACGTCCGGGTTCAGCCACAGGATGGGCCCGGCCGGGTCCGGCGGGGGCGGTGGCGCGGGGTCGTCCAGGTCGGTGCCGGAGACCTGGAGCTTGGCCAGCTCCTTGGGCCACCCGTCCAGCGGCACCGGCGGGAACACCCGCACCTCGGCCGCCGGGCCCTCACTGTTCGGCGCCGCCCGGCCCGTGAGCGTGATGCCCGGCAGGGTCTGGGCGCGCCGCCACTCCGCGCCCCGCGCCCGCCGTACGACCTTGCGGATCCGGGCGTCCTGCCAGTCCCGCACGGCCTCGGCCCACTCGCCGTCCTCCGCCGTCGACCGCTCGTCCGACAGCAGCACCAGCACGGCCCGCGCCGCCGTCTCCAGGGCGTCCGTACGGGCCGGGGGCGCGGCCTTCTCGATCCGCACCACCAGGGGCAGCACGAACTGCGGCGCCGCGTCCCGGTCCGTTTCCGCGTGCCGGAACGGACTGCTGCGGGGGACGGGCGGTGGGCTGGTGGGGAGGGCGTCCGATCTGGTCACGCGCTCCAGTCTGCCAGCACCCGCCGACAGCGGCGGCGGGCCGCCGCCCGAGTGCCTATGCTCAACCGGCATGAGACTGCGAGGAGTCGGGCGCCGTTACGGCCTGGCCGGGCCCTGGGTGCTGCGCGGCGTCGACCTCGAGGTGCCGCCCGGCTCGCTGACCCGGGTCGTGGGGACGAACGGCAGCGGCAAATCCACCCTGCTGCGGCTGCTCGCCGGAATCGACGCCCCCACCTCCGGCCGGATCACCGGCCGCCCGCGCACCGCGTACGTCCCCGAGCGGTTCCCGGCCGAGCTGCCCTTCTCCGTCCTCGGCTACCTCACGCACCTGGGCCGGATCCACGGCCTGCGCCGGGCCGAGGCGGCGCGCGGGGCGGGGGAGTGGCTGGAGCGGTTCGGCGCGGACGAGTACGCGGCCACCCCGCTCGCCGAGCTGTCCAAGGGCACCAGCCAGAAGGTCGCCGTCGCCCAGGCGCTGCTGGCCGCGCCCGCCCTGCTCGTCCTCGACGAGGCCTGGACCGGCCTCGACCGGACCGCGCGCGGCGTCCTGGACGCCGCGGTCGCCGAGCGGGTCGCCGACGGCGCCGCGGTCGTCTTCGTCGACCACGACCCGCGCCGCCTGGCCGGGGCCCCGGACGCGGTGTTCCGCGTCGCGGACGCCCGCCTGGAGCCGGTGCCGGTGCCGGTGCCGGTCCCGGCGGCCGGGCCCTCGCCGGACCCCGGCGAGCCCCCGGCCGCCGCCGGACCGCGGGTCCGCGTGGAGGCCGAGCGCCCGCCGGGAGCCGCGCTCCCCACGGACCTCCCCGGCGCGCCGCTGTACGAGCCCATCCCCGTCCCACCACCCGCGCGGGGCGTGCGACCCGGGCAGGGCGGACACGTCGCGCAGGGCGCGCAGCCCGCGCCGGGCCGCGGTGACAGGGCCGTGCCGGGTGCCGACGCCCGGCCCGCGCCGGGGTCCCACGCCGAAGCCGTGGCGGGCCTCGGCGACGAACCCGCCCCCGGTGACCCCGTGCAGCCCGCGCCGGACGGCGACCCGCGGGTCGTACGGCTGACCGTCGGGGCCGCGGACTCCGATGACCTGCTCCGGGCCCTCCTCGCCGCCCGGCCGCCCTGGCACATCCGCGCGGTGACCGACGTTCCCGCCGATCCGGATCCGGAGGCTTCATGATCGCCCTGCTGCGCTATCAGGCCGCGCTGCTGGTCCGGTCGCAGCGCTGGTTGCCGCCGTTGCTGCTCTACGTCGCCTTCATGGGCATCGGGGTGCAGGCGGGGCAGCCGATCCTGGACTCCCTCGGGTTCGCCGCCGCCGGGGTGCTGCCGGTCGCCGCCTGGCTGGTGCGGGTGTGCGTCACAGGCGAGCCCGCCGCGGCGCGGTCCTGCGCGGCCGCCGCGCAGAGTCCGGGCCGGGTGCACCTGGCCGGGGTGCTGACCGCGCTGGGTGCGGCGGTCGTCCTCGGGGGTGCCGGGACGCTGTTCGTCGCGCTGGTCGGCGATCCCCGCAGTGCGGACGGCCGGGTCGGGGTGCCCGTGGCCCCGGCGACCGTCGCCGGGCTGCTGGCCGCGCTCGCCTGCGCGCTGCTGGGCACGGCCGTGGGCGCGCTGTGCAACCGGCCGCTGCTGCGCCGCCCCGGCTGGGCCATCCTGTCGACCGCGCTCGCCGCGCTGCTGGTGTCCGTGGTCGGCGCCTCGCCCGCGAACGCCGCCGTATCGGGGCTGGTCAACGGCTCCCGCAGCGGCACCGTGACCATGCCGCTGCTGCCCCTCGCCGTGACCGCCGTGCTCGCCGCCGGGGCGACGGCGATCGCCTGTGGGCTCAGTTCACGGCGGCAGTGACGGTGTGCCTCCTGCCCGTCCGTACGGGGGCAGGAGGCAAGCGCACCGCGTGCTCAGTGCTGCCAGGGTCCGGTGATCGCGAAGGTGGTGCCAGGGGTGTAGCAGTTCACGTACATCGTGCGGCGGTCCGGGGCGAAGGTGACGCCCGCGAACTCACCCCACTCGGGCTCCTCGTCGGTGCCAATGTTCTGGCGTCCGCGGGCCATCGGGTAGACCTCGCCGCGCCGCGTCAGCCCGAAGACGTGCTGCGCGCCCTCGCCGTCCTCGCACACCATCAGCCCGCCGCTGGGCGCGAGGGTGATGTTGTCGGGGGACTCGCCGGGCAGCTGGACGTCCGTGTCCGGGCCGAAGACGATCACCAGGGTGAGCCGGTGCCGCTGCGGGTCGTAGCGCCAGATCTGGCCGAAGTGGTCGGCGGCCGAGCCGTCGGCGCTCTTGGCGAAGCTGGAGACGAAGTAGACCGACGTCCCGCCCCAGTAGCAGCCCTCCAGCTTCTGGGCGTGGGTGATGCCGCCCGGGCCGAAGTCCTGGAAGCGGATGGGGGTCTCCGCCGCGAGCGGATCGGGGACGGTGACCCACTCGATGCCGCTGAAGGACGTCCCCGGCTCCTGGACGGTGGACAGGTCGGCCACCCCCGGCACCCGCAGGGCCTGGAGCTTTCCGCCCGCGCGCAGCGACCCGGTCCCGCCGAGGGGTTTACGGGGCAGGAAGCGGTAGAAGAGCCCGAAGGGCTTCTCGAAGGCGTCCTCGGTCTCGTAGACGACCCCGCTGCGCGGGTCGACGGCGATCGCCTCGTGCTGGAAGCGGCCCATGGCGGTGAGCGGGACGGCGCCGGTGCGGCGCGGATCGTACGGGTCGACCTCGAAGATGAACCCGTGGTCCTTGGTGTAGCCGTTCGTCCCGGCCTTGTCCTCGGTCTCCTCGCACGTCAGCCACGTGTGCCAGGGGGTCGGGCCGCCGGCGCAGTTGACGGCCGTACCGGCGATGGCGACCCGCTCCGACTGCACCCGGTTGGCGGAGTCGAGCGCGAGGGCGGTGCAGCCGCCCATGCCCATCGGATCGTAGGTGAGGCCCTTGACGGCGGGGACGCGGATCGCGGCGTCCTTGCGGTTCTCATGGTTGCGGACCAGGTGCGTACGGGCACCGCTGCCGCTCGACCGGCCCGGGAAGGCGGCCATGCCGTCGCAGTGGCTGGGGACCTTGCCCTCACCGGAGCGCAGCGCGTCGCCCTCGCGGGACAGCACGCGGTAGCGGAAGCCCTCGGGGAGGTCGAGCAGGCCGTCCGGATCGGGCACGAGCGGACCGTAGCCGCCCCTCCCGGCGGCGTCCGCGGTCGCCGCGGCCGCCCGGTCCGGGCTGTCGGCCGTGGCCGTACCGGCGAAGAGTTCCTGGATGCTGCCGGTGAAGGCGATGGAGGCGCCCAGCGCACCGGTACGGCCCAGGATCTGACGTCGTGTCGCTGACATGCGGTAACTCCCTGCTGGCGGACAGGAAAGATGACCGCACGTGTGTATCACGCGGCCCCGGCGCGCGGGAACCATCTGATCAATACGACGCGCGGGTGCCCCGGCCGGACACCCTCCTAGGCCTCGGCCAGTTGCCTCGCGTCCCGGGCGAGCGCGGTGAGGCGGGATATCGCCCGGAAGTACTTCTTGCGGTAGCCGCCGTTCAGCATCTCCTCGCTGAACAGCTGGTCGAACGGCATCCCGGAGGCCAGCACCGGCACCTCGCGGTCGTACAGCCGGTCGGCCAGCACCACCAGCCGCAGCGCGGTCGACTGGTCCGGCACGGGGCCGACCCCGGTCAGGCAGACGGCCTGGACGCCGTCGCACATCGCGCCGTAACGGCTCGGGTGCACCCGCGACAGGTGCTCCAGCAGGGCGGGGAAGGCGTCCAGGGAGGCGCCGGGCGTGTGCTTGGCCGCGTGGGTGACCACCTCGTCGGTGTGCGGGGCGGGGGCCTCGGGCAGCCCGCGGTGGCGGTAGTCCTCGCCGTCGATGCGCACCGGCTGGAAGTGCGCGGACAGCCCCTGGATCTCGCGCAGGAAGTCGGCGGCGGCGAACCGGCCCTCGCCGAGCTTGCCGGGGAGGGTGTTGGACGTCGCGGCGAGCGCCACGCCCGCCTCGACCAGCTTGCCCAGCAGGGTCGAGACGAGGACGGTGTCGCCCGGGTCGTCCAGCTCGAATTCGTCGATGCACAGCAGCCGGTGCTCGCTCAGCGTCTTCACGGTCTGCTGGAAGCCGAGCGCGCCGACCAGGTTCGTCAGCTCCACGAACGTGCCGAACGCCTTCCGCTCGGCCGGGGCCGGGGTGGCGTGCCACAGGGAGGCCAGCAGATGGGTCTTGCCGACGCCGTAGCCGCCGTCGAGGTACACCCCGCGCGGACCGCTGGGGGCGGCGGGCCTGGCCGCCCGGCGGAACCAGTGTCTGCGGCCGCCCTTGCCCGCGCCCGCCCCGCCGCCGCTCAGCCGCTCGGCGAAGCCGCGCAGCACGGCGACGGCCTCGGCCTGGCTGGGCTGGTTGCGGTCGGGGATGTAGTTGTCGAAGCTCACCGTGGCGAACCGGGGCGGCGGCACCATCTCGGCCACCAGGCGCTCGGCGGGCACCTGCGGCGCGCGGGCGGTGAGGGCGATGGGGGCTTCGGCGGCTATGGAGCCTGCCGAGCCGGATGTGGTGGTTGGTGCAGACACGGGTGTCCAGGGTAGTCGCTTTTCCCCGGAGGACCGTCCCGGAGGGAGCCATGTCACACTGCGGCCATGCGACGCCTGTTCCCCTTGCCCACCGAACCGTCCGTTCCGCCCGCCGCCCCGGACCGCGAGTGGGGGCTCGACGAGCTGGCCGACGCGTACGCCTACCCGGAGCGGCCGCAGAGCGCCTCGGGGGCGTATCTGCGGGCCAACATGGTGTCCTCGCTGGATGGCGCCGCGCACCACGACGGCCGGTCGAAGCCGCTGTCGTCCGAGACCGACATGCGGATCTTCGGGATGCTGCGCGGGCTCGCCGACGCGGTGGTCGTCGGCGCCGAGACCGTGCGCCGGGAGGGCTACCGGCCCGCCCGCGCCCGGGAGGCGTTCGCCGAGCGCCGGGCCGCGCTCGGTCAGCCCCCGGCGCCCGCGATCGCCGTGGTCAGCGCGAGCCTGGAGCTGGACTTCGCAGCTCCGCTGTTCACCGGGCCGCTGGTGCCGACCGTGGTGATCACCGGCGCGCAGGCCGCGGAGGACCGGGTCGAGGCGGCGAAGGCGGCCGGGGCCCGGGTGGTGCGCGCGGGAGCCGGGCCCTCGGGGCGGGTCGACGTGGCGGCGATCCCGCCGGCCCTCGCCGAGCTGGGCCACACCCGGCTGCTGACCGAGGGCGGCCCCCGGCTGCTGGCGCAGTTCGTGACCGCCGGGGTGCTGGACGAGCTGTGCCTGGCGGTGGCCCCGCTGATGGTCGCGGGCGACGCGGCACGGATCGCGAACGGTCCCCTGGCCGCCGAACCGGAGCAGTTCGCTCTCGCTTCCGTGCTGGAGGACGCCGGTTTCCTTTTCACCCGCTACCGTCGGATTTACCCATAGTTTTGCGCTAAACGGACTGCATTCCTACCGCTTCGATGAAGGCTTGAAGAACGAGAAGGGCGCACGCCGTGTTCACGAGCATTTTGATGATCGAAAAGCCGCTGACCCCTGCCGACGTGGAGTTCGTCACCACCCTGCACGGCGACGACCAGGTCTCCTTCGTCGTGCTGATGCAGCCCCGGGGCAGCAAGGACCGGCTGCTCCGCGCCATCGACGACATCGCCCTCGGCGAGCTGGAACAGGCCGCCCAGGAAGGCGAGGAGCCGGAGGGCAGCGCGGCGCTGGAGCCCGCCGAGCGGGCCCTGAACCACTCGGTGGCGGCCCTGCGCGCGGCGGGCAGCGAGGCCCGCGGCCACGTCGTGCAGCGGCGCCCGCTGGACGTCCTGCGCGGGGTGGTGGAGGAGACCGGCGCCGACGAGGTGATCGTCCTCACCGCGCCGCACTTCGTGGAGGAGTTCTTCCACCGCGACTGGGCCTCCCGGGCGCGCCACACGGTCGGCGTCCCGGTGCTGAAGCTGTTCTCGCACACGGACGACGAGGTCGACGAGGGGCAGGCCACCACGGGCGGCTGAGCACCGTACGGGAGACCGTGCGGACGGGGCACGCGGGACCGTACGGACGGGGTGCGCGGGACCGTGCGGACGGCGTACGGAAGGGACGCGGCGGGGTGCGAGAATCGGGCGGACAGAACCAAGAAGACCGCTCACCCAGGGGAGACCCGTACATGGCACCGGCCGGCATTGCCCCCGACGCGCTGGACCGTCCGCATTTCATCGGCATCGGCGGCGCCGGTATGTCCGGCGTCGCGAAGGTCCTCGTCCAGCGCGGCGCGCGGGTCGCGGGCAGTGACTCCAAGGACTCCCCGATCGTGGCGGCGCTGCGCGAGCTGGGCGCGACCGTGCACATCGGGCACGCCGCCGGGAACGTCGCGCCCGACGCCACCAGCGTCGTCGTCTCCAGCGCCATCCGCGCCGACAACCTGGAGCTGGTCACGGCGCGCGAGCGCGGCATCCCCGTCGTGCACCGCTCCGACGCGCTGGCCGCCCTCATGGACGGCCACCGCCCGATCGCGGTCGCCGGTACGCACGGCAAGACCACCACGACCTCGATGCTCGCCGTCTCGCTGCGCACCCTCGGCCTCGACCCGTCGTACGTGATCGGCGGGGACCTGGACGCGCCCGGCTCCAGCGCCGAGCACGGCGGCGGCGAGATCTTCGTCGCGGAGGCGGATGAAAGCGACCGCAGCTTCCACAAGTACGCGCCCGAGGTCGCGATCATCCTCAACGTGGAGCTGGACCACCACGCCAACTACGCCTCCATGGACGAGATCTACGACTCGTTCCGGACCTTCGTGGAGCGGGTCCGGCCCGGCGGCACCCTGGTCATCTCCGCCGATCACCCCGGGGCCCGCGAGCTGACCGCCAAGGTCGCGGGCCGCGAGGGCCTGCGGGTGCTCACCTACGGTGAGGCCGCCGACGCCGACGTACGGGTCCTGGACGTCGTCCCGCACGGGCTGACCAGCGAGGTCACCGTGCGGTTCGCGGAGGCCCCGGGCGGCGGCTCGGGGAGCGGGGAGATCACCTTCACCGTCTCCGTGCCCGGCCGCCACTACGCGCACAACGCCGTCGCCGCGCTCGCCGCGGGCGCCGCCCTCGACGTCCCCGCCCGCGATCTCGCTCCCGCGATCGCCTCGTACACCGGCGTCAAGCGGCGCCTCCAGCTCAAGGGCACCGCGGCCGAGGTGCAGGTCATCGACTCGTACGCGCACCACCCCACCGAGATCGCCGCCGACCTGGAGGCGATCCGCGGCGGCGCCGGTGAGGGCCGGGTCCTGGTGGTCTTCCAGCCGCATCTGTTCAGCCGTACGCAGGAGCTGGGTGCCGAGATGGGCGAGGCCCTGGCGCTGGCCGACGCCTCCGTCGTCCTCGACATCTACCCGGCCCGCGAGGACCCGGTCCCCGGCATCACCAGCGACCTGGTGATCGACGCCGCCGCCCGCCACGGCGCGGATGTGACCGCCGAGCACGACCGGTCCGCGATCCCGGGCCTGATCGCCGGAATGGCCAAGCCCGGTGACCTTGTTCTCACCATGGGCGCGGGCGACGTCACCGACCTCGGTCCGGAGATCCTCGCCCGTCTACAGACGCGGCGAGCCCGGAGCGCCCTGAGGAGCCCGGCGAGCCGGGAGAGCTGAGGAGGGTCCGTTCATGGCGTACGAGATCGACAAGCCGGATGAGCAGTGGCGCGCGGAGCTGACCCCGCAGGAGTACCACGTCCTGCGCGAGGCGGGCACCGAGCGCCCCTTCACCGGTGAATACACCGACACCAAGACCGAGGGCGTCTACTCCTGCCGGGCGTGCGGCGGGGAGCTGTTCCGCTCCGAGACGAAGTTCGAGAGCCACTGCGGCTGGCCGTCCTTCTACGACCCCGCGGACTCGTCCGCGGTCGAGCTGATCGACGACCGCTCGCACGGCATGGTCCGCACCGAGGTGCGGTGCGCCCGCTGCGGTTCGCACCTCGGCCACGTCTTCGCGGGGGAGGGCTATCCGACCCCGACCGACCAGCGGTACTGCATCAACTCCATCTCCCTGCGGCTCGCCCCCCAGGAGGGCTGAGCCGCAGCCCCCGCAGCACCGTCAGCGCAGCCTGAGCACGACGGCCGACTCCGGCGGCAGCCGCACCGTGCCGTCCCGGCCCGGCGGCTCGACCGGCCGCCAGGCGGCGACCACCTCGGGGACCGTCCCGGGGACCCCGGCGGGGCGCGGCTCCAGCCGGGCGTCCGCCGGGCGGTCGTGCGGGTTGAGGACGACGCACAGCGGGCCGCGCCGGAAGCCGAAGCAGTCCGGCCCCGTCGCCAGCGGGGCGCACGACCACGCGGGGTCGGTCAGCGCGGGCTCGGTGCGGCGCAGCGCGATCAGCCGCCGGTGCCAGTCCAGCAGCGCCCGGTGCGGCTCCTGGTGCGGCTCCGTCCAGTCCAGGCAGGACCGCAGCCGGGTCGCCGGGTCCTGCGGGTCCGGGATGTCCGCCTCCGCCCAGCCGTGCGCGGCGAACTCGCGGCGGCGGCCGCGCCGTACCGCCTCGGCCAGCTCCGGGTCCCGGTGGTCGGTGAAGTACTGCCAGGGCGTCCCCGCGCCCCACTCCTCGCCCATGAAGAGCATCGGGGTGAACGGCGCGCACAGCACCACGGCCGCCGCGCAGGCCAGCAGCCCGGGGGAGAGCCGGGCGGACAGCCGGTCGCCGGTCGCGCGGTTCCCCACCTGATCGTGGGTCTGGGCGTAGCCGAGCAGCCGGTGCGCGGGGGTGGTGAGCGGGTTCAGCGGGCTGCCGTGACGGCGTCCGCGGAACGCCGAGTACGTGCCGTCGTGGAAGAAGCCGCCGCTCAGCGTCTTGGCCAGGGCCGCGGGGCCCGCGGCGGCGAAGTCGGCGTAGTAGCCCTGCCGTTCGCCGGTGAGGAACGTGTGCAGGGCGTGATGGAAGTCGTCGTTCCACTGGGCGTGCAGACCGTGGCCGCCCGCCTCGCGCGGGGTCGTGGTGCGCGGGTCGTTCAGGTCCGACTCGCCGATCAGGAACAGCGGGCGGCCGACCTCGGCCGCCAGCGCGTCCACCGCGGCGGACAGCTCGGCCAGGAAGTGCCGGGCCCGGGTGTCGTGCAGCGCGTGCACGGCGTCCAGCCGCAGCCCGTCCAGCCGGAAGTCGCGCAGCCAGGCGAGCGCGCTGCCGATGAAGTACGCGCGGACCTCGTCGGAGCCGGGCGCGTCCAGGTTGACCGCCGCGCCCCACGGGGTGTGGTGGGTGTCGGTGAAGTACGGCCCGAAGTCAGGCAGCCGGTTGCCGGACGGGCCCAGGTGGTTGTGCACCACGTCCAGGACGACGCCGAGGCCGTGCCGGTGCGCGGCGGCCACGAACCGGGCCAGCCCCTCGGGGCCGCCGTACGGCTCGTGCACGGCCCACGGCGCGACCCCGTCGTAGCCCCAGCCATGCGTCCCGGGGAACGGGCACACCGGCATCAGCTCCACGTGGGTGACGCCGAGACCGGCCAGATGCGGAAGGCGCCCGGCCGCCGCGTCGAACGTGCCCTCCGGGGTGAACGTCCCGATGTGCAGCTCGTACAGCACCGCGCCCGGCAGCGGCCGCCCGAACCACTCCCGCTCCCACGGGAACCGGGAGGGGTCCACCACCGCGCTCAGCCGCTCCGGGCCGTCCGGCTGGCGGCGGGAGCGCGGATCGGGCAGCGGGGGGCCGTCGTCGAGCGCGAAGCCGTAGAGCGACCCGTGCCCCGCCGCGGCCTCGGTCCGCCACCAGCCCTCGCGGCCGGGGTCGCGCTCCATGGGATGCGTACGGCCCTCGCCCCGAACGACATGAAGCCCCACCTGTCCGGCATGCGGTGCCCACACCTCGAACAGCACTGATGTCTCCTCACATCGTCCTGCGGACGGGTTCGGGACCATGCTGGGGGATACGGCAGCGGGCGCGCAGCAGGGCGGCACCGGCCGGACGGGGTGTCAGACCAGGTCGATGCGCTCCTGGGTGACGGGATAGCCCGCCTTGGCGAAGTGCGCGGCCATCGGCCGGTTGCCCCGGTCGGTCGCGGCGGCGATCTTCGTCGCGCCCCGTTCCACCAGGTCGTGGGTGCACTCCACGAGCAGGTCGTACGCGTACCCGTGGCCGCGCTGCGCGGCCACGACCCCGATGAAGCCGACGCAGGGCCCGGCCGGATTGTGTGCGGGCACCTGGATGCCGACCAGCTCCCCGCCCGGCGTCCACGCCAGCCGCCACCAGTCGCGGGGCGACGGGAACCAGTGGAACAGCCGCAGGTTCTCGCGGACCGCGGCCTCGACGCCGCCCTCGGCGATGGCCCGCCGGTCGTGTGCGTCCAGGGTGCCCTGGTGGACGCGGCGCAGTACGTCGGCGATCACCGCGTCGTCGGGCTCCGGCCGGAACTCCAGCCGTCCCGGCCGCTCGGGCAGTCCGAGGTCGGGCGTCCAGTCGTAGCGGTAGCGCTCGACCAGGGGGTTGAGGCCGCCCGCCACGGCCGCGTCGACCCGGGCCCGCACCGCCGCGCTCTCGTCCGGCCGGTCGCGCCAGCCGGGCGGCGCCAGCAGGGAGTACTCGGTGCGCAGGGGCGCGGTGCGCAGCAGCTCCGCGGCGGCAGCGGCCTCGCCCTCGGCGAAGTCGAACCAGTCCAGGGCGATGGGCGCGTCGTCGTTCGGCCCGCCCCACCACGCGGCGCGGGCCACGACCCGCTCCCCGCGCAGCGCCACCCAGGTCCACTCCGGGCGGTACTCGCCGCCCCGGCCGACGGTGGCGTAGGTGTGCCCGAAGCGGCCCCGGCCGACGAGCGCGGGGACGGACAGTGCGTGAAACAGATGCGCGTCGCTCTCGGTGAGCGCGCGGATGACCAGTCCGGTCATGGGGTTCCTTCCAGGAGGCGTGCGCGCTCCCGGTCGGATCGCCTGATCAGACGGGGGTACGCCCGGGGGAGAGGGGGCGGGAGCGCGGAGTGACGTACGTACGCATGGCTCGGCGCCTCCTTCCTCGTCCGTACGGGCGTTGGCGCTCACCCTATGAGCGCCAACGCGCCCCCGTCCACGCCATTGTGGCTACTGCTGGTGCAACCCCCGCCCCGCCAGCGTCAGATACGCCTCGCCGACCGCCTCCGAGAGGGTGGGGTGCGGATGAATGTGCTGCGCCACATCGGCCGGTTCGGCGTCCCAGCCGACGACGAGCTGGCTCTCGGCGATCATCTCCGACACGTGCGGGCCCACCAGATGGACGCCGAGGACGCGACCGCCCGGCCCTTCGGTCACCACCTTCACCATCCCGCCCTGTCCGTGCACCATGCCCTTGGCGACGGCGGTCAGCGGCATGGTGTTGGCGACGGCCCGCCCGCCCGTACGGTCCCGGGCCTCGGCCTCCGTGAGCCCCACCGAGGCGGTCTGCGGGCTCGAATACGTCACGCGCGGCACCGCGTCGTAGTCCACCGGGCGGGGAGAACCGCCCGCCAGCGTCTCGGCCACCAACAACCCCTCCGCGAACGACGCGTGCGCCAGCCCCAGGGACGGCGGCGGCAGTACGTCGCCCACGGCGTGGACGCCCGGCACCGCCGTCTCCAGCCGCGACCAGTCGGCGGGCGCCAGGAAGCCGCGCGCGTCGGTGGCGAGCCCGGCGGCGGCCAGGTCCAGCCCGTCCGTCACCGGCGCGCGGCCGACGGCGACCAGCAGCCGCTCGACGTCCAGCTCTTTCGTCTCTCCACGCCCCGTACGGACCGTGGCGCGCACCCCGTCCTCGTACGGCTCGGCCGCCTCCAGCCGGGCCCCGGTCAGCACCTCCACGCCGCGCTTCTTCAGCCCGCGCGTCAGCTGACGGCTGACATCCGCGTCCTCCAGCGGCAGCAGCCGGTCCGCCGCCTCGACCAGCACCACCCGCGCGCCCATGGAACGGTGCAGCGAGGCGTACTCGACCCCGATGGCGCCGCCGCCCAGCACCAGCACGGACGCCGGGAGGCCGGGCGCGAACAGCGCGTCGTCGCTGGTGACCACCCGCCGCCCGTCCGGCGCCAGGCCCGGCAGGGTGCGGGGCCGGGACCCGGTCGCCACGACGACGCCGCGGCGCGCGGTCCACTCCCGGTGCGGCCCGATCCGCACCGTGCGGGGACCGGTGAGGGCGGCGTCGCCCCGGACCACCTCGACACCCGCGTGGGAGAGATGGCCCTCCACCCCGCGGTGGTTACGGGCCACGATGTCGTCGCGCGTCGCGGTCAGCGCCGCCCAGTCCACCGCGTCCAGCGTGGCCTTCACCCCCCAGCGCTCGCGCGCCTCCGCGATCCCGTCCACCAACTCGGCCGCGTGCAGCATCGCCTTGCTGGGGATGCAGCCGCGGTGCAGACAGGTCCCGCCGATCAGATCCCGCTCGGCGAGGACGACCCGCAGGCCCAGGGCGGCGGCGCGCAGCGCGGTGCTGTAACCGCCGGTGCCGCCCCCGATGACGATGACGTCCGTCTCATGCTCATGCATGGGCTCAGAATCCGCCCGGGGAATGCCATGAGTCCAAGGCATTGTCTCTATGAGTCCCATGAACACCCTTCATGCCCTGGGGGAGCCGCATGAGTCTGCGTCAGATGGAATACCTGGTCACGGTCGTCGAGGAGGCGTCCTTCACCCGCGCCGCCGACCTGCTGGGCGTCACCCAGTCCGCGCTCTCCCACCAGATCAAGGCCCTGGAACGGGAGGCGGGCGGCCCGCTGCTGGAGCGCCTGCCGCGCGGCGTACGGCTCACTCCCATGGGGCGCGCCTTCCTCCCGCACGCCGAACTGGCCGTACGCAGCGCGGGCCGGGCCTGGCGCGCCGCCCATGCCGCCGCCGGGGCGGAGGGCGGCGAACTGCACCTCGCGACGCTGCACGCCCTCGCCGTCGGCGTCCTCCCCGGCCTCATCGCCCGCTGGCGCCGCGAACGCCCGGGCATGCGCCTGGTGGTGCACGAGTACGCCACCGGCGAGGAGCTGCGCGACGCCATGGAACACGGCGTCGCGGACCTCGCGGTCGGCCACCGCCCGAAGGACTGGCCGGGGCCCGTGGTGTCCCTGGGCGAGGAGCAATTGGTGGCGGTCGTGGCCCCGGGCGACCCGCTCGCCGGGCGGTCCGTCGTCCGCCTCACCGACCTGGCCGACCGCGACTGGGTGCGCTGCGCCCTGGAACCCGTCGTCGACGGCCGCCGCTTCCTCGACCTGGCCTGCGAACGCGCCGGGTTCACCCCGCGCACCGCCGTCGACACCGCACACAGCTCCACGGCCGTGAGCATGGCGGCCGCCGGGGTCGGCGTCCTCATCACCGCCGCCCACGCGGCGGCGCGGCATGACTGCGTGACGCTGCCCCTGGACCCGCCGTGGCGCCGCGAGGTGACGGCGTTCTCCCGAGTCCGCCTCACCGGTGCGGCCGCCGCGTTCGTCACCCTGCTCGGCCGGGCCGGGTGTCAGGGGGTGACCTTAAGGTCATCTGACCATCCTGCTTCCACGAGTTCCGACGCATGACGAGGGACCATGTACGAGGAACGGCTCGCCGAGTTCTCCCGCGAGCGTCTGGACGGCCGTCCGATCCCGGACGACCTGCGCACGATGCTGGTGATCGACGCCGAGCGCGCCAAGCGCGGTCTCGCCTGAGAAGCCGGTCTGCCGGCCGTAGGGGACGGGGGCGGCAGACCGGCTGGGTGAGGTGCACCTGACAGATTGAGGAGCGGATCAGGGGCACTCTCGGGCAGGGTCAGTGCACCATGCAGATCGGGGCGGCCGCGGTGTCCGGGGGACCGCCGCTGGCGACGTAGCCGAAGGTGGTCGAGGCACCGGCGGCGAGGGAGCCGTTCCAGTCGGCGTTGGTGACCGAGGCCGCCGTACTGCCGCTGGCCAGTTTGCCGTTCCAGACGCTGTCGACCCGCTGGCCGGACGGCAGGGTCCAGTCGACCATCCACGAGGAGATGGGCGTGGCGCCGGTGTTGGTCACCTTCACCTCGGCCTGGTAGCCGCCGTTCCAGGTGCTGGTGGTCTTCTGGGCCGCGGTGCACTTGGCGGTGGGCGGGTCGGTCGGGTCCGTGGGGTCACCGCCGCCGGAGCTCGCGCCCGGGACCGTCACTTCGCCGTTGCCGCCGTCGAAGACCACGTCGGAGCAGCTGTAGAAGGTCTCCTGGCTGTCCGAGCGGGTCCACACGGTGTAGATGATGTGGCGGCCGCTCTTGCCCGAGGGCAGGGTGGCGTTCCACGTGTACTTGCCGTCGACCGTGCCGACCGGGCCGGTCTGCGGCGGGTTGGTCACCGTGTCGAACGGCTGGTCCTCCAGGTCGTTCCAGGTGAGCGGCTTCGTCGGGTCGATCGGGTTCTTGGTGACGTAGCTGCGGAACGAACCCGGGTGCGCGGCCCAGGCGTTGTACGAGAACTGCATCGACTTGCCCGAGGTCAGATGGGTCACCGGCCAGGAGCTGCTGCCCAGGTCGAAGCCGGAGAAGTCGTAGACGGTGGCCGCGCCGCTGCACAGCTTGCCGTCGGGGATGAAGCCCTTGGTCCGGCCCGCGCCGTCCGAGCGGAGCACCGCGAACCAGTTGTAGAACGGCGTCGCGCCGCTCTTGTCGAACGCGGCCTTGCACGCCGGGTTGGCCGGCTTGACCTCACCGGTGCTGGACAGGCTGTACTTCCAGCACAGATAGGTGCGGCTGCCCGGCGCCATGGGCGCGCCGTGGGCGGAGGCGCTGCCTCCGGAGAAGAAGACAAGGCCCAGGGCGGGCAGTACGGAGAGCAGTACCAGCAGGACGGATCTGCGGGCGCGGGGGCTGCCCGGCGGGTGTGGGGGGCGTGCGGGGGCCAGTAATCGTCGAGCCATGGCGCTGGTCTTCCCTTCGACGCGATCGGATCAGAAACCGTCGATATGGGAGCGCTCCCAATTTCCTTGTGAACGTAGCGCGCGGGGGTGTGACTGTAAATGCTTCAGGATGCGAACCCGCGCGCCCGTCCTCAGGTACGGACCACCTCAGGTACGGACCAGGAGGGCCACCGGGAGCCGGTCCAGCAGGTCGCCGAGCGGGGCGGGTCCTTCGGTCGTGCGGTCGGTCAGCAGGTCCCGCCAGGGACCGGGAGGGAGGGGGAGGCGGGTGCGGGGGTCCCAACCGCCCGCCTCCGCCAGGCGTCGGGAGAGGCGGGTGACGATGGTGATGGCGCCGCCGTCGGTGCCGTCGGTGCCGACGGTGCGCAGGAAGGCCAGGCAGTGGGCGGCCGCCGGGCCCGCGGCGATCAGGGGCGTGTACGCACTCCCGGGGCCGAACCACTCCGGGTGGTCCCGGCGCAGCCGCAGCGCCGCCCGGGTGAGCAGCAGCTTCTCGGCGGACAGCCCGTCAGCCACCGGGGTGTCCGGGGTGGGCGGGCGGCGGTTGTCGGGGTCGACCAGGGCGCGGTAGCCACGCTCGGTGTCCGTGTACAGGTCGGGCACGCCCGGCATGGTCAGGTGCAGCAGGGCCGCGCCGAGCGTGTTGACCCGGGCGGGGGCGGCGATGTCGGCCTCGAAGGTGTCCAGCCATGCCCACGGGCCGGACTCCAGGAAGGCGGTCACGGCGTCCTCGTACGCGGCGTTCTGCTCGGTCCAGGTCGTGTGCAGCCCCGCCTCCCGGACCGCCTTCAGCACCGCCGGTACGAGGCGTTCCGCATCCGCGGCGCCCAGGCCGAGCGCGGTCTGCCAGGCCGTCCAGGCGAGCTGCGGATCGGGGGCCTCCGGCTGTGCCGACAGGTCTGCCAGCAGCCGCGCCCACCGGGCCGGGGTCTCGGTGAGGGCGGCGATCCGCGCCCGTACGTCCGCGCTGCGCTTGGTGTCGTGGGTGGACAGCACCGTGCCGGTCGCGGGCCAGTCGCGCAGCAGCCGGGCGGCGAAGGCGTGGAACTCCTCGGGGGAGACGGCCGGGTGCCCCGGGTCGCCGCCCACCTCCGCCGCCGAGAGCAGCGGGGTGTAGCGGTAGAAGGCGGTGTCCTCGACGGACTTGGCGCGCAGCGCGGCGGCGGTCTGGGCGAAGCGGTCGCAGAAGTCGCGGTGGTCCGGGCCGTCGCCGAGCCTGCCGAGCGCCGCGTCCCGTACGGTCTCCACCACTCGGCGCTCCGCCTCGACCGTGGAGGCGGGGAAGGCCGTACGGGCGTCCTCCGCGGCCCGGTGCAGCATCGCGGCGTCCGCCTCGCCCGCCGGGGCGTCGACGGTGGCGTACGGCCGGTACACCGGCAGCCGTACGAGCAGTGCGCGGATCGCCGTGCGCAGCGCCCAGGGCGCGTGGTCGCGCAGCGGTGGCGAGGCGGCGCAGATCCGGGAGGCGGTGCGGGTCAGGCGCTCCACCTCGGCGGCCAGTTCGTGCGTCACGACGTGCCGCGCCGCGCGGCGGACGGTGGCCGCCCAGTCGCCGCCCCGGTCCGGCGGGGCGGCGGTGAAACTCCGGTAGGCCGCGATCAGCTTCTCCAGCCCGTCCGGGTCGACGAAGAGGCCGTCGATGTGGTGGAGCGCGTCGTAGCCGGTCGTCCCGGCGACGGGCCAGTGAGCGGGCAGCGGTTCGTCGCGGGCGAGGATCTTCTCCACGACGGTCCAGCGCCCCTCGCCGCCCGTCGCCGCGCGCACCGCCTCGTCCAGCGCCCGCAGATAGCCCCCGGGGTCGGCGAGGCCGTCCGGGTGGTCCACCCGCAGCCCGTCGAGCACCCCGTCGCGCAGCAGCCGCAGCAGCGTGCCGTGGGTCGCGTCGAAGACCTCCGGGTCCTCGACGCGCACCGCGATCAGCTCGGAGATGGTGAAGAAGCGGCGGTAGTTCAGCTCGGTGCGGGCCAGCCGCCACCAGCCGAGCCGGTACCACTGGGCGTCCAGCAGCTCGGCGAGCGGCAGCCGCTCGGTGCCGGGCCGCAGCGGGAACGCGTGGTCGTAGTAGCGCAGCACCCCGTCGTCGCCGGGCCGCAGCCGCTCCCACTCGTCGCCGAGCGGCCCGCCGAGCACGGGCAGCAGCACCTTGCGGCCGTGCTCGGCCCAGTCGATGTCGAACCACCGCGCCCAACGCGACTCGGGCCCGTCCCTCAGCACCTCCCACAGAGGCCCGTTGAGCCGCTCCGGCACGGGCACCGCCATGTGGTTCGGCACGATGTCGGCGATCAGCCCGAGGCCGTGCGCCCGGGCCGTACGGGCGAGGGCGCGCAGCCCCCGCTCGCCGCCCAGCTCCGCCCGTACGGCGGTGTGGTCCACGATGTCGTAGCCGTGGGAGGACCCGGGCCGGGCCTCCAGCACGGGCGACAGATGCAGATGGGAGACGCCGAGCGAGGCCAGGTACGGCACGGACCGCTCGGCGGCCGCGAAGGGGAAGCCGGGCTGGAGCTGAAGCCGATAGGTGGCGGTGGGCACGGTGCGGTCAGCCGTCATATGAACGTACGTACCCACACGGGGCGCCCCATGGGGCATTCCCCACCCATCCGGGTGCGCCGGGCCCCCGCGGTTTCAGGGAGCGGCGGCCACCAGCAGGTCGACCAGGTAGGTCTCCTCCACGGTCCCGTCCGGGAAGGTCTCGCCCAGGCGGCCGCGCTCCTCGGCGAGAAACGCCCGGGTGCCGGCCTCGCCGAGAACGAGGAACGCTGAGTGACTGGTGATGTTGGCGAGGTGCGTGTCGAGGGAGACGGCTCGGCTCCAGCACACGTGCCGACGTGTGACGGGGAGATCGGAGAGGCCGGCGAGCCGCGCGGCAAGGCTGTCGTCGGGCTGCCGCCGGGGGACCGACCCCGTTCCGCAGTGGGCCGTGATGCGCTCGGCCTGGGCGGCGATCCACGGCACGTCGTAGGCGGTGGTGTTCCACCAGAGTGCCAGCGCGCCGCCCGGACGCAGGACGCGCAGCGCCTCGGGGACGGACCGGCCGGTATCGGTCCAGTGCCAGGACTGCGCGTAGGTGATCAGGTCGCGGGAGTCGTCGGCGAGCGGCAGGGCATTGCCGTCGCCCCGGACGATCGGCAGGTGCGGAAGCGTGCGGCGGAAGTGGACCGCCATGCCCTCACCCGGCTCGACGGCGATCACATCGGCGCCGCGCTCGTGCAGCAGGGCGGTGGCGATCCCGGTGCCCGCGCCGATGTCGGCCACACGGGCGCCCGCGAGGGGGCGTCCCGAGATCTCCTCGATGGCATCCAGGAGGGCGGGCGGGTAGGAAGGGCGGTTCGCGGCGTACTGGGCGGCGGCCGCGTTGAACGAGTGGGCGCGCGAGACGGCAGGCATGGGCCCATGCGTCGGGTCAGCCCGCGGCGTCAGGGGGCACCTCCCAGCGGTAGCTGGGGGAGCGTGCCAGGCGTCGCGGGCCCGGCGGGACTGTGCGGACACCCCCTTACGCCGGGGCCCGGAGCGGAACGAGTCGATATGGCTATGCCGGGCGCTGGAGGACCATCAGGCTGCGGTCCACCAGGGTCAGCCGGTCGCCCGCGGCGACCTTCTGGCCGCTGCCCGGCTCCACGCCCTCGGGGGCAGCGGTGTCCACGATGACCTGCCACTGCTTGCCGTGGCCGACGGGCACGACGAAGTCCAGCGGCTCGTGGTGGGCGTTGAACAGCAGCAGGAACGAGTCGTCGGTGATGCGCTCGCCCCGCACACCCGGCTCGGAGATCGCGTTGCCGTTGAGGAACACCGCGAGGGACTGGGCGTGGGCGGCCTGCCAGTCGCGCTGGCGCATCTCCTCGCCCTCGTGGGTGAACCAGGCGATGTCGGACAGCTCGTCGTGGGTGCCCTCCACCGGGCGGCCGTGGAAGAAGCGGCGGCGGCGGAAGACCGGGTGGTCGCGGCGGAGCCAGATCAGCGAGCGGGTGAAGCGGAGCAGCTCCAGGGCCTCCCGGTCGCCCTCGGTGGCGTCCTTGCCGGGGACGGGCCACCGCACCCAGGAGGTCTCGTTGTCCTGGCAGTACGCGTTGTTGTTGCCGCCCTGGGTGCGGGCGAACTCGTCGCCGTGGCTGAGCATGGGCACGCCCTGGGAGAGCATCAGGGTGGCGATGAAGTTGCGCATCTGGCGGCTGCGCAGGGCCCGCACCGCGGGGTCGTCGGTCTCGCCCTCGACGCCGCAGTTCCAGGAGCGGTTGTAGCTCTCGCCGTCCTGGTTGGACTCGCCGTTGGCCTCGTTGTGCTTCTCGTCGTAGCTCACCAGGTCGCGCAGGGTGAAGCCGTCGTGGCAGGTGACGAAGTTGACCGAGGCGAGCGGGCGGCGGCCGTCGTTCTGGTAGAGGTCGGAGGAGCCGGTGAGCCGGGAGGCGAACTCGGCCAGGGTGCGCGGCTCACCGCGCCACAGATCGCGCACCGTGTCCCGGAACTTTCCGTTCCACTCGGTCCACAGCGGCGGGAAGTTCCCCACCTGATAGCCGCCCTCGCCGACGTCCCACGGCTCGGCGATCAGCTTCACCTGGCTGACCACCGGGTCCTGCTGCACCAGGTCGAAGAACGACGACAGCCGGTCCACCTCGTGGAACTGGCGGGCCAGCGTCGCCGCCAGATCGAAGCGGAAGCCGTCCACCCGCATCTCGGTCACCCAGTACCGCAGCGAGTCCATGATCAGCTGGAGCACGTGCGGGCTCCGCATCAGCAGGGAGTTCCCGGTGCCGGTGGTGTCCATGTAGTACCGCCGGTCCTCGGTCAGCCGGTAGTACGAGGCGTTGTCCAGCCCCCGGAAGGAGAGCGTCGGACCCAGGTGGTTGCCCTCGGCGGTGTGGTTGTAGACGACGTCGAGGATGACCTCGATGCCCGCCTGGTGCAGGGCCCGCACCGCCGACTTGAACTCCAGCACCTGCTGCCCCCGGTCGCCCCAGGACGCGTAGGCGTTGTGCGGGGCGAAGAAGCCGATGGTGTTGTAGCCCCAGTAGTTGGCGAGCCCGGCGTCGACCAGCCGGTGGTCGTGGACGAACTGGTGTACGGGCATCAGTTCCAGCGTGGTGACGCCCAGCTCCGTCAGATGCTCGATGATCGCCGGATGGGCCAGCGCCGCATAGGTCCCGCGCAGCTCCTCAGGGAGCCGCGGATGGCGCATCGTCAGGCCCTTCACATGGGCCTCGTAGATGACCGTGCGGTGGTAGTCGGTGCGCGGCGGCCGGTCGTCGCCCCAGTCGAAGTACGGATTGACCACGACCGAGGCCATCGTGTGGGGCGCCGAGTCCAGGTCGTTGCGCTTGTCCGGCCGGTAGAAGTGGTAGCCGTAGACCTCCTCGCCCCAGTCGATCTTGCCGCTGATGGCCTTGGCGTACGGGTCCAGCAGCAGCTTGGCGGAATTGCAGCGGTCGCCGTTCTCCGGTGCGTACGGGCCGTGGGCCCGGAAGCCGTAGCGCTGGCCCGGCATGATGCCCGGCAGATAGGCATGGCGGACGAACCCGTCGGTCTCGCGCAGCTCGACCGCCGTCTCCGAGCCGTCGTCGTGCAGCAGACACAGCTCGATCCGCGTGGCGGCCTCGGAGAACACCGCGAAGTTGGTTCCGGCGCCGTCGTACGTGGCGCCCAGGGGATAAGCGTGTCCCGGCCAGACCTGCATACGCCGACTCTTCCACTTCTTCTCCCGGGGCCGCGAGCACCGCGGGCCCCGGCCGGAACCGACCGACGACGCATCCTTTCCCAACTCGGGCGGGAGAACGGCAGTTTCAGCGGAACTTCCTCGAAGGGGAGGCAACCTACGGCCATATCGGTTCGTCCTACCGGGTGACCTTGACGTATGCGATTTCCCGTTATGCGGGGGTATGCGGGGGCATACATCTCGATGCGCTGACAGGGGGGATTGGGGAAGAATGTGCGCACAGTGAACCATCGCCATCTGGGCAGAGTGCTGGCGGGCGCGGCCGTGGCCGCCACGGCGACGGCGGTCCTGATCGGGGTGACGCTGCCGGACAGCGCGTCCGGCGGGGAGGGGTCGGGCGGCGGACCACAGGGTTCCGCGGCGGAGCAGGGGCAGGTGGCCCGTCAGCTGCCCGGCGTGGTCGAGTCCCCGCCCGCGCAGGCGAAGACCGGCACGGGCCGCGACCCGCTCACCGACGCCGAGCGGAAGCGCGCCCGGACGCTCACGCTCGGCCAGTCCTTCCGGGAGAGCGGTGAGGACGTCACGGGCGGCAAGGGCCCGGAGCAGCTCTCCACCGACCTCGCCGAACTGTCGCCCGACGAGGTCGGCGCCGCCGACCCGCCCCGCCGGGCCGACGTCACGTACTACGACTACAGCGACGACACCTATGTGACGAAGACCGTCAACCTGGGCTCCGGCAAGGTCGAGCGCACCGACACCCAGCGCGGCGTCCAGCCGCCGCCCAACCGGGACGAGGCGCGCGAGGCGGCCCGGCTCCTGATCGCCGACAAGCTCGGCCAGGAGCTGAAGAAGGACTTCGAGGACGCCACCGGCAAGGCGCTGACCAGCCCCGACCAGCTGACCGTCACCGGCTTCGTCTACCGCACGGGCGTGGACGGCCCCGGCCCCGCCGCCACCCGGGACTGCGGCAAGCACCGCTGCGTACGGCTGTTCACCAAGGTGACGGACGGCGGGCCCTGGATCGACACCCGGCAACTGGTGATCGACCTGAGCGCCCGCTCCGTCGCCCGGCTGGGCTCGTAGCCCCCGGCTCAGGCGCACGCCCCCACCCCTCCCTCTCAGTAACAGGAGTCACCCATGCCTGAAAGAAGGCTGCGCCGGGCCCGTGCCCGGCTCGCGGCGGTCCTCGGCGCCTCGGCGCTGGTCGGCTCGGCGGCGGTCGCCGCCGGACCGGCCCAGGCCGCGCCGCGGGTACCGGCCAAGGCACCGGCGGCCGCCGCGCAGTGCAGCGCCCCGTACACGATCCAGGAGACCCTGGACGGCGGCACCACCTGGCGGATGTGCTGGCACTACGAGAGCAAGGCCGGGCTGGTCCTCGACAACGTGTCGTACCAGCCCAAGGGCGAGGCCCGCCCGATCAAGGTGCTGACGTCGGGGAAGCTCGGCCAGATCCATGTCCCGTACGACGACGGAAAGAACGAGTACGACGACCTCACCGGCCAGGGCTTCGCCCAGGGGCTGCAACAGCTGAGCCCGGCCGAATGCCCCGGCGGCACCATCAAGACCGTGCGGGTGCCGGACGCCTGGGACCCCGACCACCCCGACGTCAAGGGGCTGTGCGCCACCACCCGGGCCCGCGGCCATGCCTACCGCATGAACGACGGCGAAAAGCTCTACCAGGCCCAGGGCAAGGACCTGCTGGTCTACACCGTCAACCAGGTCGGCTGGTACGAGTACATCACCGAGTGGCGGTTCTCGGGTGACGGCACCATGTCGATGCAGGTCGGCGCCACCGGCACGCTCTCCCCGATGGACTACGACGCGGGCGACGGCCGCGGCTGGCCGATCGGCAAGGGCGCCAAGGACTACGCCACCAGCCACGCCCACAACGTCTTCTGGCGGTTGAACTTCGGCCTCGACGGCTCGGCCAAGAGCAAGGTCGAGCAGTACGACTCCAAGACCACGGCCACCGCAGGCCGCATCCCCACGACCAAGACCACTCGCACCAAGGTCGGCAAGGAGCTGGCGGGCGACGCGGCGGGGGCGCGCTGGTGGCGCGTGGTGAGCACGGCGGGCAAGAACAAGGACGGCCATCCGCGCAGCTACGAGATCGTGCCCGGCCACACCACCAAGTACCAGGGACGCAGTTACACCAAGCACGACGTCTACTTCACGCAGTACAACAAATGTGAACAGTTTGCGAGCAACAATCTGGCGAACTGCGGCGCCGGGGCCGGTAAGAGCGTCGACAAGTGGGTCAACGGCCAGACGCTCACCCACCCCGTGGTGTGGGTCAACATCGGGTTCCACCACATCGCCCGTGATGAGGACCAGGAACCGATGCCGGTGCACTGGCAGGGCTTCCAGCTCGCGCCCCGCGACGTGACCGCGATGAGTCCCCTTACGCCCCCTGCACTCTCCCGTCACAACGGCCATACGGAAGACTAAGGTTGACCTTCGGGCCGACCGGAGTGTCGCACCGCCCCCGCCCGAGCAGTAGTCTGCGGTGATCGTTGGAGCGGGGGCGGAAGGCGGTGCACAGGTGAGCTCGGGCGGGCTGGAGCTGCCCCCTGGTGACGGAGGTCCCGGGGGTGACGGCTCCACCGAGGCACCCCCCGGTGCGGTGTCCCTGGTGCGTCCGATGGAGATCGGAGCGGAACTGGACTGGGGCGCCGAGGCCTGGGACGAGGTGCGGACGCGCGCACGCCGGGCCGGACGGGCCTACATCTGGCTGAATCTGGTCGAACAGCGGCTGCGTGCGGTGGTCGGCGCGGTGCTCCGGCCGATCTACGAACCGGTCCACGGCGACGACTGGGTCATCGCCGCCGCCGGACCGGCCGGCCAGGAGTGGGTGCAGCGGGCCGTGGCGGTCCGGGAGGTGAGCCGCCGCAAGGGCTATCTGCTCGACCCGGCCGACGACAATGTGCTCAGCTTCCTCACCCTGCCCCAGCTGCGCGAACTCCTCGTCCAGCACTGGCCGTGCTTCGAGCCCTACCTGGACGACCGGCGCGAGGTGGAGCTGGCCCTGGACGAGCTGGAGGTCGCCCGTAACGTCGTCTCCCGCAACCGCGCCCTGTCCGGGACCGTGCTGGCCCAGGCCGAGCGCGCCTCGGCCCGGCTGCTGGAGATCCTCGGCAGCGGCACCGGGAACCCCGCCACCGACCGGCTCCCGATCGACGCGGTCGAGGACCTGGTCGGCGACCGGTACGCGGACGTGGTGGGTGTCCACTCCGACCGGGTGCGGCTCCAGCGGCAGCTGCCCGTCGAGGACCTGTTCGCGGGCGCCCGCCGGCTGGACGCGGTCGGCATCGGGCTCAACCTCCTGGTCCAGAACTACTCCGGCCGCCGCCTGGTCCGCCTGGCCGAGTCCGGCTGCCGGGCCCGGCTGCTGTTCCTCAACCCCGCGAGCAGCGCGGTCCGGCGGCGGGAACGCGAGCTGGGGCTGAAGAAGGGCGAGCTGAGCCGCTCGGTGGAGATGAACATCCTCCACATGCGCCGGGTGCGCGCCGCCCTGCGCGACCCGGGCGCCTTCGAGATCCACGTCTTCGACGAGACCCCCCGCTTCACCGCCTACCTGGTCAACGGCGACGGCACCGACGGCCTCGCGGTCGTCCAGTCGTACCTGCGCAAGGCCCGCGGCATGGAGGCCCCGGTCCTGGTCCTGCGCGGCGGCGGCCGCGACCGCGATGTGGTGCGCGACGGGCGCGACCCGAACGAGGGCGACGGCGGGCTCTTCGGCACCTACCGCGAGGAGTTCGAGAGCGTCTGGTCGGACTCCCGCCCGGTGTCCTGAACCCTGGCGCCGTCCCGTACGGCGCGCACGGTTCGGGCCGTCCAGCGGCCGTCGGTGCGGGCGATGCGGACCGGGTGGTCGAAGCACTTGGTGATGGCGTCGGTGGTCACCACCTCGTCCACCGCGCCCGACGCCAGGCACTGCCCGTCGCGCAGCAGCATCGCGTGAGTGGTGGACGCGGGCAGCTCCTCCAGGTGGTGGGTCACCAGGACCGTGGCCAGCTCCGGGTGGGCGAGCCGCAGCGCGTCCAGGCTGTCCAGGAGCTGTTCGCGGGCGGCCAGGTCGAGGCCGGTGGCCGGTTCGTCGAGCAGCAGCAGCCGGGGTCGGGGCATCAGGGCCCGGGCGATCAGCACCCGGCCGCGCTGCCCTTGGGAGAGCGTCGGCCAGCGCGCGTCGAGCTTGTCGGCCATGCCCAGGGTGGTCAGCAGCCGCTCGGCCCGCTCGCGCTGGGCGGAGTCGGGGTGGCGGCGGGGGACCGGCTCGATGGTGTTGGTCAGCCCGGTCAGGACGACGTCCCGCGCCCGCAGCGGGGAGCGCAGCGGATGCCGGGGGTCGACATGGCCCACGTACGCGCGCAGCTCCCGCAGGTCCACCCGGCCCAGGGTGCGGCCCAGCACCTCCACCGCGCCCCGGGTGGGGTGGGCGTGCGCGCCCAGCAGGCTGAGGAGGGTGGACTTGCCCGCGCCGTTGGGGCCGAGCAGGGCCCAGTGCTCGCCCTGGCGGACGGTCAGCGAGATCGAGCGAAGCAGGTGGGCACCGTCGCGGACCACGTCGACGTCGTCGGCCCTCAGGACGGGGGCGTTCGGGGCCGGGGCGTTCGGGGCGGGGGCGCCGGTCATCGTGCCTCCTCGGCGATGAGCGTCATCACGGATTCCAGGTTCGTGACGGTGGCGGCGATCGCGGCCTCGGGGTCGCCGTCCGCCAGGGCGTCCAGCAGCGCCGTATGGGCGCAGGTCAGATCGGGCAGCCCGGTCTCGTGGACGACCATCTCGACCAGCTCCTCGCGCAGCACCGGCAGGACGGAGGTGAACAGGCCGAGCAGCACGGCGTTGCCGGACAGCTCCACGACCGTGCGGTGGAAGGCCAGGTCGGCGTCCACGAAGGCGGCGGGACCGGCTCCGGCCGCCTTCTGGCGGCGCTTGAGGTCGTCGGTGAGCCGGGTGAGGTCCTCGGGGCGCACCCGCCGCGCTGCCAGCCGGGCGGCCTCCACCTCGAGCGCCCGGCGGACCTCGTAGACCTCCAGCAGCCGGGCGCGGCGCAGCAGTTGCCGTACGTCGCGCGACTCCCGTGGCTCCTCGGCGGCGTAGGTGCCCGAGCCGTGGCGTACGTCCAGCAGGCCGTCGTGGGCCAGCAGCCGCACGGCCTCGCGCACCGAGGAGCGGCCGACGCCCAGCTCGGCGGCGAGGGTCACCTCGCTGGGGAGGCGTTGGCCGGGGCGCCAGCGCCCCTCGGCGAGCATCGCGCGCAGTGCGCTCTCGACCTGCGGCACCACGCGGCCGTGCCGCAGCGGTGAGGTTTCCGCCATCTCGTCCCCCCCCGGCGGGCTGTTGATCATGTCCGATGGTCTCGCGGACTCTAACAGAAGTCCTCAGACGTCTGAGGAGTCGGGTGGGGGAGGGGGCACAAGAGGTGCGCAACCGCCCGCAAACCGGCGCCCAAGCGGTCCGGCCCAAGCTGCCGTTGGGTCACATGCCAGCACGGAACCGGGGGGAGTGGTCCAGTGCATCTGCTCGACCTGCTCGCGGCCCGTGCCGAACCGGCGGCCGCGGTCCTGCTGACCGTCACCCGGCGCTGCCCGCTCGCCTGCGCGCACTGCTCGACCGCCTCCTCGATGGCGAGCGAACAGATCGAGGCCGCCGTGCTGAAGCGTTTCGTCGGAACCTTCACCCCGGCCGACCGCCCCGAGTACGTCCTGCTGACGGGCGGCGAACCGCTGCTGCGGCCCCGGCTGGTCGCGGAGATCGCGGAGCGCGTACGGGACGTGGGCGGCCGGACCCAGCTGCTGTCCGGGATGTTCTTCGCGGCCCACGGCCGGACCCCCGCGCCGGTGCGGCGGGCCATCGACGCGGTCGACCACTTCGCCGCCAGCATCGACGCGTTCCACGAACGCGAGGTACCGCGCACCGCGGTGCTGCGCGTGCTGCGACGCCTCCTGGACGAGGGCAAGGACGTCAGCGTCCAGCTCACCGGGCTCACGCCCGACGACCCGTATCTCCGGCACGCCGCCGAGGACATCCGCCGTGAGCTGGACGACCGGGTGCCGGTCCTGGTCACCGTCGTACGGAGCGCCGGGCGCGCCCGTACGTGGCTGCCGGAGCCAGGGGTGGGGATTGCGCCCGCGCCGGGGACTGGGAGTGCGCCCGCGCCAGGGGCCGCGCCCGGGCTCGCGCTTGGGGCCGACACGTTCCCGCATGTGGCCGGGGGTGAGCCCGCGCCGGGGCCTGGGGCCGGAGTTGCGTCTGCGCCCGCGCACGGAGCCGGGGCCGACGCCCGGGGCGGGGCCGGGCCCGTGTCTGTGGCCGGGCCAGAAGTCCTGTCCGCGCCCGGGGGCGCCTCGGCCGCGCCCGTGTCCGCGCTCGCGGCGGCACCGGAACCTGGGGCCGTCGCACACCGCACCGTGCCCGCCCCCTGCTCGCTGGCCGCGTGGCCCGTCGTGTGCTTCGACGGGACCGTGGCGGCCTGCTGCAACCAGGACGTGGTCGACGCCGCCGCCCTCGGCCGCCTCCCGGCCCATCTGCGGCTCGGGCACATCGCCCACGACGACTGGGCCACGATCCGCGAACGGCTTCTGGAGCGCGAACTGCTGCGCGGCATCCGGGCCTTCGGGCCCCGGCATCTGGCCTCGCTCGCGGGCGCCGACTGCGACGGCTACTGCGCGGCGTGCGTGACCGCCCTGGGCGAGCCCGGGACCGGCGCGCGGGCCGGGGCGCTGCTGGAGCGGCCGGGGGTGCGGGCGGTGGAGCGGCGGATCGACAGGCTCATACGCGACGGCGGAGCCGAGGCGTTCCTGCGGCGCTACGGGACAGAGGGGTATCGGGAACTGGCCGCTCTCGGCCACGAAGCAGGTGCGCCGTGACCGCCACCACCGCCGCGCTCGACGCCAGGATCGGGCTGCTGCGGCCGGGGCTGCGGGCGACGCTGGCCCGGGTCTGGGCGGTGCCCGACCCGGCCGCCGTCTATCCCGAATACCTGCATCTGACGCACCAGATCATCCGCGCGACCGTCCCCGTGATGGAGGCGGCCGCCGCCCGCAGCCGGGAGCTGGCCGACCGGGCGGCCGATCCGGTGGCGGCCGCGCTCGTCCCGTACTGGGCGCGCCACATCCCCGAGGAGCGCGGCCATGACGCCTGGGTGTGCGAGGACCTGGCCGCCCTCGGCCAGGACCCCGGCGAGCCCTGGCGGCGGATTCCGCCCGCCCCGGTGGCGGCGCTGGCGGGTGCCCAGTACTTCTGGATCGAACGCCTCCACCCGGTCTGTCTGCTCGGCTACATCGCCGTACTGGAGGGCGACCCTCCGCACCCCCGGGCGGCCGAGCGGCTGAGCGCGCGCACCGGCCATCCGCGCGCCGCGTTCCGTACGCTCGCCCGCCACGCCGAGGAGGACCCCGGCCACCGGGACGCGCTGCGCCGACTCCTCGACACCCTGCCGCTGGACGCCCGGCTGCGGCGCGGGGTGAGCGTGTCCGCCCTGAACACCGTCCAGCTGCTGGTCGCCGCCTTCGGCGCCCTCGCCGACCGGTTCACACCACTCGGCGACAGGAGCGCGTGATGGAACGGCTCTCGCTCACCGCGGCCCTGCGCCACCCCCGTTTCCGGCTGCTCTACGGCGGCCAGGCCATCTCCAGCGTCGGGGACTGGCTGGACTACCTCGCCCTCGTCGTCCTCCTCACCTACACCTGGGGCCACGGCGCGGGCGCGCTCGCCGCGCTCAGCGTGGCGGTGGCCGTCCCGATGGTGGCGCTCGCCCCGGTGGCGGGGGCGCTCGCCGACCGGATGAGCGATCGGATACGGGTGCTGGTCGGCTGCGATCTGATCCGCGCGGCGCTGGCGCTCGGCTATCTCGCCGCGCCCAATCTGCCGGTGCTGCTGGTGCTCGTGGTGTGCAAGGTGTCGTTCGGGGCCCTGTTCAACCCCGTCCACCAGTCCACGCTGCGCTCCGTCGTCCCGGAGAAGGACCTGCTCTCCGCGATGTCGCTCACGGTCTTCACCCACCAGGCCGCCAAGGTGGCCGGACCGGCGCTCAGCGGGCTGATCATCGCAGGATGTGGGGTGCGGGCGGCCTTCGTGGTGGACGCCGCGACCTTCGTCGCCTCGGCCGCGCTGCTGTCCGCCGTACGGCTGCCGCGGCGGCCGGACCCGAAGACCGAGGCGCCGGCCGGTGAGGGCGAGCCCACCGGGCTGCGGGCCGACATCGCCGAGGGGATGCGGTTCATCGCCCGCACCCCCGCGCTGATCGCGCTGATCGGCAGCGTCGCGGCGACCCTCTTCCTCGTCCTCACCTTCGACACCCTCTCCCCGCTGGCCATGCGCGAACTGGGCGTCGGCGAAACGTCCCTGGGCTACGTGGTGGCCGCGGTGGGGCTCGGCGCGGCCCTCGGCACCCTCGCCATCAGCGGGCGCGTCATGGAGGCGGGGCCGTTCGTGGTGCTGGGCGTGGCGCAGATCGTGGTCGGCGCGGCGGTCAGCGGCATCGGCACCGGGCTGGGCCTCGACGCCCACGGCATGGTCTGGCTGTGGATGCCGATCGCCGGGGTGCTCGGCTTCGCCGCCGCCGGGATCATGGTCGTCTTCCCGTACGTCCTGCACCGCGAGACGCCCCCGGAGCTGACCGGCCGGGTCACCGCCATCGCCAACGCGTTCCCGGTGCTGCTCCAGCTGGCCGCCCCGCCGCTGGGCGCGGCGCTCGCGAGCTGGTCGGGCGTCGGCTTCGTGTTCCTGACCGCCGGACCGGCGCTCGCGGCGCTCGGCGCGGTGGTCTGGCTCTACGGGCTGCGCGTACGGCGCCGGAGCCCGCGCAGCGACGATGAACAACCCCCACCACCCCCCACCGGGAGGGCCGACACCATGCCGGACACACAGCGCCTGGACGCCCTGCGGGCCGCCGGGTTCCCCGTCGACGGACTCACCCCGGGGCAGCGGGAGGCGCTCCACGGGCTCAGCGACGAAGAGGCCGACCTGCTGATCTCCGTACAGCTGCGGCTCCAGGCCACCGCCGACGAGGTGGAGGCGCACAGCGGGGAGCCCATCATCGGCGGGGTGCTGTTCTGAGTTCGACCTTCCGAGCATCGACCTTCTGAGCTTCGACCTGGCCGAAGGGGGCGCCGTGCACGACATGAGCCGCAAGACCATCACCGTCGTCTTCTGCGACATGGTCGGCTCCACGGCGCTCAGCGAGCGGCTCGACGCGGAAGCGCTGCGCCATGTGATGCTGCGCTACTACGACCTGCTGCGCGCCTGCCTGGAGCGGCACGGCGGCACCGTCGAGAAGTTCATCGGGGACGCGGTCATGGCCGTCTTCGGCATCCCCGTGGTGCACGAGGACGACGCGCTGCGCGCCGCCCGCGCCGCCCTCGACATGCTGGCCGCCGTCGAGGAGTCGGGGGAGGAGCTGGAGCGCGAGACCGGGGCCCGGATCGCGGTGCGCATCGGCATCCACACCGGCGAGGTGGTCACCTCGGGCGCCGCCGACGCGGGCCACGCCCTGGTCTCCGGGGAGGCGGTCAACGTCGCCGCCCGGCTGGAACAGCACGCCCCCGCCGGGCAGATCCTCATCGGCGCCGACACCCACGGGCTCATCGCGGCACACGCCGAGACCACCGGAGTGGAGCCGCTGACCGTCCGGGGCAAGTCCGAGCCGGTGCCCGCCTGGCGGCTGACCGGGATACGGGACGAGGCGCGGGCGCTCGCCGGGCCGCCGGGCGTCCCCATGGTCGACCGGGGCGACGAACTGGCCCAGCTGCGCATGGCGTTCGCCCGGGTGGTGCGCGACCGGTCCTGCCATCTGGTGACGCTGTTCGGCGACCCGGGGGTGGGCAAGAGCAGGCTGGCGCGCGCGTTCGCGGCCGAGGCGGAACGCGACGGCGCGCTGGTCGCGGGCGCCCACTGCCCGCCGTACGGCAGCGCCGGGCCGCTGGCCCCGCTCGCCCCGCTGCTGACGCAGGCGCTGGGACCGAACCCCCGGGCGCGGCTGGTTGAGGTGCTGGGCGGCGGCGAGGCCGAACGGGACGCCGCCACCGCGCTGGCGCGGCTCGCCCGCACCGGCGTCTCCGGCACGTCCTTCGACGAGACGCGCTGGGCGCTGCAACTGCTGTGCACCGCGCTGGCCGGGACCCGCCCGCTGGTCGCCGTCGTGGACGATCTGCACTGGGCGCACGAGGACCTGCTCGGCGCGCTCGACCACCTCGCCGACTGGGTCCAGGGCGCGCCCGTGCTGCTGCTGTGCGTCGCCCGCCCGGATCTGCTGGAGCGCCACCCCCAGTGGGGCAGCGGCAAGCTCAACGCCACCGCACTGGTGGTGCCGCCGCTCGCCGCCGACGACTGCCGCGAACTGGTACTGCGGCTCTACGAGCCCGCGGCCGACCCCGAGGTGGTGCCGCACGCGACCACCGTCGCCCACGACGAGGTCGTGGAGCGGCTGGTGCACCGCTCCGAGGGCAACCCGCTGTTCGTCGAGCAGATCGTGGGGATGGTCAGCGAGAGCGAGGACCCCCGCTTCGTCCCCCCTTCGGTGCGGGCCGTCGTCGCCGCCCGGCTGGACCGGCTGGAGCCCGCCGAACGCGCGGTGCTGGAGTGCGCGGCCGTCACCGGCGCCGAGTTCACGGCCGCGGACCTCACCGCGCTGCTGCCCCCGGGGGCCGGTCCGGTCGAGCACGCGGTCCGCACCCTGGTGCGCCGCCGCCTGCTGGAGGCCGCCGGGGCGCCCGACCCGGCGGAGCCCGGCGCGGCCCGCCGGCGCTTCGTCAGCCAGCTGATCCGCGACGAGGTCTACAGCGGCATGTCCAAGCTGGTGCGCGCCCGGCAGCACGAGCGGTTCGCGGAGTACCACGCCGAACGCGCCCCCGAGGGCCACCACACCATCGGCACCCACCTGGAGGAGGCGTTCCGGCTCCGGCTGGACCTGGGCCCCGCCGACGACACCGCCCGGAGCACCGGCGCCCGCGCCGCCGACCACCTCGCGGCGGCGGGCACCGCGGCGCTCGGCCGCGGCGACGTCCGCTGGGCCGTCGACCTGCTGCGCCGGGCGCTGGCCCTCACCGATGCCCTCCCGGAACCCCAGCCGCACGCCGGGCTCGCCGTACGGACCGCCCTCGCCGAGGCGCGGCTGGCCGCCGGGGACGCGGCCGAGGCGGTCGGTGCGCTGCGGCAGCTGCTCACCGACGCGCGCGCCGCGGGCGACCGGGGCGTCGAGGCCCGGGTCCGGCTCCAGCTCGCGTACCTCGACCCCTCCTCTCTGGAACCTGGCGCGGACGGCTTCGGCGCCGTCCTCGACGCGGCCCGCGACGCGGTCGCCGTCTTCACCGGTTCCGACGACGCGCTCGGCCTGGCCCGCGCCTGGCTGGCCATCGGCCAGGAGCGGCAGAGCCGCAGCCGGCACGGCGAGGCCGCCCGCCATCTGACCCGCGCCCTGCACGAATCGGTCCGCGCCGGGGCCGGTCTGGAGCGCGCCGGGATCCTGGGCGCGCTCGCCGTCTCCCTGTGGCTCGGCCCGGAACCGGCGCCCGTGGCGCTGAGCCGCTGCGGGGAGTTCCTGGACGATCTGCTCGCCGGGCGCCGGATGGCGCGGGCCACGGTGTCCTGCCCGATGGCCGCCCTGCTGGCGATGCGCGGCGACCACGCCGAGGCGCGGCGGCTGCTCGCCGACGCCGTACGCACCCTCAGCGACCTCGGCCACCTCTTCGCCGTACCGGCCGTCCACCTCTTCCAGGCCACGGTGGAGGAGTCGGCGGGGTGCTGGGACGACGCGATACGGCTGCTGCGCGCAGCCCGCACCGAGCTGGAGCGGCTGGGCGACGGGCAGTTGCACGCAACCGCGACCCGCGATCTCGCCCGGGTGCTGCTCTCCCGCGGCGGCGCCGAGGACGAGGTGGCCCGGCTGGTCGGCGGGCTGCTCGACACCGACCTCGACGCGCTGCCCGCGGCCGCCGCCGACGTCCACGGCATCCGCGCCCGGCTGGCCGCGGCGGACGGCGACGCGGCCACCGCCGCCCACCACCTCGACCGGGCCCTCGACGCGGCCCGCAGGACCGATGCGCCGGTGTGCCTGGCCGGCGCGGAGTTCGACCGGGCCATGGCCCTCGCCGCGCTCGGCCGGGGGCGCGAGGCGGTGGCGGCGGCCGCTGAGGCGCGGCGCCGCTTCACCGCCAAGGGCCATCTGGTCGGGGCGGAACGGGCGTCGGCGTTCGCCGCCACCCTGGGGGACAGGGGTACGGGCACATGACGGCCACCGGCGGGCGCCTCACCTGGAGCCTCCTCGGCCGCGACCGCGCCGAGATCGAGATCCGCACCGACTGGGCGGGCGCGGGCGGCGCCGAGTGGGCCTGGGGTGGCGGCGACGGCCGGGGCGTGCGGGTCTGCGTCCTGGACAGCGGGGTGGACGTCGGCCATCCCTCGGTCGGGCCCGTCGCGTCCTCGCACACGGTCCGCGACGCGGTCGGCGGCGGGGCGGAGGTCGTGGCGGACGCCGGTGGCGACTCCTGCGGACACGGCACCGCCTGCGCGTCGATCATCCGGATGATGGCCCCGGAGTGCGAACTGCACAGCGTGCAGGTGCTCCGCTCCGGCTACCGGGGCAGCGGGGACGCGCTGATCGAGGGCGTGCGCTGGGCGGTCGACCAGGGCTACGACGTGATCAACATGAGCCTGTCCACGACCCGCCGGGAGTTCGCCCAGGCCCTGCACGAGATCGCCGACCGCGCGTACTTCGGCCGCAGCCTGCTCGTCGCCTCAGCGCACAACATGCCGGTGGAGAGCTTCCCGTGGCGGTTCTCCTCGGTGATCTCCGTGGGCAGCCACGAGGAGGACCGCCCCGACCTGCTGCTCTACAACCCCGCCCCACCGGTGGAGTTCTTCGCCCGCGGCGTCCGCGTCCCCGCCGCCTGGCCCGGCGGCACCACCCGCCGCTGCACCGGCAACAGCTTCGCGACCCCGCACGTGGCCGGGATGTGCGCCCGGATCCTCGGCAAGCGCCCGGACATGACGCCGTTCCAGGTCAAGCAGGCGCTCTTCCTCGCCTCGGCCAACGTCAGGAGGGCCTAGATGACCGCGTACGAGCCCGAGGCCGAACACCGGCTGCTGCTCCAGTCCGTGGTGGAGACCGCGCGGGCGATCTTCGACGCCCAGGCCAGCTCCATCTTCCTGCTGGACGAGGCGGACGGCGCCCTGGTCTTCGAGGCCGTCTCCGGCAAGGGGGAGGGCGATCTCGTCGGCCGCCGCTTCCCGGCGGGGCGCGGGGTGGCGGGCTGGGTGCTCCAGTCCCGTCAGCCCATCGAGGTCGACGACGTGGACGAGGACGAGCGCTTCGCCCGCGACCTCGCCGAGTCCACCGACTACGTCCCGCGGGCGCTGATGGCCGCGCCGCTGCTGCACGGGGACGAGGTGCTGGGCGTCCTCGAAGTCCTCGACCGCAGCCGGGAGGTACGGACCACCCTGGCGGCCATGGACCTGCTGGCGCTCTTCAGCGCCCAGGCGTCGGTGGCGCTGCGGCTCGTACGCCACGGACGCCGGACCCACCCGGCGGAGGGCGGGCCCGGCGCGGACGGCCCGGGTGCGGAGGGGCTCGTACGGGCGCTCGCCGCGCTGCGCGGCGAACGGCGCGAGGCCGGACGGCGGCTGGTCGGGGCCCTGGAGGAGCTGCTGAGCGGGGCGGGGTGACCAGCCGCCACGGCTCATTACAGGCCCAGCAGCTCCACGTCGGCCCGCATCTGGTCGCGGGCCAGGTCGAGCACCAGACGGGGGAGCCGGAACCGGCAGTGGCCGTCCGGGCCGGGGTCGGGGGCGAAGCCGATCAGCTGGGCGTCGAGCAGTCTGCCCAGCACCCGCCGGGCCTCGGTGGGGCCCGCGCCGAGCCGGTGCAGCGCCTCCCGGAAGGAGAACTCGCCCTCGTGGGCGAGCAGCCGCACCGCCGACCAGTCCGCCTCCCCGGCGGACGCGTAGCCGCGCATCAGGCGCTTGCGCAGATCGACGTCCCCGACCGCGAACTCGTCCAGCCGGTCCGGCGACTCCAGCGCGTCCGCCAGCCCCGCCATGGGCCAGCGGCGGTGCGCGGCCAGCCGCCCGCCCGCGATGCGCAGCGCGAGGGGAAGCCCCTCGCACGCCTCCACGATGCGCCGGGCGGCCCCGGGTTCGGCCGCGACCCGCTGGACGCCGACGATGCGCCGCAGCAGGGCCAGGGAGTCGTCCGGGGGCAGCGGGTCCAGCTCCACGACGTGGGCGCCGTCCAGCCCGGCCAGCGGGGTGCAGCTGGTGACGACGGTGGTGAAGACGGGCGAGTTGGGCAGCAGCGGCCGCACCTGGGAGGCGCTGGTGGCGTTGTCGAGCACCACCAGCGCCGGTTCGGCGTCGTCCGCGTGGGCCCGGTAGCGCCACAGGAGTTCGCTCAGCTCGCACAGGGGAGGGGCGGCGTGGTCGAGTTCCTGGAGGAGTTCGGCCAGGGCCTGGGAGGCGTCCTTGGGGCGACCCTGCGGATCCATCAGGTCCACGTAGTACCGGCCCCCGGGGAACGCGCCCTCGGCGGCGTGCGCGGCGGCCACCGCGAGCGAGGACTTGCCCACCCCCGGACGGCCCGTGATCAGCGTGATCTGCCAGGGGGCGGGCCCCTCCGCCGTATGGGCCCGGACGTCCGGGAGCAGGTCGGCCAGCTCGCGCCGCCGCCCGGTGAAGTCGGCGAGCCCGGGTGGCAGTTGGACGGCGGCGGTGTCCCGGCCGGTGGGCGCGGCGGCAGGCGGGGGCTTCGCGCACAGGGAGTCGCGCGGCGCGGGGGTGGGGGAGGTGCCCGCGAGGATGTCCTGCTGGAGGCGGCGCAGGACGGTGCCCGGCTCAAGACCGAGTTCGAGGGAGAACAGGCGGCGCGCGTCGTCGAAGGCGATGAGCGCGTCGCTCTGCCGCCCCACCCCGTGCAGGGCCTGCATGTACTGGGCGCGCAGCTGCTCCCGGTACGGGTGGGCCAGGATCAGCGGCTCGACCTCTTCCAGCACCTCGTGGTAGAGCCCCAGGCCCAGCCGCGCCGTGAACAGCACCTCCAGCGCGGACAGTCGGCGCTCCTCCAGGCGGGCGGCCTCGTCCTCCAGCAGGGCCGGGCCCTCGAGCCCGGTGAAGGGGCGGCCCCGCCACAGCGCCATGGCGTCGCCGGTGAGCCGGTCGACGCGGGCCGGATCGCCCGCGGTGGCCGCACGGCGCGCGAGGTCGACGGTGTGCTCGAAGCGCACCGTGTCGATCTTCTCGGGGTCGATGGCGAGCCGGTAGCCGGGGCGCTGGTGGACGACCCGGGCGGTCTCGTCGGCAGCCGCGAGCGTACGGCGCAGATGGTGGACGTACACCTGGATGTTCTTGGCCGCGCTCTTCGGCGGGTCCTCGTTCCACAGGGCGTCGACCAGGTGGTCCACGGAGACGACCTGGTCGGGCCGGCACAGGAGTGCGGCGAGCAGAAGCTGCTGTTTGTGCGGACCCAGCGGTACGGATCCCGTCGCTGTCGTGGCGATGAGCGGGCCGAGCACACTGAACTGCATATCCCCGCGTTTCCTTCCCCGTCTTTTTGGTGCCCGTTATAGATTTTGGCGGCCGTCACAGAGGTCATGGGTGGTATGGGCAATGGCCGCAGGGCCCAGGCGGTACACCGCCTGGGCCCTTTTCATCACGGTGTCCGGTTGACTACCAGACGAAGGCGCCGCTCAGCGGGGCGTCCACGCCGTGCGGGACGACGTCCTCGGCGGAGTCCAGGCGCTGCTTGATGGAGTTGAGGAGGGTCACTTCCTCCTGGCTGAGGGAGGAGATGGCCTCCAGCTGCTGCGGGTTGGCGCCCTTGAAGTTGTGCCCCGCGGCGGCCAGTTCCTTGAGAGCGTCGAACGACATGGTGAATCTCCTTCGTAGGGTGAGTGGTGCGGGAAGTTCTCGGGTCGCGCCGTTGCCTTTTTCTTCGGGCGGCGATCTGCCGCTCCCGTCCCCCATGTCCCTCCTCGTGGACCTAGGCGTTGGCGGTCGTCATTGCCGGATGGGCATCGAGCACCGTCGTGAGCGCGTTGTTGGCGGCGTCGATGGAATGGAGAGCGCTGAGCCCGATCGCCGTGACCAGCTCCGGCGTGAGCGGCGCCTCGTCGAGGGTGCGCATCAGTTCGTCGCGGTGCTTGATGTCGAGCGCGGCATGGCGCTCCAGAGTGCGGAAACCGGTCCGCGGGAACCCGGTGCGGCGCATCAGCTCGGGCACCAGCTCCACGGACGGCGGATTTCCCTCCAGAACCGCGATATGGCCGAGCAGACAGGCCGGGTGGTAATGCTGGATCCAGTAGTACTGGGCGCCCACCAGATTGGCCACGGAAGCGGTCGGAAGGCGGCGCAGCGGTTCGTCGGGATCGCATCCGATCGCGGCGAGGTCCTGCCGTAGCCATTCGTCATGGCCCTGTTCCTCCCGGATGTGCCGGGTGAAGTACGGTACGAGCGCGGCGGCGACCGGATCGTCGTCGGCCAGTTCCCGGCAGCGGGCCACCGCACGTTCCATCAGCGGCACCGTCGAGCGAATCGAACTGTGTAACATGCAAAGGTATTCGGGATACAGCTCGTTCAGCCGCGGGGAATTCCACAGCCTGCGGGTCGTCGCCATGAGCTGGGGGAGCAGAAGGCCGGTTTTGGCGCGCAGGGCCTGGCTGTGCCGTGTCATATCAGAACGCCTTTTCCGTGATGTTCCCGTGGATGAACCCGTGGATTAGGAATTCAGGGTGGAGATCGCCGCCAGCATCCGGTCGCTTTCTCCCGCGGACCTGCGCTTCGTCATCGTCCAGCACAGTCCGCAGATGGATGAGAACTGCCGGTCGGCCAGGTCGCTGAAGCCCGGGAGGCCGGTGAGCGGGCCAGGGCCGACGGACCCGAGCGCGGTGAAGAAGGGGTCGTTCGTGAAGTCGGTGACGGCGGCCGCCACATCGGAGCCGTCCGCGCAGTCCCGGCGCAGCGCCGCCGGGCCCGCGCCCATGATCACGGACTCGTTGCAGCAGGCCGTGACCCGGCCGTCGTAGCGCACCACCGCGGCGTCCACGACGTCGCACGGCCCGAAGGAGCGCCCCGCGTGCCGCACCGGCTGGGCGTAGAGACCGGCGCCCCGGCCGTGCGGAAGGCCGTGGGTGGGCACCAGTTCGGCGTGGTCGGCCCAGTCCGGGCCGAGCGCCGCGGCGAGCGACTCGCGGGTGCGGTCCAGGGTGTCACCCTCGTCGATGGCCTGGACCACGATCGGCAGCCCGTGCCGGGCGATGATCCGCGCCGCGTTCCGGAACCGCTCGGGGCCCTGGCTCGCGACATGGTGGGCGTCGGTGCTCAGGTAGACGGCCGCCGACTGCTCCAGGACCCGGTGGATCCACTGCGGTGCGTGGTCGCTGCGGGCCCAGAAGCCGCTGGTGTAGAGCACCACGTGCTTGCCCGCGGCCGCCAGCCGGGTGACCGCGAGGGCCAGGGCGCGCCGCTCGACGAAGGGTTCGCCCCCGGAGATGCCCACCATCCGCAACTCCGGCAGGGCGGCGAGCTGGTCGACGATGGACGCGAAGAGCGCGTGGTCGGTGATCCGCGGGCTGTCCGGGCGGGAGTCCACCGAGCAGTGGGCGCAGCCCACCGGACAGCGATCGGTGATGAACAGCAGCACCGAGGCGCCACGGGTGCGCCGGATGCTCAGCACCTCCCGGTGGCCCAGCCGGCTCATGCCAGGCTCCCCGCGGGGGTTCTGCGCGACGGATCGTGGCCCAGGGACACCAGGTCGGCGTACTTGGCGATGCCGTACTGCCGGGCGAAGGCCAGCGGTCCGGCCTCCACCAGCAGCGATTCGGTCTGCCGCTCGATCAGCCGGGTGGCGGGCCGGTCGGCCAGCTCACGGACGGCCCGGGGTACCGCGGTGTCCTTGGAGAGCACCCAGCAGGTCTCGCAGTATCCGGCGCTGCCGCATCCGTCGCCGATGCTTCCGCCGTTGCCGCCGCTGCTGGCCTCGCCGCCGGTGGTGCCGTGGCGGTCCATCAGGTATTCGGGTCCGGCGGCGCGGATCGCCCGCACCATCGGGTTCTCCAGCGCGCGTCGCTTGATGGTGGGCCAGTCGTCGCGGGCGATGTGGCCCAGGTACAGATGGGGCGGCAGCGGTACCTTGCCGTCCATCACGTCCTGGTTGCCGCACGCCGTCACCTGCCCGTTGAAGCCGATCACCGGCCAGGCGGAGACCGCGCAGGGCGAGGGGGCGACGGTGGACTTGGGCAGTGGCATGCGCTTGAGCAGCCAGGCGTCGGCGCGCCCGTGCGGGCTGATCGGCGCCACCAGCATCGGCACCCGGTCGTCGAATTCCCGCCGCACCTCGGCGGTGATGTCGGCGAGGTACGGATCGTCCGGGCCGAGGCCGGTCAGCTGGAGACTGACGTCCTTGCCCTCGTCCAGCAGCTCCCGCAGGATCCGGAAGACCGAGGCCCGGGGCACCTCCTCCTCGTGGAAGCGGTCGAGGCTGGCCGAGAAGTGGTCGACCGCGTCGATGGCCCGCTTGAGCGGCCGTGGAATGCGGCCGCGGTCCGCGAAGTAGAGGCCCGAGAGGACGTGGGAGCGGGACCCGGCGGCACGTGCCAGTTCGGCGATCTCCCGTACCAGACGGGGCCGTAGCAGGGCCTCGCCCCCGGACATGAGCACGAACTCCGGCCGGTTTTCCGGTGTGAAGGATTCCGCGAATTTCCGGAACATCTGCTCCGGATACTCCTCACTGTCCAGCATGGAACTGGTGGAGCAGTGCTTGCAGTGCAGCGGGCACCTTCGGGTGATACCGAAAAAGACGGCGGAGGCCGGCACCGGTCGGTAACGCAAGATCTCCATGAGGTGCACCAGGAATCCCCCTCCTGTGACGGCTCATTGGGGTGTTGCGCTTTCTATGGTGCGGCGCCGGCCTTGAATCGAACTTTGGCGCCGGTTGCGAACTGGTTTTCTAGTCCGCTGCGAAATGGCGTCAGGCCGCCGGAAGGACTCCATCCGCCCGATTGCGCAGGGCCAATGCGGCCGGGAGGGCCGTGGACACCAGGGCCAGTGCGGCGACTCCGGCGAGCACCAGGGTGTAGCCGCCGGGAGGAATGCTGAATTCCATGGACCCGGTGAGTGCTCCGTTGGCCCCCGCGAGGCCCGCGCAGGCGATGGCCGTGCCGACCGCGGCGCCGATCAGGACCGCGATGAAGGTCTCCAGATAGAGCATGCGGCTGATCTGTCCCCGGCTCGCGCCCAGCAGGCGCAGCAGCGCGAACTCCCGCGCCCGCTCGGCCGTTCCCATGAGAAGTCCGTTGACGACCGAGACGGCCGTGAACATCACCAGCACGGACAGCACGAGATAGGTGCCGGTGGTGTTCTGGGCGAGGGCGGTGCGGGTGGCGGAGGCGTATTCCCCGACATCCGTCACTTTTGCCGTCGGATGGTCGCTCACCAGTGCCGCGGCCGCTTCCCGCAGCCGCTTCTCCTCACCCGATTTCGCCCGCACCAGCACCGAGTTGTCCAGTTTCTGATGCGTATGGGGGGCGAGATAGTGCTCGGAGAGTAGAATGTCGCCCAGCCCCAGCGGCCGGTCGAATACCGCGCCGACGGTCAGCGACACCTTCGTACCGTCACCGAGCCAGCCGCGCAGCCGGTCGCCCACGTGCAGCGAGTGCTCCTTGGCGTGGGTGCGGCTGACCGCCACCGTGCCGTCCTTCGCGAGGCTCGTCAGCGAACCCTCCCGCAGCCCCAGGTCGAGCACCTTGGCCGCGGCCGCCGGATCCAGCGCCTGCGCACCCAGGACGTCCGGGGTGCCCAGTACGTACGACACGAAGGTGGTCGAACGGGTCGCCGCCACCGCCTCCGCGCCCGGCAGCCGGCGTGCCGCCGCCACCACATCGGGCGGCAGCCCGGGCGCGTCCCGGGGCAGCAGCACCACATCGGCGCGGGTGCGGCGGTCGGTCTGCTCGGCGGTGATCCGGTTGAGCGACCCGGTGACCAGCAGCACCGTGCACGCCATCGTCGTGGTGAGCATCAGCGCCGACGCCACCGACGCCACCCGGCGCACCGAGGTACGGGAGTTGGCGTGCGCGAGCTGTCCGGTGGCGCCGATCCAGGACACCAGGGCGCCCAGCGGCGGCTCCAGCACCCGGGTGAGCAGCGGGCCCAGCAGCACCGCGGCCCCCATCAGCAGCATCACGACCAGGTACTGGAAGGCCACCCCGACCTCGCCGCCGATGTGCTGGGTGGCGAGGAACAGCGCGATCCCGCCGCCGAGCGCCACCAGGGCCAGCAGCAGCCGGGTCACCGGCATGATCCGGCGCGGCGCGGCCGCCTCCTGGAGCGCGTCCGCGGCCCGGATGCGGGCGACCCGCCCGGCCGCGAAGACCCCGGCGAGCAGGGCGAGCAGCAGGGTCGCGGCCGCCGCGATCAGGAACGGCACAGGCCCCACCACCAGCTGGTACGCGGACGGCACCGAGCCGCGGTCCCGCAGCGTCCCCAGGACCACGGTGGCCAGCGGCACCGCGAGCGCGAACCCGGGCACCAGCCCGATGACCGACGCCAGTACCGTCTCCCAGGTGACGACGCGCCGGACCTGCCAGGGCGTCGCCCCGACCGCCCGCAGCAGCGCGATCTCGTGGGTGCGCTGGAGGACGCCGAGGGCGATGGTGCCGCCGAGCACGAAGACGGCGAGGAAGCCGCCGAACCCGGCCATCGGCCCGAACAGCAGCGTCGCGTCGTCCAGTTGCCGCGTGGTCTCCGGCGCCCCAGCCTCCGCCCGTGCGTCGCCGGTGAGCACGTCGGTGCCCGGCTCGTCGAGCTTGTCCTTCAGCCGCCCGGCCAGCTCGTCCGCGTCGACTCCCTTCGCGGGGAAGACGCCCAGGGCCGCGGCCTCGCCGCCGGACCGGGACAGCCGCTCGGCGGTGGCCGCGGAGAAGAACAGCGCCGACTGGTCGGGCAGCCCGTCCCGGCCGCCGGGCGCGGCGACTCCGGAGACCCGGAACCGCTGCGCCCCCGAGTCCGTGACGACCCGTACGGTGTCGCCCGCCTTCAGATGCGCGCGGGCCGCGACCGAGGCGTCCACCGCGACCTCGTCGTCCGCGCCCGGAGCCTGCCCCGAGCGCAGCGTGAACGGGGTCAGCGCGGCGGCCTCCCAGGCGTGGCCCTGGGCGGGCCCGTCCTCCGGTCCGGCCAGCGGCACCCCGTCCGGGCCGACGGCCTGGGCGTAGAACGGGGTGTCGGCGACCACCCGGCCCACGCCGTCGACCGCCCGCACCGCGTCGACGGCCTGTCGGCTCATCCGCGGCGGCTGGTCCAGGGGGTAGTGCTCATGGTCGACGTTCTGCCCCGAGCCGGTCGTCACGACCAGGTCGGGATCCATGCGGACGACGGCCGCCGTGGCGCCGAAGCGGTCCGTCTCCGGGACGGCCCGCAGCCCCGACTCGATCAGCACTCCGCACGCGGCGAGCAGCATCGCGGCCAGGGCCGAGGCGCACAGCGCGCCGATGAATCCGTACCGGTGGTGCCGGATTCCGCCGAGAGCGAGGCGCAGCACCGTCAGGCTCCCATCCGGGCCATGCGGTCGGCGACCCGCTGCGGCGTCGGGTTCTCCATCGCGTCGACGAGGGTGCCGTCGGCGAGGAACAGCACCCGGTCCGCGTACGCCGCGGCGCCCGGATCGTGGGTGACCATGATCAGGGTCTGGCCCGTGCCGTCGACCACGTCGCGCAGCAGCCGCAGCACGTCCTGGCCCGACGACAGGTCCAGGGCCCCGGTCGGCTCGTCGGCGAAGACCACCTCGGGCCGGGTGACCAGGGCGCGGGCGACGGCCACCCGCTGCTGCTGGCCGCCGGACAGCTCGGCGGGCCGGTGGCCCAGCCGCTCGGTGAGCCCGGTGCGGTGCACCACGTCCCGCATCCAGTCGCGGTCCGGCCGCTTCCCGGCGAGCCGGAACGGCAGCAGGATGTTGTCCTTCGCGGTCAGCGACGGCACCAGGTTGAACGACTGGAAGACAAAGCCGATCCGTTCCCGCCGCAGCAGCGTCAGCTTGTGCTCGCGCAGCCTGCTGATCTCGGTGTCGCCCAGGAACACCCCGCCGGAGGTGGGGCGGTCGAGACCGGCGGCGCAGCGCAGGAACGTGGACTTGCCCGAGCCGGACGGCCCCATGATGGAGGTGAACGACCCGGGCGGCAGCGCCACGGTGACGCCGCGCAGCGCGTGGACCGTGCCGTCCCCCCGGCCGTAGCGCCTGGTCACGTTCTCCAGCCGCATGGCGGGGAGCGCGCCCCGCGTGGTCATGCGCGCCGTCTGATCCGGCAGCGTCATCAGATGCCTTCCTCTCCATGGTCGTTCATCGCGTCGTCAGGTGATGTGGCTCAGCGCGCGGGCCGCTCGCGCAGCATCCGCCAGGCCGGGACCAGGGCCGAGACGAGCGCGAGCGCCACCGCGCCCGCGGCCGCGGCGAGGAGGAATCCTGGCGGGCCGCTGATGCGGACGCCGCCGGTCAGCGCCAGGCTGGTGGCGGACAGCACGATCCCGGCGACCGCCGCGCCGAGCAGCACTCCGCAGCCCGCGACGACCACGCTCTCCCAGGCGACCAGGGCCAGGACGTTGCGCCGGGTCGCCCCGATCAGCCGGAGCATCGCGAACTCCCCGGTCCGCACGAGCGTCGCCATGACGACCGTGTTGGCCAGCGCGAGGGCCGTGAAGGCGGCGATGAGCGCGCTGAAGAGATAGACCGGCCAGGTCTCGTCCACCGCGCCCGCCGCCCCGGCCTCCTGCACCTGGTCGCGGTCGGCGGCCCGGGCCGAGGGCCAGCGCTGGGCCAGCCGCGCCAGGTCCCGGTCCAGGGAGGGCCGGTGGTCAGGCCCGGTGATCAGGTAGACGGCGTCCAGCAGCGGGTCGGGGGTGTGCGGGCGCAGCACGGCGGCGGGGACGACGAGGTCCGCGAAGCCGAGGGAGCGGTCGAAGCGGGCGCCGATCGTCAGCTCCCGCCGGGTGCCGTCGGGCAGCCGCAGCCGGATGCGCTCGCCGGTCTTCCACCCGTACTCCTTGGCCTGCTCCACGCTGACCGCGACCGCCCGCCCGGCGGTCAGCCCGCGCAGATCCCCGTCCTCGAGGTGGATGTCGAGGGCGCGGGTCACGTTGGCGTCGGCGCCCAGCGCCCGCGCGGTGACGCTCTCCGCCTCGTCGGTGTGCACCGACGTACGCACCCAGGCGGTGCTGGTCGAGGAGACCGCGGCCACGCCCGGCAGCCGCCCCGCCTCCTCGGCGACCCCCTGCGGCAGCCCCTCCGCGTCGTGCGGCAGCAGCACATGACCGGCCGTCAGCCGCTGCCCCGCCCAGTCGGCCGCCACGTTCTGCTGGGTGGTCTGCATGAACAGCGCCGATACGGCGAAGCCGACCATCAGCACGATCGGCACCGCGGCGGCCGCGACCTGGCGCGGCGCGGCCGCGGTGTTGGCCAGCGCGAGCTGCCCGGTGCGCCGGGAGAAGGCCCGTAGGAGCGCTCCCACGAACGGGGTGAGGGGCCGGACCAGCGCGGGGCCGAGCGCGGCCGCCGCGATCAGCAGCGTCAGCACACCGCCGAACGCCAGCCCCGCCCCCGACAGCCCGCCCATCGAGATGCCGAACGCCAGGAACAGCCCGGTGAAGACGAGGAAGGCCAGCCCGGTCAGCAGCCGCGACCGCGGCATCCGCCGCTCCGGCGCCGCCGCCTCGCGCAGCGCCTCGGCCGGGCGCACCCGCGCGGCGCGGCGCGCGGCCGACCAGACGGCGAGCCGGGTGATGACGAGTCCGGCGACGGCGGCCCCGGCCAGCGGCCACGGGCCGACCTCGACCTTCAGCTCCTCCGGCGCGATCCCGAGCGAGACCAGCGCGTCGGCCAGCGGCCCGGCCAGCGCGGCGCCCGCCGGGATGGCGATCAGCCCGCCGACGATCGCGACCAGCAGCGTCTCCCAGCCCAGCATGCGCTTGATCTGACGGGGCGTGGCGCCGACCACCCGCAGCAGCGCGATCTCCTGGTAGCGCTGGAGGATCGCGAAGGCGAAGCCACCCGCCATCACGAACAGGGCGACGAACACGGCCAGCGAGCCCATGGACACCACGAACACCAGGGTGTCGATGAAGAGCACATCGCTGGAGGAGACCTCCGTCTCGCCGGTGTCGGTCAGCACCGTGACCGCCGGGCCCGCCCCGAGCGCCGCGCGCACCCGGCTCGCCACCGCCTCCGGATCGGCGCCCGCGGCGGTGGTCACCGCGATCGCGTGCACCCGGTCGCCGTCCGGGGCGAGCCGGGCGGCGGTGTCCGGCGCGAAGAACAGCGCCGACTGATCCTTCGTCAGCCCGCCGCGCGGCCCGGCGGCGATGCCGCTCAGCCGGTACGCAGCGCGGCCCTCGGCCCCGGTCAGCACGGTGACGGGGCCACCGACCCGCAAGCCCCCGCGGCGCGCCGTGGCCGCGTCCACCACCACCTCGTCGTCCCCCGCCGGGGCCCTGCCCGCGCGCAGCGCGTACGGGGTGACGCGCGCGCTCGCCCAGGAGTGGCCGAAGGACCGGGTGCCCTGCTCGGGGGTGACCGGATGGCCGTCCGAGCCCACCGCCTGCGCGTAGAAGGCCAAGTCCGGGACGGCCGTACGGACGCCCTCCACGCCGCGCACCGTCTCCACCAGCCGGGCCGGGACGGACGGGCGCGGCACCAGCGGCGCCTCCACGTCGCCGAACCCGGGGCGGTGCTCCTTCCCGTCCAGGCCCACGTCGGCGTTGCCCGCGACCACCAGGGACGCCCCGTGGAAGCGGTTCGGCTCGCCGTGGCCGCGCAGCGCGGACTCCAGCAGGATCCCGGCGGAGGTGAGCAGCATCAGGGCCAGCGTCACCGCCGCGAGTGACCCCGCGAACAGGGAACGCCGGGCGCGAAGCGTACTGAAGGCGAGCCGCAGCACGGCGCTCCTCATTTCCAGATTTCGAGATTCGTGTCGACCCAGGAGGGTGTCTCGCCGATCATGCCGGGCTCCCGACGCCGCTGCCGCGCTCGTCGCGCGCAGCGCCTCCCCCAGCTACCGCTGGGAGGTGCCCCCTGCGCTCTCCTCACGCGGGTTGCGAGCCTCCCCCAGCTACCGCTGGGTGGTGCCCCCTGACGCCGCTCGCTGATCCGGCCTGATCGGCAAGACACCCCCTGGGCAGCATCCTCCGCCGGTCTGTCCGAATTCTGTCCGCCGTCTGTCCGTTTGGGCCGTCCGTGTCGGCTGGTCCGGGCCGGTTCGCGGGACAGCCGTACCCCTCCCATGGTCCGATATCACCCATGGAGTTCGAATTACTCGGCGACCTCATGGTTCGTAACGGCTCCGGCATGGCGCTCGTCATCGCCGGAGCGCGGCCGCGCGCCCTGCTGGCCCTGTTGCTGCTGCACGCCCCCTCGGCGGTCAGCACCGGCCGGATCCTGGACGAACTGTGGACGGGGGCACGAGCCAAGGACCCGATGGCGGCCCTCCACACGGCGGTGGCCAAGCTCCGCCGTGCCCTCCAGCCGCACGCCCCCGGCCTGGTGGTCACGGGCCCCGCGGGCTACCGGCTGGACCTGACCGGGCACACGGTCGATGTGCGGCTGCTGGACGGGGAGTTGGCCCGCGCCCGCGCCACCGAGGACCCCGGCCGCCGGGCGGCACTGCTGCGCGCCGCGCTCGACCGGTGGTCCGGGACCCCGCTCGCCGGGCTGCCCGCACTGCCGTTCGTCCAGGCGGAGCGGGACAGGCTGGAGGCGCTGCGGCTCACCGTCCTCGAGGAGCGCGCCGACGCCGAACTCGCCGCGCACGCCGCGGCGGGCGGGGCGACCGGGGGAGCGGCCGGTGGAGCGGATCCGGCCGATCTGGTCGAGGCGCTGCGGGCCGCCGCCCGGGCCGACCCGGACCGGGAGCGGCTGCACGCCCTGCTCATCCGCACCCTCCAGGCCTGCGGCCGGCAGGCCGAGGCGCTCGGCGTGTACCGGGCGGCGCGCGCCGATCTGCGCGAGCGGCTCGGCATCGAGCCGGGCCCCGAGATGCGCGCCGCCCAGCAGGCCGTCCTGCGCGGCTTCTCCGGTACGAGTACGGGCACGGGAACGGCGACGGGTACGGGGACCGCGACGGCGACCGGCACCGCGACCGGGACGGTGCGCGCGCGGCGCGGCCCCGCGGCCGATGCGACCGCGTCCGGCGCCGACTTCGTCGGGCGCGGCCCCGAACTCGCCGCGGTCGCCGCCCAGCTGGCCGAGGCCCGGCTGGTCACCGTGACCGGCACCGCGGGCATCGGCAAGACCCGGCTGTCCCTGGCCGCCGCCGCCCGCGAACAGGAGGCCGGTGCCACCGTCTGGCGGGTGGACCTGGTGCCCTGCTCACCCGCCGACGTACCCGGCGCCGTCGCCGCGGCCCTGGGCATCGCGCCCGGCCCCGCCGAAACCCTCGCCGACCGGATGCGGCTCGCCATCGACCGCGCCCCCCGGTGCCTGCTGCTCCTCGACAACTGCGAACACCTCACCGAGGCCGCCGCGGACCTCACGGCGCGCCTGCTCGACGCCTGCCCCCGGCTGCGGGTGCTGGCCACCAGCCGGGAAGGGCTCGGCGTCGCCGGGGAATCCCGGCTCGCCCTGCGGCCGCTGACCGACCAGGACGCCATCCGGCTCTTCCTCGACCGGCTCGCCAGGGTCTCCCCGCCCGCCGCCCGCGCCGCCCACTGGGACGAGGTCCGCGACCTGTGCGAGGCCGTGGACCGGCTTCCGCTCGGCATCGAACTCGTCGCCCCCAAGGCCGCGTCCACCCCGCTGCCCGTCATCGTCCGCCAGCTCCGCACCCGCCGCGGGCTGCTGGAGGTGCCGCTGCGCTCGGCCGACGCCCGCCACGGCACCCTGCGCGCCGCCCTCGACTGGAGCTACCGCCTCATCACCGACGAGGAGCGGGAGGTGTGGCGGTCGGTGTCGGTGTTCGCCGCGCCCTTCACCGTCGACGCCGCGGAGGCGGTCGCCGGGCCCGGCGCGGGCGACACCCTCGCCCTGCTCGCCGAGAAGTCGCTGCTGGTCTACGACCCCGGCCCCGGCAGCCCCCGCTACCGCATGCTGGTCTCGTTGCGCCAGTACGCCCGGCAGGCGCTCGCCGAGCGCGGCGAGGAGACCGGCTGCTTACGCCGCCACGCCGACTGGGTCGCCGCGCTCGCGCACCGCACCGACGCCGCGCTGCGCACCGGCAGCGGTCCGGCCGCCTTCGCCGAGATGACCGCCGTGACCCCCGAAGTGGCCTGCTGCCTGGACTGGCTCCAGGACAGCGCCGACCCCGCCGACCGGCTGCTCGGCTCCCGCATCGCCACCCATCTCTCCCTCTACTGGATGGCCGCGGGCCAGCGCCAGGAGGGTCACCGGCGGCTGCTGCGGGCCCTGGAGTCCACCCCGCCCACGGCCGATTGGTATGCCGAGACCCTGGCCTGGTGCGGCTGGCTGGGCGTCAACATCCGCCGCGCCGGGGACGACGACGAACTGCTCCGCCAGGCCCTGCCCGCCGCCGAGAAGCGCGGCGACCCCGCCGTGGTGACCCTGGTCGGAGCGCTCGCCCTCACCGCCCACGTCCGCCAGGAGCGGCTGGCCGAGGCGCGCGAGGTGGCCCGGGCGACCGCCTCCGCCCTCGACGAGCACGGCCACCGCTGGGAAACCGGGGTGTGGCAGCTGTTCCACAGCGAACTCCTGGTCGCCGAGGACGAACGGCGCGCCGCTCTCACCTCCGCCATGACCGCCCGGGAGCTGCTGACCACCCTCGACCCGCACTCCGCCGCCACCGCGCAGATCATGACCGGCATGGCGTACGAGCGGCTGGGCGAGCGCGCCCTGTCGGTGCGCGCCTTCCGCGCCGCCCACGACGAACTGCGGCTCATCGGCGCCGAACACGAGGCCGCCTACGTCAAGGCGGTGCTCGCCTGTGCGGCCGCCGGTGACGGCGACTGGGACGACGCCACCTCCTTCGCCGACGCCCTGGAGACCTACGCCCGCGAGAGCGCCGAGGGCTATCTGCTGGCCAAGGTGGAGACCGTACGGGCGCTGGCCGCCCGCGCCCGCGGCGACCTCGACCAGGCCGAGCGGCTGCATCTGCGCGCCTCCGAGCGCTATCGATCCGACAACCGCCCCGAATGCGCCGCCCATGACCTCACCATGCTCGGCGTGGTCGCGGCCGAGCGCGGCGAAGCGGTGCTCGCCCAGGTCCGCTGGGAACACGCGCTGCGCACCGCCCGCCTGTCCGGCCGCCGCTACGCCGAGGCATTGCCGCTGCGCGGCCTGATCGCCCTGCGCGAGGCCCAGGGCGACGAGACGGCCGCCGCCGAGCTGCGCGAGCGGCTGGCGCACACGGTCCGCGAGGCATCGCCGTCGCGCACCACCGAGTGCCCGTTCCACCTCGCGGTCACCTCGATCGCGTGCGACGAGACCGCCCGCGCCCTGCCGGGTGGTTGACGGCCCCGGCGTCCGTTGTCAGTGGTGCGTGCGAAGGTGGCGACACCTGGGGGAAGCACAACAAAGGGAGGGCAACCGCCATGGGCTGGCACAGGGAGCTGCTGATCGGTTTCGATCTGGAGACGACGGGCACCGATCCGCGCACGGCACGGATCGTGACGGCCGCGGTGGTCGAGGTGCGCGGCGGGGAGCCGATCGGACGGCGCGAGTGGCTGGCCGCGCCGGAAGTGCCCATTCCGGACGATGCGGTGGCGGTGCACGGGATCACCAACGAGCGGGCGGCGGCCGGTCGGCCCATACGCGAGGTGGCCGACGAGATCGCGGACGTGCTGGTGGCGCACTGGCGCACGGGCGCGCCGGTGGTGGCGTACAACGCGGCGTTCGATCTGAGCCTGCTCGCCGCCGAGTTGGACCGCCACGGGCTGCGCTCGCTGAGCGAGCGGCTGGGCGGCGCGCCCACCGGCCCGGTCGTGGATCCGTACACGATAGACCGCGCCGTCGACCGCTACCGCAAGGGCAAGCGCACGCTGGAGGCGGTCTGCGGGGAGTACGGGGTCGCGCACGAGCGCGCCCACGAGGCCGGGGCGGACGCCCTCGCCGCGGTGCGCGTCGCCCGCGCGCTCGCCGAGCGGCACCGGGAGGTCGCCGGTCTGGAGCTGTGGGATCTGCACCACAAGCAGGTGGGGTGGTACGCGCACTGGGCCGCCGACTTCCAGTCCTGGCTGCGCCGCAAGGGCACCCCGGACGCGGTCGTGGACGGCAGCTGGCCGCTGCGCGAGGCGCGGGCGGCGGTCGGGTAGTCCCGGCGGCACCGATGAGTTCCCGCCGCCCGGCCGGTCCGTACTGGTGAGGGGGAGCGGACCGAAGAAGGAGAGCCACCGATGACCGACCAGACCTCACGTATCGACCTCGGCCCCGCGGCCCAGCGGGTGACGGTGCTGCTCAGCGGCGTCTCGGACGATCAGCTGGGGGCGCCCACGCCCTGCTCGGCCTACTCCGTTGGAGATCTGCTCGACCACTTCATGGGGCTGGCCACCGGCATGCGCCAGGCCGCCGAGAAGCAGTCCGGAGGGGATCCCGGTCTCGGGCAGGCCGAGAGCCTGGACCCCGACTGGCGCCGGGAGCTGCCCCGGCGGCTGGAGGCGATGGCCGCCGCTTGGCGGGACCCGGCCGCCTGGGAGGGCAGCACCCAGGCCGGTGGTGTCACCCTGCCCGCCGAGGCCATGGGCGTCGTCGCGCTGGACGAGCTGGTGATCCACGGCTGGGACCTCGCCCGCGCCACCGGGCAGCCCTACGACTGCGATCCGGACAGCGCCGAGGCGATCATCGGGTGGCTGTCGTCGTTCCCCGACGAGGAGCGGCCGAAGGAGATCTTCGGTTCCGTCGTCGCGGTGCCCGAGGGCGCGTCCGCGCTGGACCGCGCCGTCGCGCTCAGCGGCCGCGACCCCGCCTGGACGGCGTGAGCCGGCCCGGCCGGTCAGAACGTGAACCAGCGCACCGCCGGATCGCCGTTGCGCAGCGAGTCCACCCGGCGGCGGAATTCGGCCCGCGCGGCCGGGCTGTCCGGCGCGTGCTGGGCCACCCACGCACAGCTCGCCGTCTCCCGCGCGCCGCGCAGCACGGCGCATCCGGACCACTCCCGGACGTCCCAGCCGTACGCCGTGGCGAACTCGTCGTACGCCTCCGGGCCGAGCCCGTAGCGGTGCCAGGACAGGGCCATCACGACGAGATCGTGCTCCCGCAGATCGGAGGAGAAGGTCTCCAGGTCGATCAGCACCGGACCGTCCGGGCCGATGTGCACGTTGCGCGGCAGCGCGTCGCCGTGAATCGGTCCGGGCGTGAGCCGTGGGGTCAGCTCGGCGGTGGCCGCCGCGATGTCGTCCCGGCGGGCCCGCAGATACGCGGCGTCCGCCGGATCGATCGCGTCCCCGGCCAGCCGCAGCCACCGCTCGACCCCGCCCAGCAGATCGCGCCGCGGCAGGACGAGGTCCGGCGGCGGCTGCGGCAGGGCGTGCACCTGTCGCAGCAGCGCGGCGAGATCGCCCGGTTCGACGAGGCGCGCGGCCGGGGGCAGCCGCTGCCAGAAGGTGACGAGGTGGCCGTCGTGCGCGAGGGGCTGTTCCGTGGCGAATCGGTGGTCCGGGCGCACCGCGGGCACCCCCTCCCGGGCCAGCCAGTCGGCGACCCTGGCCTCCCGCTCCGCCCGTTCCCGTACGGCGAGGTCACGGCTGATCCGGACCACCAGGTCCAGGCTGTCGACGGCGAAGACGGCGTTCTCGCCGAGCGCCAGCAGCCGGGCCCCGGCGGCGTCGCCGGTGCCGTGCGGCAGCGCGGCGGTGAGCACCGCCCGCGCCCGCTCCTCCGTGAATCCCGCGTCCGCCACGCCGTCACCCTCCACTGTCTGCTGCCGATTTCGATGTGGGCCGCCCAGGACTCCGGTCAGGCGGTCACGCCCGGAACGGACGGCGCGGCGCCGGCCGGGCGGAACTCCTCGCCGTCGCCGGGCGGTCCGGGCGCGGGTTCCTCCGCGGGGCACCCGTCGTCGGGTGCGCTGGCCGGGGCGCCGTCGGCGTCCGGCGCCCCCGTCACCCGCAGGCCCACCTCCGTCACCGTCAGGCCGAGGCGTTCCGTCGCCGTGGTGGCCGGCGACGCCCGGGGGCGGGCCGCTGTCGCCCGGAGGGGCTCGGCGGCCGGAGCCGTGGGGTCAGCCGAGGCCGGAACGTCCGCATCGATCCGCAGTGGCCCCGGCGGCACCGCGCTCGGCGGAGGCGGCACGACGGGGTCGTGCGACGCGTCCGGATCGACCCGTGAGATCCGCGGCCGGCCCAGCCGTGCCCCGCCCGTGAAGTCGGCCGCACGGCGCAGGCCCGGGGCGGCCGCCCCCTCCGTGATCCACGCGCCGTCGCGCGGGCCGCCCAGGGGAAGCACGCTGCCGGGCTCGATCTGCTGCCGTACCACGTTCGCCCATCCCTCCACCGTCATCGCTCCAGCCTGCCCCATCCCCGGCGCGCGACCCGTGCCGCGCCCCGCCGTCCATCGGCAGCGTGCCGCCGGTCAGACAGGACGCGGCGGGCGACAGCGGGAATGCCGCCGTCCGGCCGAACTCCTCCGGCGTTCCCTACCGGCGCAGCGGGATGCGACTCCAGCCGGCCGACCACACGGATGCCGCGGGGACCCCCACGGCGTTCGGGCCCCTCCCGCGGTCAGCCCGGCCCCGTCCCCGCCACCGTGCCCCCGCTGCCCGAGAAGATGACGCCGGGGTCGGACGGGGTCTGGTTCAGAACCCACAGCCCGATCAGGGTGGCGAGCGTGAAGACGACCGTGATCAGGACGACGAGGACGAGCCGGCGCCGGCGTTCGCGGCGCAGCCAGTCGCCGCGGGCGGTGCGGTACGCGTCGGGCGCGGGCCGCACCCCGCCGGCCAGCGCCTCCAGCGCGGTGCGCAGTTCCTCTTCGGTGCGGTCCTCGGCCGTACGGTCCTCGGCCGTACGGTCCGAAGAGGCACCCGGTTTGGTATCCGGACTGGTGTCCGGAGAGATGTCGTTCATCGCCGGGCCTCCATCGCCTGGGTCAGTGCGGCGAGGCCGCGGGCCGTGTGGGTCTTGACCGAGCCGGAGGAGATGCCCATCGCGTCGGCGATCTCGCTCTCCTTCAGCCCGAGCCAGTGGCGCAGGACGAGCGCCTCGCGCTGCCGGGCGGGCAGGTGCTGCAACGCGTCGATCAGCACGCGCTGGTCGTCGTGGAGCAGCGCGGTGCTCTCCGCGGAGGCGACGAGCTCGTCCGGCGTCACCTCCACGTGCTTGCGGGCGACCTGGAGGTGCCGTATCCGCATCCGCGTCAGATTGCAGACCGTGGAGCGCAGATACGCTTCGGCCGCCTCGACGTCCCGTAGCCGCCGCCACTTCCGGTAGATCTGGTAGTACGCTTCGGCCACCACGTTCTCCGGGTCGTCGGCGCCGAGCAGCACGGCCAGGCGCAGCATCGACGAGTAGTGCAGCGCGAACAGCCGGGCCAGACCAGCCTCGCGTTCCAGCTCCTCCGGGTCGGTCACCGTGGGGGACAGCGGTTCGGTGGCCGGCCGCGGGACGTGCGGCTCACGTACAGGCATCGGGGATCTGCGTCTCACGGGTTGTTCGCTCCCGTCTCGGGGCGCCGCCTGACGGTCAGGCGGGACGGTAGGCCGGTCAGGTCGGCGCCACGCGGGACGCCGAGGCGTTCGAGGGCCGCGGTGCCCACCACGGCCACGATCAGATTGAGGGCGAGGGCGGCCAGGCCCGCGTAGACCTCCAGCGGCTGGTCGGCGGGGCCGAACGGCACGATCGACGAGAACCCCTCCCGCACCACCAGGAACGTTCCGCCCGCCATGCCCACGGCCCACCCGGCGAGCAGCGCCCGCGGATGCAGCCGCCCGGTGAAGAGGCCCACGGCGACCGCGGGGAAGATCTGTAGGATCCACACGCCGCCGAGGAGCTGGAGGTTGACGGCGTCCTGGTCGCGCAGCCCGAACACGAACGCCACAGCCCCCACCTTCGCCGTCAGCGACACCGCCTTGGCGATGCGCACCTGCCGCTTGGGCGTGGCCGTCGGGTGGACGTACTCGACGTACACGTTCCGCACGAAGCTCGTGGCGGCCGCGATCGACATCACGGCGGCCGGGACCAGCGCGCCCACGGTGATGGCCCCGAACACCAGCCCGGCCAGCGGCCCCGGCATCAGCCGGTCCACCAGCATCGGCACCGCGGCCTCGGCTCCGCCCGCGGGCGCCCGCACACCCGTGGCCAGCGCCGCGATACCGAGGAAGCCGAAGAGCGCGAGCAGCCCCGTCCAGGCGGGCAGCGCCACCGTGGCCTTGCGCAGGGTGCGCGGACCGTCCGCGGCGAAGGCGGCCGTGAGGACGTGCGGGTACATCAGCAGGGCCAGCGCCGACCCCAGGGCGAGCGTGGCGTAGGCGGGCTGCTGCTCGGGTGACAGCAGGAGCGCGGAGTCGGCCGGGCCCGGCCCGCCGAGCCGCCGCGCCGCGCCCTCGAAGACCGGGCCCGGCCCGCCGAGCCGCTCCAGGACCAGCCAGCACACGGCGGTCAGCGACACGAACACGGCCACCGCCTTGAGCGCCGAGATCACGGTCGGCGCGCGCAGCCCGTGCCGGTACGTGGCGACGGCGAGCCCCGCGAACAGCGCCACCATCACCAGGTCCCCGGCCGCGCCCCTCGGGTACACGCCCCCGGCGGTCAGCACCGCGCGTATGCCGAGCAGCTGCAACGCCAGATACGGCATCGTCGCGAGGATCCCGGTCAGCCCCACCGCCAGCGCCAGCGGCGGCGAACCGTACCGCCCGCGCACGAAGTCGGCCGCCGTGACGTACCCGTGGCGGCGGGCCACTTTCCAGAGCCGGCTCAGCAGCACGAAGGCGAGCTGACAGACGATCACCGTGTACGGCACCGCGAAGAAGGCAGGCGCGCCGTTGCCGTACGCGAGACCCGGGACGGCGGTGAAGGTGTACGCGGTGAAGATCGTGCCGCCGAGCAGCAGCCAGGTCCACACCGGGCCCAGACTCCGGTCGGCGAGCGCCCAGCCCTCCAGCGAGGGCAGCCGGTCGGTGGGGCGCAGACGGCGCGCGGTGACGGCGAGCAGCGACGCCCCGCCGATCACGGCGAGGAACGTCGTGGTCATGGCGCCATCCGCCATGGGTCACCGTCCTTGGTGTGCCTGGGCCCTCGCCTGTTGGTTGCGCGGCCGGCCGGTCCGGAGGACAGGAAACTGACGGGAAATGTTCTGGACATTCGTTGTCAACCAGGCGTGGCAGGTGGGCAACTCTTGCACAGACCGACAGCGATCGGGAGAGGAGATCAGCTCATGGCACGGACCGGGTACCACCGGCTACGGCGCGTCGCCGCCCTGCTGCTCCTTCTCGCGCCCGCGGCAGGGCTGCTGTGGGTCCCCTGGTACGCCGGTGCGAGCCCGCGGCTGGCCGGGATGCCGTTCTTCTACTGGTACCAGCTGGCCTGGGTGCCGGGATGCGGGCTGTGCTTGCTCGTCGCGTACGTGCTGACCAGGCACGACCGTCGTCACGATCCCTGAGCCCGCGCACCAGCGCCCTCCCGCACCTCCCGTCATCGCCCCCCGACACCACCACCGTTCAGGTGAGGAGCCGCCATGCCCACATCAGTCATGCCCGCATCCGGTCGCCCGGCGCCGGAGGGCCCGCCCTCCGCGAGATCGCGGATGAGTCCGCGCTCGATCCTCCTGTGGGCCGCCGTCGCCCTGCTGGGTGCGGTCGGCTGGGGTGTCCTCGCGCTCTCCCGCGGCGAGGAGATCTCGGCCGTCTGGCTGGTGATGGCCGCCCTCGGTTCGTATGCCATCGCCTACCGCTTCTACTCCCGGTTCATCGCCCGCAGGGTCCTCCAGGTCGACGACACCCGTGCCACTCCGGCCGAGCGGCTGGAGGACGGCGTCGACTTCCACCCCACCGACAAGCGGGTTCTCTTCGGCCACCACTTCGCGGCCATCGCCGGCGCGGGCCCGCTGGTCGGCCCGGTGCTGGCGGCGCAGATGGGCTATCTGCCGGGGACGATCTGGATCATCGCGGGCGTGATCTTCGGCGGGGCGGTCCAGGACATGGTGGTCCTGTTCCTGTCCATGCGCCGGGACGGCAAGAGCCTGGGCCAGATGGCCCGTGACGAGATCGGCAGGGTGGGCGGTGCTGCCGCGTTGATCGGAGTCTTCGCCATCATGATCATCCTTCTCGGGGTCCTCGCGATGGTCGTCGTCAACGCGCTGGCGGAGTCCGCCTGGGGCACCTTCTCGGTCACCATGACCATCCCCATCGCCCTCTTCATGGGCTTCTACCTGCGCTGTCTGCGGCCGGGCCGGGTCGTGGAGACCAGCTTCATCGGCGTGGCCCTGCTGCTGCTCGCCATCCTCGGCGGCGGCTGGATCCAGAACTCCTCACTCGCCGAGTACTTCGTCTGGAGCCCCGAGACGCTCGTCTTCTGTCTGGTCGGTTACGGCTTCGTCGCCTCCGTGCTCCCCGTGTGGATGCTGCTGGCCCCGCGTGACTATCTGTCGACCTTCATGAAGGTCGGGACCATCGCCCTGATGGCCGTCGGCGTCGTGATCGCCGCTCCGGGCCTCAAGGCCGAGCCGGTGACGGAGTACGCCTCGACGGGCACCGGGCCGGTCTTCGCCGGGGGCCTCTTCCCCTTCCTGTTCATCACCATCGCCTGCGGCGCCCTGTCCGGCTTCCACGCCCTGGTCTCCTCCGGAACCACCCCGAAGCTGATCCAGAAGGAGTCCCAGGTCCGGCTGATCGGCTACGGCTCCATGCTCACGGAGTCCTTCGTCGCCGTCATGGCGCTGATCGCCGCCTGTGTCCTCGAACCGGGCCTGTACTACGCGATGAACTCCCCGGCCGCGCTGCTCGGCCCGACCGTGGAGAGCGCGTCGGCGGCGGTGAAGGGCCTCGGCTTCACCATCACTCCGGACCAGCTGACCGCCGCGGCCAAAGCGGTCGAGGAGCAGACGCTGGTCGGTCGCTCCGGGGGTGCGCCCACGTTGGCCGTGGGCATGTCGGAGATCTTCTCCGGAGTGTTCGGCGGCGCCGGGATGAAGGCATTCTGGTACCACTTCGCGATCATGTTCGAGGCCCTGTTCATCCTGACCACGGTGGACGCGGGCACCCGCGTGGGCCGCTTCATGCTCCAGGACATGCTCGGCAACGTCTGGAAGCCGATCGGCCGCGTCACCTGGAAGCCCGGCATCTGGATCACCAGCGCCCTCGTCGTGGGTGCCTGGGGCTACTTCCTCTACGCCGGTGTCACCGATCCGCTGGGCGGCATCAAGCAACTGTTCCCGCTGTTCGGCATCGCCAACCAGCTGCTGGCCGCGGTCGCCCTGGCCGTCACCACCACCATGCTGATCAAGGCGGGAAAACTGCGCTGGGCCTGGGTCACCGGCATCCCGCTGGCCGGGGACGTGGCCGTGACCTTCACCGCCGGCTGGCAGAAGATCTTCGCGGACGACCCGAAGATCGGCTTCTTCGCCGCCCGGGACGTCTACGCGGACGCCATCGACACCGGCAAGCTGCTGCCGGGCGCCACGAGCATGGACGACATGCGCACCATCGTGCTCAACAACACCGTCGACGGCGTGATCATGGCGATCTTCCTGCTGCTGGTCCTGACGGTCCTGGTCAACTGCGCGGTGGTGTGCGTCCGCGCGGTGACGGCCTCCGAGCCGCTGCCGACGTCGGAGGCACCGTACGTCGAGTCCCGTATCGACGTGCCGGAGCAGCGCGATTCCGAGCCGCTGGTGGGAGCCGGCTCATGAACGCCGTCCGGAAGACGCTCGGCACCGTCCTCTGGTACGCGCGGGAACTGACCGGTGAGACGGAGTACGACCGCTACCGCGCACGGCACCGCCGCCAGCACCCGCACGCCCCCGTGCCGACCCGCCGGGAGTACGAGCGGATGCGCACCCTGCGGCGCGAGCGCGAGTCCCCCGGCCGCTGCTGCTGAGCAGGGACCCCGCGGCGGGCGTGCCGCCCCGGCCCGGCCGGCACGCCCGCCCCGCTCACCGACGCCACCCGACCGCCCCTGGTGAGACCGAGATGCTGAGACGCCGCCCCTCCTTGCTGATCCGTCCCGAACTCGACGACGATCCCCTGCACGCGACCCTGACCGAACTCCGGCCCGCCCAGCAGTTCCACGGCCTCGGCGCGGGCCGTACCCGGCCCCTCTGGGAGCCGGTGGCAGACCTGCTGCGTGCCTCGGGGCGCGACTGGGACCGCCGGGCCCACCGGGTCCGCGTCCTGGCGCAGCACCTGCCGGGCGCGGTCTCGCAGCGGTGGGCCGCCGACCGGCCCGGCGACGGGGACGCCTTGGTCCTGCGGGCTTTCGTGGAGGCGATCCGGGCCCCGGCCGAGGGGCACACCGCCGTGCGCCGCGCCGAACAGACATGCCTGCGCGCCGCCGGGGCCTGCCCCGAGGACCCGGTGCCGTGGCTGGCGCTGCTGTCCCTGATGTACTCCTGCGCCGTGCCGGTCGAGGACGCCGTGCCGGTGTGGACCGAGGCCGTTCACCGCGCGCCGTGGCACCGGACGGCCTACCACCGGCTGCTGCGTTACCTGTCCCCGCGCGGGCGGGGGACGGTCCCCGACATGATGGATTTCGCCCGGCAGGCCGCCGCCCGCGCCCCGCGGGGATCGCCGGTGGCCCTGCTCCCCGTGGCGGCCCGCATCGAGCTGACCGCCCACCGCCAGGGGGAGTCGCCTCTTGCCGCCCTCGGCGCGGGCCGCAACTGGAACGAGCCCCGTGCGGGCCAGGAGATCGACGCGGCCCTGACAGGCTGGTTCCACGCCGCCGAGGCGTCCCACGCCGAGGTCGTCACCGACCTCAACATCCTCGCCTTCGCGCTGACCCGTGCGCACCTTCCGGAGCCGGCCGCCCCCGTCTTCCAACGCATCGGCCGCCACATGACACGCCACCCCTGGGACCTGCTGCCCGCGCCGGAACGCACGTTCGTCTACTGGCGGGACCGGCTGACCGGCCGCCGCCGGACATGAGGGACGGCTACGCCATGGCCGGAGCCGTCTCCTTGTTGCCGGGCCTGCCGATCAGCTCCCGGCGATGCAGCCCCACGTGCCGCCGGGCACCCTGTCCGGGCGGGCCGCCTGGACGGCCCGGTCTCGCACCCGGCCGGGCCACCTTCGGCGGCGGTCGGCAGGCGTTACACCGTGCTGAAGATCTTCAGGCGGTCGCCGACGTCCGGGGCCTGGCGGCGGCGGGTCGGGCGGCCCGGCTCCACGGTGCCGATGTACAGCCAGCCCAGGGCGCGTTCAGCTTGATCGAGGTCGAGCAGTTTGCGGACCGGTTCGGCATCGAGCTGGGCACCGGTCCGCCAGATACTGCCGAAGCCGCGGGCGTGGAGCAGCAGCATCAGCGAGGTGGCCATGGCGCTGACGGCGGCCATCTGTTCCCATTCGGGCACCGGGGAGACGGGGTCGGGGGAGAACACGAGCGTGGCCAGCAGGGGCGCCCGCCGGGTCTTGGCGCGCATCGCCTCGACGCTCTTGCCGTTGTCCTCGGCCAGGGCGGCGGCGAGCGCGTCCCGGGCGTCTCCGGAGATCAGCAGCCATCGCCAGGGCCGCAGCATGCCGTGGTCGGGCGCGCATGAGGCCGCCTTGAGCAGGTAGCGGAACTCTTCGGGGCTGGGTGCGGGACCGGCGAGCTTCTGCTCGCTGCGGCGGGTGAGGATGGCCGTCATCACGTCCATGCTGGTTCCCTTTCTTGGCGGGGCCCGTGGTGGGGCGTGCCGAGCAGCAACTGTTCGGGTCCTGCGGGCATTTCGCGGCCCATCAGGGAGTGCAGGAGCGGGTAGGCGCTGGTGTCGCCCGCCAGGACGCCGCCGAGCAGGGTGCGGGCGTCGTCGGCGAGGACGAGCTTGGCGTAGCTGCCCGCCCGGTGGTGGTGGCGGATGTATTCGAGGGCGCCGGGGGTCTCGGCGTGGCAGTCGCCGAAGCTGGCGACGTCGACGCCGAGCAGTTTGAGCCGGGTGGAGGTGTCGGCCCCCGCGAAGGGCCGCGCCGGGAGGCCCAGGAGCTGCGCGGCGACGCATTCGGCCATGCGGTAGCCGGGGGCGACGAGCCCGTAGCAGCGGCCTTCGACGGCGGCGCATTCGCCGATCGCCCAGATCCGGGGGTCGGCCGTGCGGCAGTGGTCGTCGACGAGGATGCCGCCGCGCGGCCCGCGGGGCAGACCGGAGGGTTCGGCCAGGTCGTCGCGGGGCCGTACGCCGGTGGCGAAGACGACCAGGGCCGCGTCCAGCCGGGTGCGGTCGTCGAGGGTCACCGCGCAGACCCGCCCGTCGGGGCCGGGGTCGACGGACCGGGTGATGGTCCCGCAGTGGGGCTGGACGCCGAGCTTGCCGATGAGGTCGGCGAGGACCTGTCCGGCCCCGGCGTCGATCTGGAGCGGCAGCAGGTGCGGGGCCGTCTCCACCACGTGGGACCGCATGCCCAGCAGCCGCAGCGCGTTGGCCGCTTCGAGGCCGAGGAGCCCGCCGCCGATGACGACGCCCGCCCGGCCGGGGACGGCCGCGGCCCGGATGGCCTCGATGTCCTCGACGGTCCGGTAGCGGAAGCAGCCCGGCAGGTCGCGTCCCGCGATCGGCGGGACGAAGGGCCGGGAGCCGGTGGCGAGGACCAGCGCGTCGTAGCCCGTGACGGTGCCGTCCGCGCTGGTGACGGTGCGGGCGCGGCGGTCGACGGCGACGGCGGTGGTGCTCAGCCGGAGGTCGGCCATAGGGTCGTCGAGGAGGTCCGGGCCGGTCAGGTCGAGCGCCCCGGCGTCCCCGCCCTCCCCGCCCTCCAGGTGGGAGGAGAGGGAGATCCGGTCGTAGGCGGGCCGTGGTTCCTCGGCGAGGACGACGATGCGCCACCGGTCGTCCCGGTCCCGGTCCCGGATGCGTTCCACCAGCCAGTGGCCGACCATGCCGTGGCCGACGACGACGAGGGTGCCGGTCACCGGAGCGCCTCCGCCACCGCCGGTTCGGGCCGCGGCCCGGCGGCGGCATGCAGGGCGGCGCACAGGTCGCGGACCGCGCCCGCGCACGAGCCGCAGCCGGTGGTGGCGCGGGTGGTGGCGGCGAGCGCGGCCGCGTCGCGGGCGCCGCCGCGCCAGCTGTCGGCCAGGGTGCGCTTGGTGACGTTGTTGCAGTGGCAGACGACCGCGTCGTCCGGCAGTTCCACCGGTCCGCCGCGCCCGGCGGGGATGCCGAGCAGGAACGCCAGCCGGTCCGAGGGCACCGGCAGCCCCTGGTCGCCGAGGGCGCCGAGGGCGGCGATGGCCTGCGGGTAGCCGACCAGGACGGCGCCGAGGAGCCGTTGGTCGCGCAGTTCCAGCCGGGCGTAGCCGCCGCGGGCGGGGTCCTGGAGCGTCACCGTCTCCTCGACCTCGTCGGCCGGTCCCGGCGGGCCGTACGCCGCGACGTCCAGCCCGGGCGCCTTCAGCCGGGTCACGGACGCGCAGGTCGCGGGCCGGGTGCGGCCGCCGCAGAGGATCGCCGCGAGCCGGTCCGCGTGGTGCCAGGCGGTGGTGGCGAGCCCGGGGACCGTGCCGCCCTCCTCGGCGCAGTCGCCGATGGCGTGGACGTGGGGATCGTCGGTGGTCAGGGCGGCGTCGACCACGACGCCGGTGCGGACGGCGAGTCCGGCGGCGCGGGCCAGCCGGGCGTCCGGCCGGACACCGGCGCACACCACCACGGTGTCGGTGCCGATGGCCTGGCCGCGGTCGAGGGTGAGGGAGCCGGGGGCGTACGCGGCCGCCTGCCGGGACAGCTCCAGCCGTATGCCGCGGTCGCGAAGTCCGCGGGCGAGGAGCGCCCCTGCCGCGGCGTCGAGCTGGCGGTTCATCGGGTACGGGCGCGGATGCACCAGGGTGACGCGGGTGCCGCCGCGCCGCAGCGCGAGCGCCGTCTCGACCCCGAGCACCCCGGCGCCGACCACCGTCACCTGACCGCCGGTGACGCGCCGGGAGTCGGCGAGGGTACGCAGCGGGGTGACGCCGTCGGCGAGCCGGCCGGCTTCCGTCAGCAGGCCGGGGACGGCGGGTATCCGGGGCCGGGCGCCGGTCGCGAGCACCAGGTGGTCGTACGGGTGGCTGGTGCCGTCCGACGCGTGCACCAGGCGGCGTTCCCGGTCGATGCCGGTGACCCGGGTGCCCAGCCGCACCACGGTGCCGCCGGGCGGGGCGGGCAGGGCCAGGGCGCGGGCCGGGAGCGTGCCGTCCAGCACCGAGGGGAGCAGCACCCGGTTGTACGCGGCCACCGGCTCCGCGCCCAGGACGGTGACGGTGCCCTGGTGGCCGTGGTGGTGCAGCCGGTCCACGAGGCGGTGGGCGGCGATGCCGTTGCCCACGACGACGACGGCGCTCATGCCGTGGCCGTCCAGGGTTCGATGCGGACCGCGCAGACCTTGAACTCGGGCATGTGGCTCTCCGGATCGAGGGCGGTACTGGTGATGAGGTTGGCCCGGCCGTCCGCGGTGAAGTGGAACGGCAGGAAGACGGTGTCGGCGCGCAGGGTCGGCACCAGCCGCACCCGGGCCACGGCCGTGCCGCGGGCCGAGCTGATCCGCGCCAGCTCGCCGTCGGCGAGCCCGGCCCGTTCGGCGGTGTCCGGGTGGACTTCGAGGTACGACTCGGGCTCGGCCGCCAGCAGTTCGGGCACCTCGCGGGTCTGGGCGCCGGACTGGTAGTGCGCCAGCGCCCGGCCGGTCGTGGCGTACAGGGGGAAGCGGTCGTCGGGGAGTTCGGCGGCGTCGCGGTGGTCCACCGCGCGGAACCGGGCCCGGCCGTCGGGGTGGGCGAAGCGGTCGAGGAACAGCCGGGGCGTGCCGGGGTGCGGCGGCTGCCCGGGAGGCGTGGCGGGGCAGGGCCAGTGCAGGGCCTCACCGGCGTCGAGGCGTTCGTAGCTGATGCCGGAGTAGTCGGCCCGGCCGCCCCGGGTGGTGCGGCGCAGCTCCTCGAACACCTGGTGCGGTGCGGCAGGGAAACGTTCCGGCGGCTGACCGAGCCGGATCGCAAGACCGCGCAGCACGTCCAGGTCGCTCCGTACGCCCGGCGGCGGCCCGGAGAGCCGGCGGCGGCGCAGCACCCGGCCCTCCAGATTGGTCATGGTGCCCTCTTCCTCGGCCCACTGCGTCACCGGCAGCACCACATCGGCCAGCAGCGCCGTCTCGGAGGGCATGAAGTCGGCCACCACCAGCAGGTCCAGCGCGGCCAGCCGCTCGGTGATCCGCGCGGCGCGCGGTGCGGACACGACCGGGTTGGAGCCGAACACCAGCAGCGCGCGCGGTCCGCCGGGTCGGCCGAGGGAGTCCAGCAGCTCGTAGGCGCTCGGCCCCGGGCCGGGCAGCTCCTGCGGCGCCACGCCCCAGACGGCGGCCACGTCGGCGCGCGCACCGGGGTCGGCGATCGACCGATAGCCGGGCAGCTGGTCGGCCTTCTGGCCCAGCTCCCGGCCGCCCTGCCCATTGCCCTGTCCGGTGAGGCAGCCGTAGCCGCTGCCCGCCCGGCCGGGGAGCCCCAGGGCGAGCGCCAGGTTGATGAAGGCCGCCACGGTGTCGGTGCCCTTGCTGTGCTGTTCGGCGCCGCGCCCGGTGAGGACGTACGCCCGCCGGGCCTCGCCGAGCATCCGTACCGCCTCGCGCTGGGCGGCCACCGGCACCCCGGTGACCCGTTCGACGCGCTCCGGCCACCAGGCCACCGCCCGCTGCCACGCGGCGTCGAAGCCGACGGTGCGCCGGTGCAGATAGCCCTCGTCCATCCGGCCCTCGGCGACGGCGAGATGGAGCAGCCCGAGGGCGAGCGCCAGATCGGTGCCGGGCTGCGGCTGGAGGTGGAGGGCGGCGGTCTCCGCGGTCCGGGTGCGGCGCGGATCGATGACGATGAGCCGCGCGCCCGTCAGGTGGCGCATCAGCGGCGGCATGGTCTCGGCCGGGTTCGCCCCGGCCAGCAGGATCACCTCGGCGTCGTCGAGGTCGCCCACGGGGAACGGCAGCCCGCGGTCGATGCCGAAGGCGGCGTTCCCGGCGGCCGCCGCGGAGGACATGCAGAACCGGCCGTTGTAGTCGATGCGGCTGGTGCCCAGCGCCACCCGGGCGAACTTGCCCAGCATATACGCCTTTTCGTTGGTCAGCCCGCCGCCGCCGAACACCGCCACCGCGTCCGGGCCGTGGGCGTCCCGGATCCGGCGCAGCCGGTCCGCGACGGTGTCCAGCGCCTGGTGCCAGCCGACCGGTTCCAGCGCTCCGCGCGGGTCGCGGATCAGCGGGTTGTGGAGCCGTACCGGGGTGTCGAGGAGGGCGGGGGCGGTCCACCCCTTCTGGCACAGCCCGCCCCGGTTGACAGGGAAGTCGGAGGGCCGCACGACCACCGTGCCGTCCTCGCGGCCCAGCCGGGTGCCGCACTGGAGGGCGCAGTACGGGCAGTGGGTCGCCACGGACGGCGCGGACGGCGCGGAGGAGACGCCGGACGGCGCGGCGGGGCCCGCGGGTCTGGCAGGGGGCGCGGGGGAGCGGGATTCAGACATGGGAGACCTCCGGACGCCGGGCGGAATTGCCGGTTCCGGGTCCGCCGCCGGGCGCGCCGCGCAGATAGACCGCCCAGGTCACCACCGCGCAGACCGCGTAGTAGCCGAGGAAGGCGGTGAACGCGGCGTCACCGGTGCCGCCGGGGCCGTCGTAGCAGGCGCGGAAGGCCAGGTTGACGGCGACGCCGCCGAGCGTGCCGATCGCGCCCGTCACGCCGATGACCGCGCCGGACAGCTCACGGGCCCGGGCGAAGGCGGGGCGTGCGTCCTCGCCCGCGGTGACGGCCTTCTCCGCGTCCTGCGCGAACACCGCCGGAATCATGGTGTACGCCGAGCCGTTGCCGATCCCCGACAGCACGAAGAGCACACAGAAGGCGGCCACGAACAGGGTGAACGAGTGGTGTGCGGAGGCCAGCAGCAGCACCCCGGTTCCGGCGGCCATGGCGGCGAGGTCCACGAGGGTCACCCGCGCGCCGCCCCACCGGTCGGCAAGCCACCCGCCGAGCGGCCGGAACAGCGAGCCGAGCAGCGGGCCGAGGAAGGTGTAGGAGACGGCCTCCAGCGCGCTCGCGCCGAACTCGTACTGGAGCACCAGGCCGAACGCGAAGCCGTAGCCGATGAACGAGCCGAAGGTGCCGACGTACAGCAGCGACATCCACCAGGTGTGGCGGCTGCCCAGGGCCTCGCGCAGCGCCCCGGGACGGGCCCGTACGGCGGTGAAGTTGTCCATCCGCCGGGCGGCGAGCACCGCCAGCAGGGCGGCCGGCGGCAGATATCCGGCGGCCAGGTACTCGGGGTGGCCGAGCCCCGCGGTGGCCGCCACCAACAGCCCGAGCAGCTGCACCACGGCCACGCCCAGATTGCCGCCGCCCGCGTTGAGGCCCAGCGCCCGGCCCTGGTGGCGGCGGGGGAAGATGCCGCTGATGTTGGTCATCGACGAGGCGAAGTTGCCGCCGCCGAGCCCTGCCGTCGCCCCGGCGAGCAGGAACACCCACAGCGGGGCGTCCGGCCACTGGATCACCCAGACCGCGAGCGCGATGGGGAGCAGCAGCGAGGCGGTGGCGAACACCGTCCAGTCGCGGCCGCCGAAGCGGGTCACGGCGTAGCGGTAGGGCAGCCGGAGCGCCGCCCCGGCCAGCGTGGGGACGACGACCAGCAGGAACTTCTCCCCGGCGTCGAAGGTGAATCCGGTCGCGGGGGACATGAAGAGGACCAGGACCGACCACAGGCTCCACACCGAGAAGCCGAGGTGTTCGGTCGCGACGGACAGCACCAGATTGCGCCGTGCGACGCGGCTGCCCTCGCGTTTCCAGAACTCCCGGTCCTCGGGGTTCCAGTGATGTATCCAGTGGCCGGAACCGGCCCGAGCCTTGCCCATGAGTTGCCTCGGCCTCCACTCGCATCTGAAACACGGTCACAGTCATCAGTGGTGGTGATGGTGATGGTGTTGAAGGTGGTGCTTGGTGTGGCACGAGAATGCTGATGCCGGATTCCTCCACGGGATGTGGAAGCTCCAGAGGCATATCCAGGGTGCCGGGAGGCCGAAAGCGGGCTCAATTGAACCTTGGTACACACGGACGGGCCGGCCTCACGCGGGGCAGCAGAGGCCGGCCGGATCTTGGGGGAGGGGGGTACCCGTCACATGGTCGTGCGCAGTGATTCAATCCAGGCATACGAGACGAGTCCCGCTTGCAGCCGGGACTCCACATGCAGCTTTGTCAGGATCTGCGCCACATGTGCTTTGACCGTGCGTTCGGTCACGGCAAGCCGCGACGCTATGGACCGATTGGACTCCCCGTCGCCGAGCAAGCGGAACACATCGAATTCGCGATTCGAAAGCGAGGGCACCCGGTCCAGCTCTTCCTGCCAGGTCCGGCGAGAGTTGGGGGCCAGTGCAACTTTCCTGTTGGCTAAACCGATCAGGCTTCCCTGTGTGGCCATGTATCTCCCTCTCCCGGGATCGCGGGTCGCGGGGTCCGGGTAATAGGTGAATTCACGTCAGCCTTATGGGCCCGGGCAGTATACGGAAGAGGCCGATGTCAGAGCTGTGTGACGAGCTTCACTTCCCGTTCGTGCAGGCCGCCGGATGCCGTCGTCCACCTGCGGATCTGTGGTGGCGAGCGATGCGGAATCGTCTTGCTCTCTGAGACGGCATCACCGGCGGCCCGCAATGGCGCATTATCGATCGAGGCGCGGACGATCGATCATGCTAGATTCACTCGATTTCCGGTCAAGTGAGCCGGTCAGCCGCGCCGCTCGGCGGAGCCGCGCTCGCGGTCCTCCGCGCCCGCCGCGGCCACCGCCTCGGCCGCTTCCCCGGCCTTCGGCCGCACCCGGCCCCGGGTGACCGCCAGCACCGCGCCGGCCAGCAGGACGACCGCGCCGATGGCCTGGACCGCGCCGAAGGTCTCGCCCAGGAAGAGGTAGGAACACAGGGTGCCGACCGCGGGCACCATGAACATCATGATCGAGGCGGAGGCCGGGCCCACCGCCCCGACGCCCCGGTAGTAGAAGAGGTTCGCCACGGCCGTCGGCCCGATCGCCACGAACACCGCGTTGATCCAGGTGGTGGCGGACACCGCGCCCCAGTCCGCGTCCATCGCGGAGGGCACGCTGTAGAGGCCCAGCAGGATGGCGCCGCAGGTCATCGCGTACGCCGTGGCCCGGAGCGGTTCGATGCCGGCGAGCACGCGGGGGCCGAGCAGGGTGAACGCCGCCCAGCAGGCCGCGCTCAGCAGGAACAGCACATCGCCGAGGAACCGGTCGCCGCCAGCGCCCGCGTCGGTCCGCGCGCCGATCAGGAAGATCACGGCCCCGGTCAGCCCCAGCGCCAGCCCGGCGACCCGTCCGGCCGACGCCCGCTCCTTGCGAGTGACCAGCAGGAATCCGGTCGTCAGCACGGGGCTCATGACGGGGATGATCGTGGTGCTGTCCATCGCGGGGGCCAGCGAAAGCCCCCAGAAGAACAGCAGGTTGTACAGGAAGACGCCGAGCACCCCCGCCCCGGCCGCGCGCCCCACGTCGCGCCCGGACGTGGCGTGCTGGGAGGGGACGAAGCGCAGCGCGATGAGCAGGACCACCGCCCCGCCGCCGAAGCGGAGCAGCGCCGCCACGGCGTGCGGCAGATGGTCGACGACCACCTTGGAACTGCTGAAGCCACTGCCCCATAAGACCATCGTGGTCGTCAGTAAGAGATAGGGATTGGTGCCCCCTCCGGGCCTTTGCTGCTTCTGCGACATGCGCTTCCCCCTTTGCCTGGTACGTGGTGCCGGTGCGTCGGTGCCGGTGCGGTTGCCGCTGATGCGTTGCCGCTGGTGCGGGTGATGCTGAAGTGGCCGAGCGCCCCGGTGCGCGCAGGGGCGGGCCCATGCAGGTGACGTCCCGTCATCTGTGGTGGTCGGGCCACAGCGTAACGGGCCGGTGAAGGGCCCGTGCGCCCCGCCTCGCCGACGGCACCGGAACCCGCCTGTACGAAGGTTCAATTGAGGCCCTCACGACCCCGCGGTGATAGTGAATCGCGTCCCGGTCGGACCCCGGGCCATCGCGAACACTCGTGGCGGGCACGGCCCCACGCGGTGCGCTGCGCAATGTCTTCTGTCATTTCCGACGGCCGCAAGAAGGGTTTCCCGAAATGCTGCTGCAATCCATGACATCGGACCCCATCGCGCGGAATTCCGATCTCGTGAGCCTCTTCCGGGACGTCGCCGCGACGGCGCCGGAGCGGACGGCGCTGTCCGCCGAGGACGACCGCGTCACCTACCGGCGGCTCGACGCCTGGTCGGACGCGGTGGCCCGGATCCTGCTCGCCGAGGGGGTACGGCCCGGGGACCGGGTGGCTCTGCGCATGACGCCGGGGGCCGAGGCGATCGTCGCGATCCTGGCCATCCTCAAGTGCGCTGCCGCGTACGTCCCGGTGGACCTGCGCAACCCGGTCTCCCGGAGCGACTTCATCCTCGCCGACAGCGGGGCGAGCGCGCTGATCGGCGAGCCCTACGAGGGGTGCGCGGTCACCAGGGTGGTCCGCACCGCGGCCGTCGCGGACGTCCGGGACGCGCGGCCGGAGCCCGTGACGCACGCCGGGGACGCGGTGCGCCCGGGCGCCGACGACACGGCGTACGTCATCTACACCTCCGGGACCACCGGCAATCCGAAGGGCGTGCCGGTGCGCCACGCCAATGTGCTGGCCCTGCTCACCGGCGCGCCCTCGGTGTTCGACTTCACGGCGGACGACCGCTGGCTGCTGTTCCACTCGCTGTCGTTCGACTTCTCGGTGTGGGAGATCTGGGGGCCGTTCTCCACCGGCGCGGAGCTGGTGGTGCTGCCGCACTGGGCGGCGCGCACGCCCGAGCAGTATCTGTCGGTCATCATCGACCGGGGCGTCACCGTCATCAACCAGACGCCCACCGCCTTCCTCGCGCTCACCGAGGCGGCGGTGCGCGACGGCCGGGACGTCTCGGGGCTGCGCTACGTCATCTTCGGCGGCGAGAAGCTCACCGCGCCCATGCTGCGGCCCTGGGCCAAGGCGTTCGGTCTTGACCGGCCGCGGCTGGTCAACGGCTACGGGATCACCGAGACCACGGTGTTCACGACCTTCGAGGAGATCGGCGAGGCGTATCTGACGCAGGACGCCTCGGTCATCGGGCGCGCGCTGCCGTCGTTCCGCACCCGGGTCGTCGGCGACGACGGCCGGGACGTGGCCCCGGGCGGGACCGGTGAACTGTGGCTGGCCGGGGCACAGTTGGCCGAGGGCTATCTGAGCCGGCCGGAGCTGACCGCGGAGAAGTTCCCGGTGGTGACCGACGGCGCGACCGGCGAATCCGTCCGCTACTACCGCTCCGGAGACCTGGTCAGCGAGCTGCCGGACGGCCGGTTCGCGTACGAGGGCCGCGCCGACCTCCAGGTCAAACTGCGCGGCTACCGCATCGAGCTGAGCGACATCGAGACCGCCGTGCGCCGCCACGACGACGTCGTCGACGCGGTCGTCACGGTGCGCGAGTTCAAACCCGGCGACCTCCGGCTGGTCTGCGCCTACGTGGCCCGTGAGGGGAGCGCGACGACCACCGCACGGGAGCTGCGGGACCACATCAAGACCCTGTTGCCGGCCTATATGCACCCGGCCCGCTATCTGCGGCTGCCGGGGCTGCCCCGCACCGTCAACGGAAAAGTCGACCGGGCGGCCGTCGCCCGGTCCTGGGAGGAAGAGGTGGCACGTTCATGACGGGACAACAGATCACCGAGGCGCAGACCGCGCACCCCGACAACCTGGCCGTCGCCTGGGTGGGTGAGCTGCTGGAGGAGTCCGACCTGTCCGCCCAGGACAACTTCCTCGACCTCGGCGGCCACTCCGTCCTGGCCCTGGAGCTGAGCGAGCGGGTCAAGAAGGACCTCGGCGTCGACCTGGACATGCAGATCCTCTTCGAGCGCAGCATCGGCGAGGCCATCGCCGACGCCGTCACCCGCGCCCGGACCGCCAAGTAGGAGAAGGAGAATCCCCATGACCACTGTGAGCGAGAAGGCCAACTTCACCTTCAGCCCCGAAGAGGTGGCCCGGTTCGAGCGGGACGGCTACATCGGCCCGGTCAAGGTCTTCGAGCCCGAGGAGATGACCCGCCGCTGGAACACCATCCGGCGCCAGCTCCTCGACCGCTCCCTGGCCATCTACCCGGACAGCAACGGCAAGGCCAACATCTCCAACTACGACCGCCACCTCGACATCGACCTGCTGGCCGAGCACATCATGCGGCCCGAGATCGTCGACCGCGTGGCCTCCCTCATCGGTCCCAACCTGCTGTGCTGGCGCAGCGAGTTCTTCCCCAAGTACCAGGGCGACGAGGGCACCGACTGGCACCAGGCGGCCACGTTCGCCCACGCGACCGGCAAGCCGCAGATCATCTGGCCGTCCGACGAGGGCCGCCCCGCCTTCATCGGCACCATCACGGTGTGGACCGCGTTCACCCACTCCACCGAGCAGAACGGCTGCCTCCAGCTCATGCCGGGCACCCACACGTCGATGAACTACGACGAGTCCAAGGGCATGGACTACGACGCGGACGCCATCAACCAGCGCGAGAAGGACGGCATCAAGCGCGGCTTCTTCGGCTACGACTACCGGTCCCTCCAGAAGGACCCCAACTGGAAGCCGGACGAGTCGCAGGCGTACCCGATGGTCCTCAAGCCGGGCGAGGCCGTCATCTTCTGGTCGAACACCATGCACGCCTCGCTGCCGCACACCGGCAGCAAGACGGACTACCGCATGGGCTTCGCCGCCCGCTACGTGCCCACCCAGGTGCAGGTCTACCCCGGCACCGAGAACCTGACCGAGTACGGCGACGGCATCAACCTCGAGAAGTACGGCGCGGTCCTCGCCTCCGGCGTCGACGAGTACGGCCACAACCGGATGGCCCGCACGAGCCAGCGCGGCTACGAGTTCGTGCCGCGCCAGGTCCCCGGCCACCCGGCCGGCTGACCTCGTTCCGGCGCCACGGCGGGGCGGCCCCGGGCCGCCCCGCCGTGCCCCCTTCCCGCCCTTTCCGCCCTTCCCGCGGTGCCTCGCCGCGACGGTCCGCAGGAGGTTCGTATGACGCCCCGCCCCCTGATCATGCTGCACCACGCGGGCGGCTCCGCCGCCGTCTTCGACCGGCTCGCCGAGGCCCTGCCGGACGGCATCCAGCCGCTGCCGCTGGAGCTGCCCGGGCGCGGCAAGCGGTGGCGCGAGGCGCCCGTCACCACCATCGAGGACGCCGTCGACGACCTGCTGCGGGCGGTCGCCGGGCAGCCGGACGAGATCGCGATCTTCGGCCACAGCGTGGGCGCGTACCTCGGCCTCTGCCTGGCGGCGCGGCTGGCGGAGACCGGCGGACCGCGCTGCTCCACCCTCTTCGCCTCCGCCAACGCGGGCCCGGTGAGCGCCGAACTGCCATGTGAGGGCTCGCCGTTGCTCACCACCGACGAGGAGATCTTCGCGATCGCCGAGAAGTCCGGCGGCACCATCTCCCCGCAGATCCGCGAACACCCCGTGCTGCGGGAGCGCACCGCGGCCCTGCTGCGCGCCGACTTCTCGCTCGGCGACTCGTTCCTGCGCAAGCGCCGGACCGCCACCGTCGTGAGCGCCGACCTCGTGGTGTGCTGCGGCACCGACGACGTGTTCACCGACGCCCAGCTGGACAGCTGGCGGCACAGCACCACCGGGCGGACGTCCGTCACGCCCCGCCTCCCCGGCGACCACTTCTACCTCGAACGGCCCGCCCAGGCGGCCGCGTTGGCCGGGACCATCACCCGTACGCTGCTGGGACCGGCCGACCGGACTCCTTGACGGGGCCGCGCACCGTCCGCACGATGACCTGCGTGACAGCCACGACCGCGACGGCGCGGTCCGACAAGTCTCCGGCCCGCGGCGCGTGGTTCCTGGTGCTGCCCGCGCTGCTGCCCATCCTGCTGCTCAGCGTCGGCCCGCTGCTGTACGGGATCGCGCTGGCCTTCACCGACGCCCAGTCCGGCCGCACCGAGCCGACCCAGTGGACCGGGCTGCTCAACTTCCAGGACCTGGCCCGCGACACGCTCTTCTGGGAGTCGTTCCGGATCGGCCTGGTGTGGGCGGTCGCGGTGACCGTTCCGCAGTTCGTGCTGGCGCTCGGACTGGCGCTGCTGCTCGTGCAGAACCTCCGCTTCCGCTGGCTGGCGCGGGCCTTGGCGATCGTGCCGTGGGCGATGCCCGAGGTCGTCGTCGGCATCATGTGGCGGCTCGTCTACCACCCCGACGCGGGGGTGCTGAACGACACGCTGGGCACCGACCGGGACTGGCTCGGCAGCCTCTCCACCGCCCTGCCCGCCGTGATCGTCGTCGGCATCTGGGCGCGGCTGCCGCAGGTGACGGTCACGCTGCTGGCCGCGCTCGGAGGCGTACCGCGCGAGCTGCACGAGGCGGCGGCGGTGGACGGCGCGGGCGGCTGGCGCCGCTTCCGCACCGTCACCTGGCCCGCCATCAGACCCGTGGCGCTCGCCATCAGCGCGCTCAGCCTCATCTGGAACATCAACTCCTTCGCGCTGGTCTACGTCCTGACCGGCGGCGGACCCGGCGGGCGCACCCGGCTTCCGATGCTCTTCGCGTACGAAGAAGCCTTCGGCTACGGGCAGTTCGGATATGCGGCGGCGATGGGATGCGTGCTGGTCGCGGTGGTCTCCGTGCTCCTCGCGCTCTTCCTCGTCGGCCGGCTCCAGGGGGACGACGCATGAACCGGGCCGCCGTCGTGCGCAGGCGCCGGGCCGCCCGCGCCGGGCAGTACCTCGCCCTGCTGGGCTATCTCGTCTTCCTCGCGTTCCCGCTGCTGTGGCTGCTGTCCACGGCGTTCAAGCCGCCGCGCGAGCTGGCGAGCCCGGACCCCGGCTGGATCCCCCTGGACCCGACCCTCGACAACTTCCGTCAGGCGTTCGACGAGCAGCCGCTGTTGCGGGCGGCCGCGAACAGCCTCACCGCCTCCGTCGCCGCCGCGGCCATCACCGTCGTCGTCGCGACCCCGATGGCGTACGTCATGGCCCGCAACCACCGCTCCCCGCTGTCCCGGGCGGCCACCGGCTGGGTCGTGGTCAGCCAGGCGTTCCCGTTCGTCCTGGTGATCATCCCGCTGTTCCTCGTGCTCAAGAACCTGTACCTGATCAACTCCCTGTCCGGGCTGATCATGGTGTACGTGGTGTGGTCCCTGCCGTTCGCCCTGTGGATGCTCGCGGGGTACGCGCGCGCCGTGCCCAGGGAGTTGGAGGAGGCCGCGGCCGTGGACGGGGCGGGGCGGGTGCGCGTCCTCGTCTCGGTCACCATGCCGCTGCTGGCGCCCGGCCTCGTGGCCACCGCCCTCTTCGCCTTCATCACCGCGTGGAACGAGTTCTTCTTCGCGCTGGTGCTGCTCAAGACCCCGCAGAAGCAGACCATGCCCGTCATCCTCACCCACTTCATCGGCGCGGAGGGCGTCGCCGACCTCGGCCCGCTGGCCGCCGCCTCGCTGCTCGCCACCCTGCCCTCGCTCGTCCTGTTCGCCGTCATCCAGCGGCGGATCACCAGCGGGACCCTGGCCGGGGCGGTGAAGTCCTGATGCGCCGCCGTACGCTGCTGACCGCCGCCCTGCTGTCGGGGTGCGCGCCCGCGCGGCGCCGCGCCCGCGGGGGACGCGTGACCCTCCGCTTCCAGTCGCTCGCCTGGCAGAAGGAGTCCGTCGAGGCCAACAAGCGGCTGGTGGCGGAGTGGAACGCGGGCCACCCCACGATCAGGGTCGAGTACATCCAGGGCAGTTGGGACGGCGTCCACGACCAGCTCCTCACCTCCTTCGAGGGCGGGGAGGCGCCCGACATCATCCACGACGCCGCCGACGACCTCGCCGACTTCGCGTACGGCGGCTATCTCGCCGATCTGCGCGGGCTGCTGCCGGACCGCTTGACGGCCGACATCCCGGCCCACAGCTGGGCGACCACCACCTTCGGCGACGGCGGCGTCTATGGGGTGCCGTTCCTCCAGGAGCCGCGCGTCATCATCGCCAACCGGGCGCTGCTGGAGCGGGCGCGGGTGCGGATCCCGACCGTGCGCGACCCTTGGAGCTGGGCGGAGTTCGAGGACGTGGCGCGGGCGCTCACCCGGGGCGGGACGTACGGGGTCGGCTGGCCGCTCAAGGACCCCGTCGCCGCGACCCTGGGCCTGGCCCTCTCCACCGGCGGCCGGGTCTTCCACCGCGCCGCCGACGGCAAGGTCACCGTCCGTTTCGACGCCGCGGACCAGCGCGTCCCGCGCGCGATCGCCCGCACGGCGGCCAAGTCCACGCTCGGCATGGGCGGTTCGGATACCCTCCCCGGCTTCTTCGGCGGCACGTACGCCATGGTGCCGCTCGGTTTCTCGTACCGCCAGCAGATCGTCCAGCAGGCCCCCGAGGGCTTCGCCTGGACGGTGCTGCCCGCGCCCGCCGGGCCCGGCGGCGACCAGCGCCAGGGGGTCGGCCCGCAGACCCTGTCCATCGCCGAGGACAGCCCGTACCGGCGGGAGGCGGCCCGCTTCCTCGACTTCTTCCTGCGCCCGCGCAACATGGCGCGGCTCGCGCTGGGCGACTGGATGCTGCCCACGGGCACCGGCGCGCTGCGCGACCCGGCCCTGCGCGCATCCGAGCACGGCTGGGCGACCGGCACGGCGCTGGCCGCCCACCTGCGCCCGGCCCCAGCGCTGTCGGTGCGCGGCTATCGGGAGTGGAAGGACAAGGTGGCCACGCCCGCGCTCCAGGAGTACTACAGCGGAGCCATTGGAATGGAAAGACTGAGAAAAAGATTGATCAAGGACGGGGGGCTGGTGCTCGCGCGCTATCAGCGTTAGGCTACCGGGCGGGTGTGTTGATAGTTGCATGAGGCAATCGGCCTCGCCTAAGTTCCGCACCATGACCTCAGCGATGGGTGCTCAAAAGCCCGCCCATATAGCCATGTTCGGCATCGCGGCGCACGGGCACGTCAACCCCGGCCTTGAGGTGATCCGCGAGTTGGTGGCCCGCGGCCACCGGGTCACTTACGCCATTCCCGAGTCGTTCGCCGACAAGGTCGCCGAAACCGGCGCCGAGCCCAGGACCTACGACACGGTCCTCTTCCAGGACGACATGCCGGACGACGCCGAACTCATCGATTACGTCGAGCCGTTCCTGACCGAGGCGATCCAGGCGCTGCCCCAGCACCTGGCGGCGTACGAGGGCGACGAGCCGGACCTGATCCTCTACGACATCACCGCCTACCCGGCGCACCTCCTCGCCCGCCGCTGGGGCGTGCCCGCCGTCGAGCTGGCGCCGAGCTTCGTGGCCTGGGAGGGCTACAAGGAAGAGGTCTTCGACCCGAAGTACGGGCACCTGCGCCACTCCGAGCGGGGCCGGGCCTATTACGCGCGCTTCCAAGCCTGGCTCGCCGAGCACGGCATGCCCGACACCGACCCCGACCGCCTCACCGGCCGCCCCCGCCGCTGCCTCGCCCTCATCCCCGAGCTGTTCCAGCCCCACGCCGACCGCGTCGACACCTCCGTCTACTCCTTCGTCGGCCGCTGCCACGCCACCCGCCACGACGACGGCCAGTGGCGGCGCCCGGACACCCTCGCCCCCACGGACCGCGTCCTGCTGATCTCGCTGGGCTCCACCTGGACCAGGGAACCCGGCTTCTACCGCGCCTGCGTCGACGCCTTCGGCGACCTCCCCGGCTGGCACGTCGTCCTCCAGATCGGCGGTTACGTCGACCCCGATGGCCTCGGCGCCCTGCCCGCCAACATCGAAACCCACACCTGGGTGCCCCAGCTGAGTGTCCTCCAGCAGGCCGACGCCTTCGTCACCCACGCGGGCGCGGGCGGCAGCCAGGAGGCCCTGAGCTGCGGCGTCCCGATGGTGGCCGTGCCCCAGGCCGTCGACCAGTTCCGCAACGCCGCCACCCTCCAATCGCTCGGTGTCGCCCGCGAGTTGCCCAAGGAGGACATCACCGCGGAAACCCTCCGAGCGGCCGTCCTCGCCCTCACGGACGACCCCCAAGTGGCCGCCCGCTGCGCCGAGGTCAAGGCCCGCATGGCCGCCGAAGGCGGCCCGGAGCGGGCCGCCGACCTGATCGAAGCCGAACTCCCGGCCGGGCAGCTCGGCGGTACGACGGAACCGGCCGCGTGGCTCATGGGGAGCCGCGCGGCCGGGTGAGGGAAAGCGGTGGTCCGTCAGACCTTGGCGTGCCTGCGGCGGTCGTCCGGGCCGGGGGAGGGGAGCGTCGCCGGGGGCGGGGTGGGTGCCGTCTCGTCGTGGGCCAGGTCGGGCAGCCACCGCAGCCAGGGCGGCAGGTACCAGTTCCGCTCGCCCAGCAGCGTCATCACGGCGGGCAGCAGCACCCCGCGGATCACGGTGGCGTCGATGAGGACGGCGGCGGCGAGGCCCACGCCCATCTGCTTCATGGACTGCATCGACAGCGTCCCGAAGATGGCGAACACCGCGACCATGATGACGGCGGCGCTGGTGACGACGCCCGCCGTGGTGACCACGCCGTGCACCACCGCGTCCCGCGTGGTGCGCCCGGCCAGCCGCGCCTCGCGGATCCGGGAGACCACGAACACGTGGTAGTCCATGCTCAGCCCGAACAGGATCACGAAGAGGAACAGCGGCAGCCACGACACGATCGCGCCGACCCCCTCCGCGCCGACCAGGCCCGCGCCCCAGCCGTGCTGGAAGACGGCGGTGAGGATGCCGTACGCGGCGCCCACCGACAGCAGGTTGAGCACGATGGAGGTGACGGCGACGGTCAGCGACCGGAACGACATCAGCATGAGCAGGAAGGCGAACACGACGACGAAGGCGAAGACCGGCGCGATCGCCGAGCCGAGCGCGTCGTTGAAGTCCTTGTTGGCGGCGACGGAGCCGCCGATCGGCGCCTCCACGCCGTCCACCGTGCCGAGCGTCTCGGGGCGCACCTCGTCCCGCAGGATGGTCAGGCTCTTCTCGGCCTTGCCCTCGTCCGAGCCGCCGGTCAGCGGGACCGACACGATCGCCAGGTTCCGCTTCTCGTGGAAGGCCACCGTGACCGGGCCGGTGGAGGCCCCCTTGGCGACGGCCTGGTCGCGGAAGCGGGCGATGGCGCCACGTACCGGCGCGGCGTCGATGTCCTCGGCCTTGACCACGACCTGGGCCGGGTCCGGTCCGCCGGGGAACGCCTTGTCCATGTGCTCGTAGGCCCGGACGATCGGCAGGGAGTCGCTGAACTCCTGGTCCAGCGTCAGGTTCGCGGTGTTCATGCTGACCGCCGGTGCGGCGATGGCGATCAGCGTGCCACCGGCCAGCGCGAGCGACAGCTTCGGCCTGCGCAGCACCCGGTCGAGGACCGCGCGCCACACCCGGCTCTCGCCGTTGCCCTTCCGCTTGGCGCGGGACACGAACGGCACCCGGCCCTTCTCGACCCGCTCGCCGAGCAGCGAGAGCAGCGCGGGCAGCACCGTCACCGAGCCGACCATCGCCACGGCCACCACCATCAGGGTGGCGAGACCCATCGCCTGGAACTCGGTGAGGCCGGTGAAGAGCATGCCCGCCATCGCCACGATGACCGTGACACCGGAGACCAGGATCGCCCGGCCGGAGGTCGCCGCCGCGATGCGCAGCGCGGTGTCGGCGTCCCGCCCGGCGGCCCGCTCCTCGCGCTCCCGGCGCAGATAGAACAGGCAGTAGTCGACGCCGACGGCCAGACCCACCAGCAGCATCACCGAGTTGGCGGTGTCGTTCATGGGCATCCAGTGGCTGACCACCGCCACCAGACCGGTGGTGGCCAGGAACGCGGTCATCGCGAGTGCCACCGGCAGCAGCGCGGCCACCAGCGCGCCGAACGCGATCAGCAGGATGCCGAGGGCCACCGGCACCGCCGAGTACTCCGCCTGCGCGAAGTCGGAGCCGAACGCGTCGTCGAACGCCTTGTCCCCGCTCGCGTCGCCGAACTCCTCGATCCGCAGGGCCCGATGGTCCCGCTGCGCCTTCTCCACCGCGTCCAGCACGGGCTGGATGCGGTCCGCGGCGGACTCCGCGTCGCCGCGCAGGTCGAACCGCACCAGCGCGGACCGCCGGTCGGCCGAGATCGCCTTCGTCGCGTACGGGGACGTCACCGCGGTGGCCTCACCGGTGCCGCGCACCGCGGACAGCACCGCGTCGACCGCGCCCCGGAACTCCGGGTCGTCCGCGCTCATCCCGCCGCTCTTCGCCTGGATCAGGACGGTTTCCCCGGCCGGTTCGACGATGCCCGCGTCGTCCAGAATCTTCAGGATTCGCCCGGACTCGCCCGGACGCTCCTCACTGTTGGCCGAGTCGACCCGGCCCGTCATCGACCCCACGGCCAGTGCGAGAACCACCAGCAGCAGCCAGCCCCCCACAGCCGTCCAGCGGTGCCGGGCGCTCCAACTGCCCGCGCGGGCGGCCAGCCCCCGTGGCCCGTTCCGGCGTCCTGTGTCCCCCACGACGTCCCCTTTTCCATGGTGGCGACCCCCTGCCGCCATCTCCGGACGACGCTAGGGCGCGGGTGCACCCGGGCCCATCCTGCTGACCGGTGAGGTGGGGGGCGGGCTTCTCCACCTCGGGGAGGGGTGCCAGCCCTACCCCATCGGTCCAAGCCCCTTACAGGTAAAGGGACTTGTCATGATCGTGCTGTGATGACGTTGCATATGTCACACATGGGCCAGGATCTTGAATTGCCCGGTTCCATCCGCCAGGGTTTCGTCTCAGCCCGGAGTGATCCGAACACGCTCCGGCGCCATCGCAAGCGCGTGTGAAAACACCGTGCGCGAAATCCCCCCACAACCGCACGAGGAGGATCCCTCGTCATGGCAGTACACAAGCAGCGCAACGCGCGTCGACTCACCCTGGCGATAGCCGCGGCGGGCGCCGTCACCGCCGGTGCCTTCGTGGCCGTCCCGGCCGGCGCCGCCACCGCGAAGCCCGCCGAGGGCACCGTCTACGGCACCCAGTCCAAGAACGCCGTCGACGGCAGCTACATCGTCATGCTCAAGGGCGGACAGACCGTCAAGGCCGCTTCCGAGGGCAAGGACCTGGCCGAGAGTTACGGTGGCAAGCTGCGCCACAGCTACGACTCCGCCGTCAACGGCTTCTCCGCGGACGGCCTCAGCGAGACCGAGGCCAAGCGGCTGGCCGCCGACCCGTCGGTCGCCAAGGTCGTCCAGAACCACCGCTACTCCATCAAGACCACCCAGGAGGAACCGCCGTCCTGGGGTCTGGACCGGATCGACCAGGCCGACACCAAGGGCGACAAGAAGTACACCTACCCGGACAGCGCGGGTGAGGGTGTCACCGCGTACGTCATCGACACCGGGGTCCGTGCCTCGCACAAGGACTTCGACGGCCGCGTCACCTCCGGCTTCGACGCCATCGACAACGACGAGGACGCCGACGACGGCAACGGCCACGGCACCCACGTCGCGGGCACCATCGCCGGAACCAAGCACGGCGTGGCCAAGAAGGCCAAGGTCGTGGCCGTAAGAGTCCTGGACGACCAGGGCTCGGGCACCACCGAACAGGTGGTGTCCGGCATCGACTGGGTCACCAAGAACCACAAGGGCCCGTCCGTCGCCAACATGAGCCTCGGCGGCACCCCCGACGAGGCCCTGGACACGGCGGTGCAGAAGGCCATCGACTCCGGTGTCACCTTCGCTGTCGCGGCGGGCAACGAGTCCGCCGACGCGAGCAAGAGCTCGCCCGCCCGGGTCAAGGACGCGATCACCGTCGCCTCCAGCACCGATGGCGACGAGCAGTCCGACTTCTCCAACTTCGGCAAGGTCGTCGACATCTACGCCCCCGGCTCGGACATCACCTCCGACTGGAACACCGGCGACGACGCCACCAACACCATCTCCGGTACGTCGATGGCCACCCCGCACGTCGTGGGCGCCGCCGCCGTCTACCTGAGCGGCCACCAGGACGCCAAGCCCGCCGACGTGGCGAAGGCGCTCACGGACGGTGCCACCGCCGACAAGATCTCCAACCCCGGCGAGGGCACCCCGAACAAGCTGCTGAAGGTCGTCAAGTAGGTCACCTGAGGCACATCTGAACACCCGGCCGCCGTGTCCACCCCACTGGGCACGGCGGCCGCTTCAGTGGGGTACCGAGACCAACTGGCTGACGTCTTGGGGGCGTTGTTTCACCGTGCCAGTGTTGTGAGCATGAACATCACGGACGGATACACATGGTCGGCGGTCGCGGACGCGCCGGTGAAGGAACTCTTCCCGGGCATCCGGCTGCGCCCGCTGTGGACCGGCGAGAACGGCGCGACGGCCCACGTCCTGGAGATGGACCCGGGCAGCACCTGGGAAGGACTGGACGTCCACGAGCCCGGCCCCGAGGAGGTCTTCGTCGTCTCCGGCACCTTCAACGACGGCCACCGCGACTACCCGGCGGGCACCTTCCTCCACGCCCCGGCCGGTTCCTCGCACATCCCGCAGACCACCACCGGCTGCACCCTCTTCGTCTTTTACCCGGAGGGCTGAAGGCCGAGGTCGCCGACTCAGTCGTCCAGGCCGCCGAGCAGCGCGGGAACGTCCAGGTCGACGGTGAACTCCCCGGCTACCTGGACCGACTCCTTGCCGGTGACCGTGGCGACCTCGCGGTAGGTATCGGTCTCCAGCGTGTGCGCGACCACACGCACCTCGGGCTCCAACTCCACCCGCCAGAAGGCGGGCACCTTCGCCTGGGCGTAGAGCGCCGGCTTGAGGATGCGGTCGGTGGACTGGTTCCACGGAGACACGATCTCCACCAGCAGCAGCACCGCCTCCAGCGGCACGGCCAGGGTGCCGCGGGAAACGGCGGCGCGGTCGGCGACGGCGATGTCGGGGATGAACAACCGGGAATCGCCCGTCACGTTCACCGCCTCGGCCGCGACGAACGGAGCGCCGGACCGAGCCATGGCGGCCCTGATCTGGAGGAGCAGCTCCGAGGAGGCGATCTGGTGGTCCCAGCTGGGAGCGGGGGACATCATGAGGACACCGTCCACAAGTTCAAAGCGGGCGCGTGCCGGGTGCTCCGGGAACGCAAGGACGTCCTCGACCGTCCAGGGGCCCTCGTGATCGTCGACGCGCATCTCAGGGACGCTCATGACCGTCACCACCGCCTCCTCGTGTTCCTTGGCTCCAGCATGGCACGCAGCTCGGACAGCTGCCGACGCTTCCAGCCCGAGCCGCGAGTCCGCTGCCAAAAGCATGAAATCACTCTTTGGAGTGGTCCAGACGCAGGCGGGCCGCTCAGGCGGTCAGCAGGAACCGCCGCGCCGCCCGCGCCTCGTCGTAGCGCGTCAGCAGCAGCCGGGCCAGCTCGGGCGCCGGGCCGAGGACATCGGCCAGGGTGTCCGCGCCCGCCGCCTCGGCGCCGTGCGCGATGCGGTCGGGGAGGCGGCCGGGGGCGATGACGTACGGGGCCACGGCCACCCGCTCGACGCCCTCGGCGCGCAGGGCGCGCACCGCGTCCTCGGTGCGGGGGAGGGAAGCGGAGGCGAACGCGGGTCGCACGGCGCACCAGCCGGTGTGCCGCCACTCCCGCGCGATTTCTGCGATCACCGCGATCGCCTCCGGGTCGGTGGAGCCCGCCGAGGCCAGGACGATGCCGGTCCGGTGCCGGTCGCCGGGGCGCAGCCCGGCCTCGTACAGGCGGTGTTCCAGGGCCTCCACCAGGAGCGGGGAGGGCCCCAGGACGTCGGCCTGGCGCACGGTCAGGCGGGGGTGGCGGGCCGTGGCCTCGCGCAGGACCGCCGGGATGTCGGCCTTCGCGTGGAAGGCGCGGGTCAGCAGGAGGGGGAGGGCGATCACCTCGTCCGCCCCCTCCGCGGCGAGCCGGTCCAGGACCTGGCCCACCCGTGGTGCGTTGAACTCCAGGAAGGACGGTTCGACGCGCAGCCCCGGCCGCAGCGACCGCACCCGCGCGCACAGCGCGTCGACGGTCGCCGCGTGGCGGGGGTCGCGGCTGCCGTGGGCAACGAGGAGGAAGGTCGGGGCAGACATCATGCTTCCGTCGGGTCCGTGGGTTCCGTTCAGCGGGCGTTCGCCAGCAGGCCGCGGCTGCGCAGCACCCGCCGCTCGATCGGCGCGAAGATCAGCAGCTCGATGCCGATGCCGACGACGAGGATGAGCAGGATGGCGGCGAGCACGAGGGACATGTCCTGGTCCACGCGGGCCTGGTCGAGCAGCTGGCCGAGGCCGGTGCCCAGGTCGGGGGAGGTGGCGATCAGCTCGGCGGCCATCAGGGAGCGCCAGGAGAACGCCCAGCCCTGCTTGAGCCCCGCGATGTAGCCGGGCAGCGCGGCCGGGAGCAGGATGTGCCGGATCCCGGCGACGCCGGTCGCGCCGATCGTACGGCCCGCGCGCAGGTACAGCGGCGGGATCCGGTCGACGCCGGAGACCAGGCCGTTGGCGATGGAGGGGACCGCGCCGAGCAGCACCACCGCGTAGATGGTGGAGTCGGTCAGCCCGAACCAGATGATCGCGGCCGGCACCCAGGCCACCGACGGCAGCGACTGGAGGCCGGACAGGATCGGGCCGATGGCCGCCCGTACGAACCGCACGCGCGCCACCAGCAGACCCAGCGGAGTGCCGATGACCAGCGAGGCGGCGAAGCCGAGCGCGCCACGCGACACGCTGTGCCACACGTAGCCCAGCAGCGTGCCGTCCAGCCACTTCTCCTGGAGCGAGTGGCCGACGTCGACCGGGCTGGGCAGCTGGTAGTGCGGCTTCAGCTCCAGGGCGTAGGCGAGCTGCCAGAGCGCCAGCACGATCACGATGGCGGCGATCGGCGGCAGCACCTTGTCGAGCAGGACCCGGCTGACCGGCACCCGGTCCTTGACCCGGGTCTCCAGGGCGTCCAGGCCCGCTTCGAGCCCCGCCAGCTGGTCGGGGGCGGCCTCGGCGTCGGCCGGGGTCCTTACGGAGGCGTCCCGCTGGGCCTCAGTGCTGGCCATGTCGGCGAATCTCCCCACGGAGCTGTTCGGTGATTTCGACGGACAGGTCGGCGACGGCCGCGTCCTCGATCCGGCGCGGCTGCGGCATCTCGACGCCCCACTCGCGGGCGATGCGCCCGGGCCGGGAGGACATCAGGACCACGCGCTGGGCGAGCCGGACCGCCTCACGCACGTTGTGCGTGACGAAGAGGACGGACAGATTCGTCTCCCTCCAGATGCGGGTCAGCTCGTCGTGCAGCACGTCGCGGGTGATGGCGTCGAGCGCGGCGAACGGCTCGTCCATCAGCAGCAGCCGGCTGTCCTGCGCCAGCGCGCGGGCCATCGCGACCCGCTGCCGCATGCCGCCGGACAGCTCGTGCACCCGCTTGCCGTGCGCGCCCTTGAGGCGTACGAGCTCCAGCAGCCGCTCGGCCTCGTCGCGCCGCTCGGCGCGCGGCACCCCGCGCATGCGCAGCGCGAGTTCGATGTTCTTGCCCGCTGTGAGCCACGGGAAGAGCGCGTGCTCCTGGAACATCAGGGCGGGGCGCCCGCCCGGGACGTCGATGCTGCCGCCGGTCGGCTTGTCGAGACCGGCGACGAGGTTGAGGAGCGTGGACTTGCCACACCCCGAGGCCCCCAGGAGGCAGACGAACTCGCCTGGTGCGACATCGAGCGTGATGTCGTCCAGCACCAGCTGCTGCGCGCCGGGGCGGCCGAACGACTTCGACACGTGGTCGAAACGCGCGGCATAGGTACCCGCGCCATTCTTGTCGACGGGCTTTTGGGTGAGCGTAGCGGTCATGGCCGTCACCTCCTGAGGACTGCGTTTGCTGACGGGATCCAAGGCGGCGAGGCCCTACTTGCTGCCGAGTCCGGCGGAGTCGACCTCCGGCTCGCCCCGGGCCTTGAGGACCTTGTTGAGCAGCGTGAGGTCGTAGATGTCCCCCAGCCGGGGCTTCTCCAGCAGACCTGCCTTGACCGCGTGCTGTGCCTCCTCCTGGAGCGTGGAGGCCAGCGGGTCATTGGTGACGTCGATGTTCTTGAACGCCGGGTCGAGCACGTTGGGGGGCAGGTCGCTGCCGGTGATCTGCTTCAGCGAGGCGTTGATGTCCTGGGCGGCCTTGTCCGGGTGGGACGTGATCCAGGCGTTGGTCTTCACCGAGCCGCGCAGCACCGCCTCGACGACCTTCGGGTGCTCCTTGAGGAACTGCTTGGAGACGATCATGTTCGTGATGACGAACTTGCCGTCCTTCCACAGCTTCTTCTCGTCCAGCAGCTTCTTGCCGCCCTGGGAGACGATTTTCGAAGCGGTCGGCTCGGGCACCCACGCGCCGTCCACGCCACCCGTCTTGAGGGTCGTCGGGATTTCCTTGTTGTCCTGCCGGAGGACGTTCACTTCGCCCTTGCCGGTCTGCGGGTCGACCTTGTACCCCTTCTCGGCGAGGTAGTTGAGGAGGGCCACGTCCTGCGTGTTGCCCTTCTGCGGCGTCGCGATGGTCTTGCCCTTGAGGTCATCGACGGACTTGATCTTGTCCGGATCGACCACGAGCGACACGCCGCCGGACGTCGAACCCGAGATGATCTTGAGGTTCTGGCCGCCGGACTTGGTGTAGCCGTTGATGGCGGGGGAGGGGCCGATCCAGCCGATGTCGATGGACTTCGCGTTGAGCGCCTCGATCTCGGAGGGGCCCGCGTTGAAGATGAACGGCTTGACCTTCGTGCCGCCCAGCTCCTTCTGGATCAGACCTTCCTGGCGGTCGACCATCGGGGTGGCGTGGGTGACGTTGGCGAAGTAGCCGACCTTCACGTCGTCGAGGCCGTCGACCTTCTTGCCCTTCGCCTCGACCTTCGGTCCGTCGTCCACCTTCTTCGAGCCGTAGCCGCAGGCGCCGAGCGAGCCGATCAGCAGCGGGAGGACGGCGGAGGCCGCCAGCAGGCGGGTGGTGCGGCGGCGGCGCGGGGGCGCCATGGCACGCGGAGTGGCAGACGACACGGGAGGTGTTCCTCTCGGAGGGCCGGGCGGCCCGGTGTCAGGGGGCGCCCGGCAGTTCAGACGATCTTCGTGCGGAGTGGGACGGCAGAGCGGGGAAGGCGCGGTTCAGCGCACACATCGCCCGACTCCGCCCTGACCACTGCCCAGGGCGCCGCTGCCTACGCGGCCGCCCTCCTTCGCGAACGTCGAGAACACCTCACCGGCCATGGTCAGAAATCCCACCCGTCGTCGTCGGCCGCGTCCTCGGCGTCGGCGGCCGACGCCTGCTCGGCGAACGAGTCGCCCGCCATGCCCGCGGTCAGCGTCGTGCCGTCCGCCGGGTCGATCAGCAGGAAGGACCCGGTGCGGCGCGAGGCGGCGTACGCGTCCAGCGCCAGCGGCTCCGACGTCCGCAGGACGACCCGGCCGATGTCGTTGGCCGCCAGCTCACCCGGCGCCGGGTGGTGCGACAGGTCGGCGAGCGTGAGCCGGTCCGGGATGTCCTTGACGATGGCCTTCACCGTCCGGGTGGTGTGCTTCAGCAGCACCCGGTCCCCGACCTTCAGCGGCCGGTCGTGCAGATGGCACACGGTCGCCTCGACGTCCTGGGTGGGGGTGGGCGCGTACGCGCTCGGGGCGAGGACGTCGCCGCGCGAGATGTCGAGGTCGTCGGCGAGCCGGAGCGTCACCGACTGCGGCGCCCAGGCCAGGTCGGCGGACTGGCCCAGCACGTCGATCCCGGTGATGGTGCTCGTACGGCCGGACGGCAGCACCGTCACCTCGTCGCCGACCCGCAGCACACCGGAGGCCACCTGGCCCGCGTAGCCGCGGTAGTCGGGGTGCTCGGCGCTCTGCGGACGGATCACGTACTGCACCGGGAAGCGCGCCGGGTCCTGCGACGGGTCGGTGCCCACCGGCACCGTCTCCAGGTGCTCCAGCACCGTCGGCCCGCCGTACCAGTCCATGTTCGCGGACGCGGTCACCACGTTGTCCCCGGCCAGCGCCGAGATCGGTATCGCGGTGATCTCGGGGACGCCCAGCGAGGCCGCGTACGTCGTGAACTCCTCGGCTATCGCGGCGAACACCGGCTCCGCATAGTCCACCAGGTCCATCTTGTTGACGGCCAGGACGACGTGCGGGACCCGCAGCAGGGCGGCGACCGCGGCGTGCCGCCGGGTCTGCTCCACCACGCCGTTGCGCGCGTCCACCAGGACCACCGCGAGCTCCGCGGTGGACGCGCCGGTGACCATGTTGCGGGTGTACTGCACATGGCCCGGGGTGTCGGCGAGGATGAACCGCCGCCGCGGGGTGGCGAAGTAGCGGTACGCGACATCGATGGTGATGCCCTGCTCGCGCTCCGCCCGCAGCCCGTCCGTCAGCAGCGCCAGGTCCGGCGCCTCCTGGCCACGGCTGCGCGACGCGTGCTCGACCGCCTCCAACTGGTCGGCCAGCACCGACTTGGAGTCGTGCAGCAGTCGCCCGACCAGGGTCGACTTGCCGTCGTCCACCGAACCGGCGGTCGCGAAGCGCAGCTGGGAGGAGGCCGCGGACTGCTCCACCGCGGTCACCACGGCCTGCTCCTCGGCACTGAGATTGCTCGTCATGACTAGAAGTACCCCTCGCGCTTCCGGTCCTCCATGGCGGCCTCCGACAGCTTGTCGTCGGCGCGCGTCGCACCCCGCTCGGTCAGGCGGGATGCCGCGATCTCGTCGATGACCTGCTCGATCGTGACCGCGTCCGACTCGACGGCACCGGTGCAGGACATGTCGCCCACCGTGCGGTAGCGCACCTGGCGCCGCTCCACCGTCTCGCCGTCCTTCGGACCGCCCCACTCACCGGGGGCCAGCCACATGCCGCTGCGCCGGAACACCTCGCGCTCGTGCGCGTAGTAGATCTGCGGAAGCTCGATCTTCTCGCGCTCGATGTACTGCCACACGTCCAGCTCGGTCCAGTTGGACAGCGGGAACACGCGGACGTGCTCACCGGCGGAGTGCCGGCCGTTGTACAGCTGCCACAGCTCGGGGCGCTGACGGCGCGGGTCCCAGCCGCCGAACTCGTCGCGCAGCGAGAACACCCGCTCCTTGGCGCGCGCCTTCTCCTCGTCCCGGCGGCCGCCACCGAACACCGCGTCGAAGCGGTTCTTCTCGATGGCGTCCAGCAGCGGCACGGTCTGGAGCGGGTTGCGGGTGCCGTCCGGGCGCTCGCGCAGCCGCCCGTCGTCGATGAACTCCTGCACGGACGCCACGTGGAGGCGCAGCCCATGCTCGGCGACGGTGCGGTCCCGGTAGTCGATGACCTCGGGGAAGTTGTGCCCGGTGTCCACGTGCAGCAGCGAGAACGGCACCGGCGCGGGCTGAAAAGCCTTGAGCGCCAGGTGCAGCATGACGATGGAGTCCTTGCCGCCGGAGAACAGGATCACCGGCCGCTCGAACTCGCCCGCCACCTCGCGGAAGATGTGCACCGCCTCGGACTCCAGCGCGTCCAGGTGCGAGAGCGCGTAGAGGTCGCCCTCGCCCGCACCGGATCCGGTCCCGTTGATCGGAGCCACGGTCGTCATGCCAGTCCCCTCTCGCTCAGCAGTCCACGCAACGCCGTCGCCGATTCCAGGACGCCCTGCTCATGGGTCTCGATCCGCAGATCCGGGTCGTCCGGGGCCTCGTACGGGTCGTCGACCCCGGTCAGCCCCTTGATCTCGCCCGCCGCCTGCTTCGCGTACAGCCCCTTGACGTCGCGCTCGGAGCACACCTCGACCGGCGTCGCGACGTGCACCTCCAGATACGCGGTGCCCTCGGCCTGGTGGCGCTTGCGCACCGCCTCACGGCTGTCCGCGAACGGCGCGATCACCGGCACCAGCACCTTGACCCCGTTGGAGGCCAGCAGCTCGGCCACGAAACCGATGCGCTGCACATTGGTGTGGCGGTCCTCGCGCGAGAAGCCGAGCCCGGCGGAGAGGAACTCGCGTATCTCGTCGCCGTCCAGCACCTCCACCCGGTGGCCCTCGCTGCGCAGCCGCTCCGCCAGCGCGTACGCGATCGTCGTCTTTCCGGCGCTCGGCAGACCGGTCAGCCACACGGTGGCCCCGGTGTGTATCGGCGCGCTCATCTCGTTCTCCTGGTCGACAGCCATCAGCCGTGCAGTCCGCATTCCGTCTTGTTGCTCCCCGCCCAGCGGCCCGACCGGGCGTCCTCGCCCTCCAGCACCCGGCGGGTGCAGGGCGCGCAGCCGACGGAAGGATATCCGTCCATGAGCAGGGGGTTGGTCAGCACACCGTGTTCTGCTACGTACGCGTCCACGTCGGCCTGCGTCCAGCGCGCTATGGGCGAAATCTTCACCTTCTGCCGCCGGGCGTCCCAGCTGACGACCGGGGTGTTCGCCCGGGTCGGGGACTCGTCGCGGCGCAGCCCGGTGGCCCACGCGTCGTACGCCTTCAACCCCTCCTCCAGCGGCTGCACCTTGCGCAGGGCGCAGCACAGGTCGGGGTTGCGGTCGTGCAGCTTCGGCCCGTGCTCGGCGTCCTGCTCGGCCACCGACTGGCGCGGAGTGAGGGTGATGACGTTGACGTCCATCACGGCCGCCACCGCGTCCCGGGTGCCGATGGTCTCCGGGAAGTGGTAGCCGGTGTCGAGGAACACCACGTCGACACCGGGGAACACCCGGGAAGCGAGATGGGCCACCACCGCGTCCTCCATCGAGGAGGTGACGCAGAAGCGCGGCCCGAACGTGTCGGCCGCCCAGCGCAGGATGTCGAGCGCCGGGGCGTCCTCCAGGTCGCGGCCCGCCCGCGTGGCGAGCGCTTCGAGATCGGTGTGCTGCTGAAGCTGGGTCATATCGATGTGTCCCCTTCTCCGGCTCGGTCGCGCCGCAGGCCCTTGGCCAGCAGCCCGAGGAACGCCAGGCGGAACGCCCGATTGCAGGACGCGCATTCCCACGCTGCTCCTTGCCCGCGGGGCGCCTCCTCCTCGGAGGGCCGCAGGTCCTCGTCCCCGCAGTAAGGGCAGTAGAACGGCGCCGCGCGCTCGCTCACGGTGCCTCCCGCTCAGCCTCGGCGCGCTTCCACGCACTGGCTTCCCTCGTCACTGCTCGCTCCTTCGTCGCTGCGCGGCCCCTCAGTCCAGCCGGCGCAGCGCGCCGAGGCACGCTCATTTGAGGGCGTCCTCACTGGCCCGCCCCGCCCAGGTGGCGAACCGCTCGCCGTCCTCGCGCTCCTCCTGGAAGCGGCGCAGCACGCGCTCGATGTAGTCGGGGAGTTCGGCGGCGGTGACCTTCAGGCCGCGCACCTTGCGGCCGAAGCCCGGGTCCAGGCCCAGCGCGCCGCCCAGGTGCACCTGGTAGCCCTCGACCTGCTCGCCGCCTGCGTCCATGACCAGCTGGCCCTTGAGACCGATGTCCGCGACCTGGATACGGGCGCAGGCGTTCGGGCAGCCGTTGAGGTTGATGGTGAGCGGCTCGTCGAACTCGGGCAGCCGGCGCTCCAGTTCGTCGATGAGCCAGGAGCCGCGCGCCTTGGTCTCGACGATCGCGAGCTTGCAGAACTCGATGCCGGTGCAGGCCATCGTGCCGCGCCGGAACGGGGACGGCTTGACCTGGAGATCCAGCGCCTCGAGCCCGGAGACCAGCGACTCGACCTGGTCCTCGGCCACGTCGAGCACGATCATCTTCTGCTCGACGGTGGTGGTCAGCCGACCGGAGCCATGGGCCTCGGCCAGGTCGGCGATCTTGGTGAGGGTCGTGCCGTCCACCCGGCCGACGCGCGGGGCGAAGCCGACGTAGTAGCGGCCGTCCTGCTGGCGGTGGACGCCGATGTGGTCGCGCCACTGCTGGACGGGCTCGGCGGGCGCCGGGCCGTCGGACAGCGGGCGCTTCAGGTACTCGTCCTCCAGCACCTGGCGGAACTTCTCCGGGCCCCAGTCGGCGACCAGGAACTTCAGCCGGGCGCGGGTGCGCAGCCGCCGGTAGCCGTAGTCGCGGAAGATCGAGGTGACCCCGGCCCACACCTCCGGGACGTCCTCCAGCGGCACCCAGGCGCCGAGCCGGACGCCGATCTTGGGGTTGGTGGACAGCCCGCCGCCGACCCACAGGTCGAAGCCGGGGCCGTGCTCGGGGTGGCGCACACCGACGAACGCGACGTCGTTGATCTCGTGCACGACGTCGAGCACCGGGGAGCCGGAGACCGCGGTCTTGAACTTGCGCGGCAGGTTGGAGAACTCCTTGCTGCCGATGTAGCGGCGGTGGATCTCCTCGATGGCGGGGGTGCCGTCGATGATCTCGTCCTCGGCGATCCCGGCCACCGGGGAGCCGATGATCACGCGGGGGGTGTCGCCGCACGCCTCGGTGGTCGACAGGCCGACCGCTTCCAGCCGCTTCCAGATCTCGGGGACGTCCTCGATCCGGATCCAGTGGTACTGGACGTTCTGCCGGTCGGTGATGTCGGCGGTGCCGCGCGCGAACTCCTCCGAGATCTCGCCGACGACCCGCAGCTGCTCGGTGGTCAGCCGCCCGCCGTCGATCCGGACCCGCATCATGAAATGCTCGTCGTCCAGCTCCTCCGGCTCCAGGATGGCGGTCTTGCCGCCGTCGATCCCGGGCTTGCGCTGGGTGTACAGGCCCCACCAGCGCATCCGGCCGCGCAGGTCGGCACCGTCGATGGAGTCGAAACCACGGTGGGCGTAGATCGTCTCAATGCGTGTCCGCACATTGAGACCGTCGTCGTCCTTCTTGGTCTGCTCGTTGCCGTTGAGCGGGGTGAAGTGACCCGCGGCCCACTGGCCTTCGCCGCGATGGCGTCCGGCCTTACGGCGGGGCGTGGCTGCTGCGCGTTCCGGTGTGGCGGGCATGGCGGTGTGTGTCCTTCTGAGCGGCTCGGTGCGGCGGATGATCTCGCGCGCACGCTCTGACCTGCGCAGGAGTGCAGGCGGGCACGGCGCTGCGGCGGATACCGGTGCGGTGGGCGAGGGGGCGTCGAGGCGTGCGCGCTCGCCCACGTCATCGGGGGCGGCGGGAAGTGCGAGGAGGTGGTCCGGGGGCCGGTGCGGGCCCTGCTGAGTGCCTCAGCTCGCCGGACAGATCGCGCTGGACATGCGGCCGAGGTCGACGTGGCGTCGACTCACCAAGGCAATTCCAGCTCGAGACATGAGGGAAGCGTGGCACGCCCCTCTTCGGCGAGTCCACCTTTGTCCATTATTCGGACGTCTCGGTCTCGTTCTGTGGGACGGTGTGGGCTTGGTCACCCTTCCGTCTCGGTCTTGACGTCGAAGACCCGGAAGCCCCGGCGGCGGTAGTTGTCGAGCGCGTGCGGCCCGTCCTTGCTGCACGTGTGCACCCACACCCGCTTGGTCGGCGGCAGGCCGGGCCAGCGGTCGGCCAGGTCCCAGGCGCGGCCGGCGCCCCAGGTCAGCAGGTGTCCGCCGATGCGGCGGCCCCGGAAGGCGGGCAGCAGCCCGAAGTACGAGATCTCCACCACGCCCGCGTCCTGCGGGTCCAGCTCGATGAACCCGGCCGGGGTGCCGCGCTCGTACGCGACCCAGGTCTCCGCCCCGGGCCGGTCCAGGAACTCCAGCCACCGCTCGCGCGACCACTCCAGCCGGTCGGTCCAGTCGTTGTCCGCTCCGACGGCCGTGTAGAGGAAGCGGCTGAACTCGGGGCTCGGCACCTCGGCGCGGACGATCCGCACCCCCGCCCCGTCCGCGGGCTCCCGCGCCGGGTCGAGGTCCGCAGACGAGGTCTGCTCCAGGGACCAGGTGGTCACGTCGATGGCCATGGGGTCAGCCAACCATGGATCGGGCCGTGACGGGTATCGGCCGTGGCCTGACGGGTACCGCTCGGCGGCTGATCGACGTGAGGTGCAACGCGACGCAACCTTTGCCGCCCGGCGCGGCGGGCGCGGACAGTGTCCGCAGCGGGCGGAGGGCGGTGCCGAGTCGGCGCGGCGTCCCCTCCGCCGACGCGTGCCGACCGACGCGTGCCGACGCGTGCCGACGCGTGCCGACGCGTTCCGGCCGTTGTGCAGCGGTGACGTGTCCGTCACGCCGGAGGGCGCCGGATACGGTTGGGGCGTGCAGCCAGCAGAAGACATCCCGAAGCCGTCCGGACGGCTGACCAAGGCCCGCGCCCTGTACCGCAACGTCTCCAAGCGCAGGATGGCCTGGCTGCTGCTGAAGGACACCGTCAACTCCTGCATGGAGTACCGGGTCACCGGCCTCGCCGCCGAGGCCGCCTTCTTCACCCTGCTGTCGCTGCCGCCGCTGCTCCTCGGCCTGATCGGGCTGCTCGGCTACTTCGACGCCTGGACCGACACCGACACCGTGGCCACCATCCGGCAGAACATCCTCGACGCCTCGGGCACCGTGCTCTCCGACAAGGGCGTCAAGGAGATCGCCCGGCCGCTCCTGGACGACGTCATAGAGGGCGGCCGCCCCGACGTCATCTCGCTCGGCTTCGGCATCGCGCTGTGGTCCGGCTCCCGCGCGGTGAACGTGTTCGTGGACACCATCACCATCATGTACGGGCTGGAGGGGCGCCGCGGCATCGTCCGGACCCGGCTGCTCGCCTTCCTCCTCTACCTGGTGGCCCTCGTCATCGGGGCGGTGGCGCTGCCGCTGATGGTCATCGGCCCGGAGACCGTGGTGGACTTCGTGCCGTCCAGCGCCACCCTCGTGCGGTTCCTGTACTGGCCCACCGTGATCCTGCTGTCCGTCGCCTTCCTCACCACGCTCTACCACGTGTCGGTTCCGGTGCGTTCGGCGTGGCGGGAGGACATCCCGGGGGCGCTGGTGGCGCTCACCATGTGGGTGCTCGGCAGCTTCCTGCTGCGGATCTACCTCATCCACACCGTGGAGGGCCCGACGATCTACGGATCGCTGGCGGCGCCCGTGGCCGTCCTGCTGTGGATCGGTGTGTCCGCCTTCGCGGTGCTCGTCGGCGCGGCCGTCAACGCCGCCATCGACCGGGTGTGGCCCTCGGTGGCCACCGCCGCCGGCCGCGCCCAGCGGGCGGCGCTGGAGCGCGCCCGGGAGCAGCGCACCGCCGACGACGGGTCGGCCGAGAGCACTCCGCCGTCGGAGTTCCCCGAGCGGTGGGCCCAGTTCCTGCCGCACGCGGACATACGGAGTCGGCTGCACCACCACGGCAAGCGCGACCGCGACCGCGATCCGGGCGCGGAGCGCGAGCCGAAGCGGACCGAGCCCGGGCGTCCCGAAGTCGGGCAGCCCGAAGCCGGGCGCCCCGAGGTCAGGCGGCCGGAGGCCAGGGCGGCGGAGGACGGCGCCACGCGGGACGGGGCGCCCCCGGCGTAAATCCCGTCGCGCGCCGTCCCGGCGGTCGCCGATACTTCGGCGCATGGTTCACTTCTCCGACTTCGACACGCGCGGATACCGCACGGTGGACGTCGCCACCGGCTACGGACAGTGGGTCGAGACCTACGAGCAGACCGTCGAGGACGTCATGGACCTCGCCCTCCTCGACGAACTCGCCGACCCCCGATGGACCTCCGTCCGCCGCGCCGCCGACCTCGGCTGCGGCACCGGCCGCACCGCCACCTGGCTGCGGCGCAACGGGGTGCCCGCGATCGACGGCGTCGACCTCACCCCCGAAATGCTCGACCGCGCCCGCGCCCGTGGCGTCCACGACCGCCTCGTCGAGGGCGACGTCCGCGCGACCGGTCTCGACACGGGCGCGTACGACCTGGTCATCGCCTCGCTCATCGATGAACACCTGCCCGAGCTGGGCCCGTTCTACGACGAGGCCTGGCGGCTCGCGGAGCCCGGAGCGGCCTGTGTGGTGGTGGCGTTCCACCCGCACTTCATCATGACCACGGGCATGCCGACCCACTTCACCAGCGGCACGGGTGAGCCTGTCGCCATCAGCACCCATGTCCATTTGCTCAGCGACCACATCACGGCGGGGCTGGGCGCGGGCTGGGCACTCGCCGAGATGCGGGAGGGCGTGGTGGACGAGCGGTGGCTGGCCGTGAAGCCGAAGTGGGAGCGTTTACGCCACCACCCGGTGTCCGTCGCGATGGTGTGGCGCAAGCGGTCCTGACGAGGCATATGCCAAACGTTTCTGCGCTGCGGTGATCGGGGTGTGTGTTCAGGCGCGCCTTGGCGATCAAGGCGTCCTGTCCCCGTAACTCCTGTCCCCGTAACTCCTGTCTTCGGTAGGGGCTGCTGGCCGAGCCCGGGGCCGAGCCGCACCGGCAGACCGCCGCGCCGGCCTCCCGTCACCCCGGCTCCAGCTGGTACCCCAGGCGTATCGCGCGCCGTGCGGTACGGGTCGACGGTGGCCGGCTGGAGCCGTTCGCGTCATGACTGGCCCGGGCCGTCGAGGGCCTTCAGATGGGCCGTCAGGTCGTCGACCATGCGGCCCAGCAGGCGGCCGAGGTCCCGGCGGTCCTGGTCGGGCCAGTGGGCGAGGGCGCCGGTGAACCAGCCGAGGACCGTGCGCATGTAGCGGTCGGCGGTCGACGTGCCCTCCGGGGTGAGGTCGATCAGCCGGGCGCGCTGGTCGTCGGGGTCGGCGATGCGGTGGACCAGCCCGCGCTGTTCGAGGCCCTGGACCTGGCGGGTGGCGTGCGGGCCCGCGACCTGCATGCGGTCGGCGATCTCGCCGATGCGCAGCGGCTTGCCCGCCGTCTTGAGGATGCCGAGCACCGCCATCGCCGGGCGCTCCAGCGAGATCCCGGCGGCCGCGGCGGCCTGCTCGTACATGCGGCCGCGGTTCAGCACGTTGCTGAGCTGGGTCAGCCGGGGGAGCAGCTCCGCGAGCAGGTCGTCGTCATGCATTCTCTTGGCTGCCTCACCTAGGTACACGGTCGGCGTGGAGCGTATCCGACGGGGTCAGGGGCATGGCCGCGGTCGCCGGTGCCCCGCGCGCGGAAAATCGGTGGAGTCGCGTCCCCGGCCGGGGATATGGTGGCGTCGCATCCGCCGAGAGCGAGGAAAACGGGAGGTGAGGACATTGATGACGGTCACGGTTCCGGGCTGCTCCGCCCGCGTCTCGAAGTGCATCAATCCCATCCCCGTGGTCTCCGGCTGACCTTTCCGCAGATTCTGTGGCGCGCCGGGACCGCCCTTCGAAGGGTTTTCCCTTGAGCTTGAGCAACGCTTTTTCCGACGCCGCCTCCCGTCACTCCGCCCTCGCCCGGTACGGCTGGGACGAGGAGTGGGAGGCCGCGTTCGGTCCGTACGCGCGACAGGGGCTGGTCCCCGGGCGCGTGGTGCGGGTGGACCGTGGCCGGTGCGATGTGGTGACGCCCGACGGCACCGTCCGCGCCGACACCGAGTTCGTCGTTCCCCGTGACCCGATGAAGGTCGTGTGCACCGGCGACTGGGCCGCCGTGGACGCCGCGGACGCGGGCGAGCCGCGCTACGTACGGACGCTGCTGCCGCGGCGTACGGAGGTGGCGCGGTCGACCTCGTCCAAGCGCTCCGACGGCCAGGTGCTGGCCGCCAACGTCGACCACGCCGTGATCGCCGTATCGCTCGCCGCCGAGCTGGACCTCGGGCGGGTGGAGCGCTTCGTGGCGCTCGCCTGGGAGAGCGGGGCGCAGCCGGTCGTGGTCCTCACCAAGGCGGACCTGGTGGACGACCCGGGTGCGCTGGCGCACCTCGTCGCCGACACCGAGACCTCCGCGCCCGGGGTGCGGGTGCTGCCGGTGAGCGCCACGACCGGGCAGGGGGTGGAAGGGCTGGCCGCGCTGCTCGCGGCCGGGACGTCCGTCCTCCTCGGCCAGTCGGGCGCGGGCAAGTCGACGCTGGCCAACGCCCTGGTGGGCGCGGACGTCCAGGACGTCCGCGCGATCCGGGACAGCGACGGCAAGGGGCGGCACACCACGACCACCCGCAATCTGCTGCCGCTCCCCTCGGGCGGTGCGCTCATCGACACCCCCGGGCTGCGGGGCGTCGGGCTGTGGGACGCGGAGGGCGGGGTGGCGCAGGCGTTCGCCGAGATCGAGGCGTACGCCGCGGACTGCCGCTTCCACGACTGCGTGCACGAGACCGAGCCGGGGTGCGCGGTGCTCGCCGCGGTCGAGGACGGTTCGCTGCCGCCGCGGCGGCTGGACAGCTACCGCAAGCTGCTGCGCGAGAACGCCTACCTCGCGGCCCGCACCGACGCCCGGCTGCGGTCCGAGATGCGGCGGGGGTGGAAGCAGCGGCAGGCGCTCGGCCGCCACATGGTCGAACGCAAGCGCGGGCCGCAGCGCAAGCCGTAGCACCGCGCGGCGCCCGCGGGTGTCCGATTCGGGTGGCCGTCGGCGGGGACTCGACGGGAGGATGGGGGAAGCGTCATCCCACGGTCGGGCACATCGTCGGCGGTCGGCACGGTCCGCTGTCGGCAGAGAGCGGGTCGCGATGAACTCCGGTACGGATGAGTACGACGTCGTCGTCCTGGGCGCGGGCCCGGTCGGGGAGAACCTGGCCGACCGGGCGCGCGCGGCAGGGCTCTCCACGGCGATCGTGGAGAGCGAGCTGGTCGGCGGCGAGTGTGCGTACTGGGCCTGCGTCCCCAGCAAGGCGCTGCTGCGCCCCGTCATCGCGCGCGCCGAGGCGCGGCGTACGCCCGGGGCGCGGCAGGGCGCGGACGCGCCGCTGGACGTGGCCGCCGTCTTCGCCCACCGGGACGCGTTCGTGTCGAACTGGAAGGACGACGGCCAGGTCGGCTGGCTCGACTCGGCGGGCATCGACCTGGTCCGCGGCCAGGGGCGGCTCGTCGAGCCGTGCCGTGTCGCGGTCACCCAGCCGGACGGCCAGGAGCGCTTCCTGGTCGCCCGGCACGCCGTGGCCATCTGCACCGGCAGCCGCGCCGCGCTGCCCGACCTACCCGGTATCGCGGAGGTCCGCCCGTGGACCAGCCGGGAGGCGACCAGCTCGTCCACGGTGCCGCGGCGGCTGGCCGTGGTGGGCGGCGGGGTGGTCGCCGCCGAGATGGCCACCGCGTGGAGCGCCCTCGGCTCCGAAGTCACCATGCTGATCCGCGGCCCGGGGCTGCTGGAGCGCATGGAGGCGTTCGCGGGCGAGCTGGTGGCGGAGTCGCTCACCGAGGCGGGAGTGAAGATCCGTACGGGGACGTCCGCGACGGCCGTACGGCGCGACGGCGCGCAGGGGCCGGTGACGCTCACGCTGGACGGCGGGGAGACCGTCGAGGCCGACGAGGTGCTGTTCGCCACCGGCCGCGCCCCGCGCACCGACGACCTCGGCCTGGAGACGGTCGGCCTCACGCCCGGCGGCTGGCTGGACGTGGACGACACCTGCCGGGTGCGGAACGTGCCGGGCGGCTGGCTGTACGCCGCGGGCGACGTCAACCACCGCGCGCTCCTCACCCACCAGGGCAAGTACCAGGCGCGCATCGCGGGCGCGGCCATCGGCGCCCGCGCCCAGGGCGTACCGCTGCTGGAGACGGACCGCTGGGGTGCCCACGCGGCGACCGCGGACCACGGCGCGGTGCCGCAGGTCGTCTTCACCGACCCGGAGGTCGGCGCGGTCGGGCTGACCGCCGAACAGGCCGGGGCCGAGGGCCGCAGCATCCGGGTCGTCGACTACGACATGGGCCAGGTGTCCGGCGCCGCCCTGTACGCGGACGGCTACCGCGGACGCGCCCGCATGGTCGTCGACCTGGACCGGGGCCATCTGGTCGGCGTGACGTTCGTGGGGCCGGGCGTGGGGGAGCTGCTGCACTCGGCGACCGTGGCGGTGGCCGGTGAGGTGCCGATCGAGCGGCTGTGGCACGCGGTGCCGTCGTTCCCCACGGTGAGCGAGGTGTGGCTGCGGCTGCTGGAGGCGTACCGGGGGTAGACGGGCGCGCACCGGGGGCGCGGGGCCGGGCCGGGCGCCCTTTCGGGAGCCCCGGAGACCGTCGCGTGGTGTTCGCGTGAAGCTCCCCTGTGGACAATATGGGGATGAGCCAGCAGGGGGACGACCGACGCCGTCAGGAAAACGACTGGTGGGGCGAGTTGTACGACCCCGCGCGGGCCGACGCGGGGCCCGCCGCCGCGGCCGACTCGGTGGACGAGCGCTTCGACTCCGCGTCCCGCACCCTCGGCGGCAGACGGCCGACCGGCGGGGACCAGCGGCCCGCCGCAGGGGCTCCCTGGGGCCCGCCGGAGGGCGGGCGCGAGCCGGGCGGTGCCGCGCCGGGCCCGGACGGTGCCGCGGGAGGTGGCCCGCAGGGGTGGCGACCTCCCGGGGGCGGCGACGGCCCCGGCGCGGCACGGCCCCCGTCCGCCCCCGCGCCCCGGCGGCCCCCGGGCGCCGCCTCCGCGCCCGCGCCCCGGCCGTGGCGTGCCGCCGCGTCCGGGTACGTCGGCGACGAGCCGCCCGCGTACGAGGCCGAGCCGACCACCCTGCCCGTCGCCGACCCGGAGGAGCCGGGCGGCCCGGTACCCGACACCGTGCTCGACGGCGCCCGGTACGGGACGTTCACCCTCCGGGCCGTGTCGCTGCGCGGCGACGCGGCGCGTTCCCGCGGCGAGCCCCGGCGGGACGTGCTGCTCACGGCCCGCTTCGGGACCGGGGACGGCGCCCTGGTCCTGGTGGCCGTGGCCAGTGGGGACGGGGCCTCGCCGGACGCCGCGCGGGAGCTGTGCGAGTGGATCGGCGGGGCCGTCGGCCGCAGTCACGCACGGCTCGCGGAGGACATCCGCGCCGCCCGGCGCGGCGCGCTCAAGTCCGGGCTGCACCGGCTCACCGACCGCGGCTACGGGCGGTTGCGCACCCGCGCGGCCGAACTCGGCCTCGACCCGGCCGCGTACACCGCGCCGGTGCGCTGTCTGCTGCTGCCCGCCCATCCGGACTGCCGGGTCCGGGTGTTCTTCGGCGTCGGCGACGGCGGGCTGTTCCGGCTGCGCGACGGCGCCTGGCAGGACCTGGAACCGGACGCGCGGGAGTACGACACGGTCGGCGGGCCCGTGCTCGGCTTCGGCGGCGGTCGCCCGCCCACGCCCGACCCGACCGCCCCCGACCCGCCCGCGCCCGAACTGCCCGCCGACTGGGAAGCCGCCCCGCAGGATGGCGGCCCACCCGCCGTCGGCCCCTTCCGGTTCCGCGCCTCCGTCGCCCGACCGGGTGACACCCTGTTGCTGTGCGGCGCGGGCCTCGCCGAGCCGCTGCGCGCCGCCCCGGCGCTCGCCGCCCACTGGGCGGAACGCTGGGCGCCGACCGAGCCGCCGGGCCTCGCCGGGTTCCTCGCCGATGCCCAGGTGGGGGTGAAGGGGTACGCCGACGACCGTACGGCGGCGGCCGTCTGGGAGGCGTGAGCGTCCCGTCCGTGGGTTGATAGAGGGGCTGATGGAGCTTGACAGCCCGGGACGACACGGACGGAAGGCGCCGCGATGGGCAAGCAGACCGTGGCCGAGCAATGCGTGGACATCCTGGCCCGCGCCGGGGTGCGGCGGCTGTACGGGGTGGTCGGCGACAGCCTCAACCCCGTCGTGGACGCGATCCGCCGCAACTCCGCCATCGACTGGATCCAGGTGCGGCACGAGGAGAGCGCCGCGTTCGCCGCGGGCGCCGAGGCCCAGCTCACCGGCAAGCTCGCGGGCTGCGCGGGCTCCTGCGGCCCCGGCAATCTGCACCTGATCAACGGGCTGTACGACGCCCACCGCTCCATGGCCCCGGTCCTCGCCCTCGCCTCGCACATCCCCAGCAGCGAGATCGGCACCGGCTACTTCCAGGAGACCCACCCCGACCAGCTGTTCCGCGAGTGCAGCCACTACAGCGAGCTGATCTCCAGCCCGCAGCAGATGCCGCGCGTCCTCCAGACGGCGATCCAGCACGCGGTCGGCCGCCGCGGCGTCAGCGTCGTCTCGCTCCCCGGCGACATCGCCGCCCGCCCGGCGCCCGAGCGCGCCGAGGAGCACGCGCTGGTGACCTCACGCCCCAGCGTGCGCCCCGGCGACGCGGAGATCGACGCCCTCGCGCGCATGGTGGACGAGGCGGACCGGGTGACGCTCTTCTGCGGCAGCGGCACCGCCGGGGCCCATGAGGAGGTGATGGCCTTCGCCGAGCGGGTGAAGGCCCCGGTGGGGCACGCCCTGCGCGGCAAGGAGCACATCCAGTACGACAACCCGTACGACGTCGGGATGAGCGGACTGCTCGGCTACGGCGCGGCGTACGAGGCCACCAACGAGTGCGATCTGCTGATCCTGCTGGGCACCGACTTCCCGTACAACGCCTTCCTCCCCGACGACGTCCGCACCGTCCAGGTCGACGTCCGCCCCGAGCACCTGGGCCGCCGCTCCAAGCTCGACCTGGCCGTCTGGGGCGACGTCCGCGAGACGCTGCGCTGCGTGACGCCGAAGGTGTGCCCCAAGACCGACCGCCGGTTTCTGGACCGGATGCTGAAGAAGCACGCGGAGGCGCTGGAGGGCGTGGTCAAGGCGTACACCCGCAAGGTGGAGAAGCACATTCCGATCCACCCGGAGTACGTGGCCTCGGTCCTGGACGAGGAGGCCGCCGACGACGCGGTCTTCACCGTCGACACCGGGATGTGCAACGTCTGGGCGGCCCGCTATCTGACCCCCAACGGCCGCCGCCGGGTGATCGGTTCGTTCACCCACGGCTCGATGGCCAACGCGCTGCCGCAGGCGATCGGGGCCCAGTTCCTCGACCGCCGCCGCCAGGTCATCTCGATGTCCGGCGACGGCGGGTTCACGATGCTGATGGGCGACTTCCTCACCCTCGTCCAGTACGACCTGCCGGTGAAGGTCATCCTCTTCAACAACTCCTCCCTCGGCATGGTCGAGCTGGAGATGCTGGTCTCGGGCCTGCCCGCGTACGGCACCGGCCACCACAACCCCAACTTCGCCCAACTCGCCCGCGCCGCCGGGGCCTACGCCGAGCGCGTCGAGAAGCCCAAGCACCTGCGGTCCGCGCTGCGCACCGCCCTGCACCACAAGGGCCCGGCCCTGGTCGACGTCGTCACCGACCCCAACGCGCTGTCCATCCCACCGAAGATCAAGGCCGAGATGGTGACGGGGTTCGCGCTGTCGGCCAGCAAGATGGTGCTGGACGGCGGCGTCGGCCGGATGGTCCAGATGGCCCGCTCCAACCTGCGCAACGTCCCCCGGCCCTGACCTGATCAGCCGGACTTCCGCCAGGCGCAGCTGCCGAGCGTGGCCCGCCCCTGCTCCACCAGCGGATCGGCGATCCTGGCCGGTGGCATGGCGCTGTGGCCCCGGTAGCAGACGACGGTGCGGTCCCGGTACCCGGCCAGGTCGACGAGGATCTGGTCCCAGTGCCGGTACTGCACGTCATGCCCCGAGTCGGCGTAGCTGCGCACGGCCGGATCGCCGGGCAGATGCTCCTTCCAGGTCCCGACGGAGCTGGGCGGCACGGTCGTGTCCTTCTTCCCGCTGTAGACGATGACGGGCGCCGTCAGCTTCGACAGATCCGGTCCGGGCCGCTCGCAGTACAGCTTCTGCTCGTGCACCTGCGGCCCGGGGTCGGCCTTCTGCCCGCGCTGGTTGTAGGTGCGGGCGCCGTCCTCGTACGCGGTGTCGGCGAACCCGGGCACCCGCTTGGTCGGGCTGTCCTCCGGAAGCGCCCACCAGATACGCGGATCGGCGATCTGCTTCTCCAGCGACGCGCCCAGCTCCTCGTCGGACATCGAGCAGTACGACGGCTCGGCCCCGTACGGCGGCAACGCGGCGGCCAGATGCAGCGACCGCACACGGTCCGGCGCCCGGGAAGCCAGCTCGGCGGCGTAGGGCCCGCCACCCGAAATGGCGATCACACCGACCTTGCGCACCCCGATGCGGTCCAGCACCTGAAGCGCGTCCTTCACGAAGTCGGCCTTCCCCAGGCCCTTGTCGAACTCCGTGTCCCCGAAGCCATTGCGCTCGACCGATATCAGCCGCAGCCCCAGGGACTCCCGCGTGGTGCGCAGGAAGTCCGTCATGTGCGCCGCCCGCGCGCTGGTCCCCGTGCCTCCGATGTAGAGCACCGGCTTCCCGTCCCGGGGCCCCTCGTCGATGTAATGCGCGGTGCGCCCCGTATCCAGTTTCATCGCCCGCACCTCGGGCCCGAGCGAGTCGAACTCGTCCTGAATGCGCACCCGGTGGACGTCGGTCGCGCGGGGCTCCCGCGGCGACGTGGCGATGGCGCTGCCGCTCACGGCCCCGGAGCCGGTGAGCAGGATGGTCGCGGCGGCGGTGGCGACGATACCGGTGACGAGCGGTCTGCTCACGTGTCTCTCCTGGCCGTATGGGGTGGGACGAACGCCCCCTTACCCCTCCTGCGCGAAAAGACTCCTCAGCCTTCCGCCCTGCGGAACAGCCGGGCGCCGAGGGCGAGGCAGACGGCGGTCAGGGCCACGGTGATGGCGGCGCCGAGGGCGACGGTGCCGTTGGCGTAGTGGCCCAGGAAGGTCTGGCGTACGGCGTCCACGGTGTAGCGGAACGGCACGGCGTGGGAGGCGCCGTCCAGCCAGCCCGGGGCGAGCGACATCGGCAGCAGCAGCCCGGACAGCAGCATCAGCGGCATGGCGGCGGTGTTGGCGATGGCGGCGAACTCGGGCGCTGTCCTGACGTTCATCGCCAGCCCGTACGAGAGGGCGGACAGCGCCGCCGAGAGCACGGCCACGAACAGCAGGCCGATCAGGATTCCGGCGAGGGGCGCGCGGAGGCCGAAGGCCAGGCTGAGGAGGACGAGCAGCACCGACTGGGCGACCAGCTGGACGACATCGCGCAGGACCCGGCCCAGCAGCAGGGCCAGGGGGTGCACCGGGGTGACCCGCATGCGGTCGATGATGCCGAGGTTGCGGTCCATCAGCAGGCCGAGCCCCACGTACGAGCCGCCGAGCAGGGCGAGCTGGATGAGGACGCCGGGCACCAGGGTCTGCCAGGACGAACCGCTCACGCCCAGGCTGAGCTTGGTCAGCAGCGGTCCGAAGAGGGCCAGGAAGAGCAGCGGTTGGAGCATGCCGAAGGAGAGATTGGTCTTGGAGCGGAGGGTGGCCCGCAGGTAGCGGCCGAAGACGACGCCGGTGTCGGCGAACAGGGTCATGGCAGTGCCTTGAGTGGTCGAAGGGGGTCAGGTGGCGAGGGGTCAGATGGCGACGGGTTCGTCGGCCGCCGCGGACCGGCCGGTGATGGCCAGGAAGGCGTCCTGGAGGCTGGCGGTGGGATCGCCCGCGTGGCGGGCCTTGAGGTCGGCGGGGGTGCCCTCGGCGACGATCACCCCGGCGTCCACGACCACGATCCGGTCGGCGAGCGCGTCGGCCTCGTCCAGGTAGTGCGTGGTCAGGAAGACGGTGGTGCCGTGTTCGGCGCGGATCCGCCGGACCAGGTCCCACAGTTCGGCGCGGCTGCCGGGGTCGAGCCCGGTGGTCGGTTCGTCGAGGAAGACCACATCGGGCCGGTTGATCAGGCCGAGCGCGATCTCCACCCGGCGCCGCTGGCCGCCGGAGAGCGCGCCGGTGGGGCGGTCCAGCAGGGCGGTGAGGCCGAGGTCGTGGGCGAGTTCCCCGGCGCGCTCGCGCGCCTCGGCCCGCGGCAGCCGGTGCAGCCGCCCCTGGGTGACCAGTTCCTCGCGTACGGCGCAGGCGGGGTCCAGGCCGCCGGACTGGGCCACGTAGCCGATGCGGCGGCGCACTCCCGCGGGGTCGTGCCGCAGATCGTGCCCGGCGACCGTGGCCTCGCCGCCGCTGGGCGGCAGGAGGGTGGTGAGCATGCGCAGGGTCGTGGTCTTGCCCGCCCCGTTGGGGCCGAGGAAGCCGAGGATCTCGCCGCGGTCGACGGTCAGGTCGATGCTGCGGACGGCGTGCACCGGGCCCGCCGGGAGCCGGAACGTCCGGGCGAGGCCCCGGGCCTCGATGACCGGGGTGGGGGTGGGTGGTGTGGACATGGCGCCGATAAAAACACAGTGCATTACAAAACTGCAATGCATTTCATATTTGCAGTACGGTTAGACTTCATGGCATGGCAGAAGGGCTACGGGAGCGCAAGAAACGGGAGACGCGGCAGCGCATCCACCGGGTGGCGATCGGGCTGTTCGTGGAGCGGGGCTTCGACGGCGTCACGATCGCCGAGGTCGCGGCCGCGGCGGAGGTGTCGGTCAACACCCTCTACAACTACTTCGAGGCGAAGGAGGACCTGGTCCTGCCGCCGGACCAGGCGTCCCCGCGGCGGCTCGCCGACATCGTGCGGGAGCGCGCCCCGGGGGAGTCGGCCGCCCTCGCGGTGCTGGCGCGGCTGCGGGTCGAGGTGGAGCTCCGGGATCGCTCGCTGGGGCTCACCGAGGGCTTCGGCCGGGTCTTCGCGATGATGCGGGCCGCCCCGACGCTCACCGCCCGGCTGGAGGACCTCGGCCGGGAGATGACCGACGCGCTGGCCGAGGTGCTGGCCGAGGAGACCGGCGCCGCGCCGGACGATCCGCTGCCGCGCGTGGTGGCCGCGCAGCTCGGCGCGTTCCACTCGCTGGTCTTCGCCGAGATCGGCAGGCGTACGGAGGCGGGGGAGGGGCCCGACGCGATCGCCGCGGCGGTGACCGGTCTGCTGGACGCGTTCGAGGGGATGTTGGGTGAGCCGTTGGCCACCTATGCCGTACGGGGGAAGGGGGAGCAGACGTGTTCCGGGTGACGATCCGCGGTGTGTTCGAGGGGTTGGGCGAGGAGGACCGGGCCGCGCTGCTGGAGGGCGCCGACGCCTTCCGGACCGCCTTCACCGAGGAGGGCACCTTCACCTACGACCGTGGGCTCTCGGCGTTCACCTTCCGCTGCCAGGTGCCCGCGGAGGCGGACGGCGACGGAGAGCCGGAGGCGACCGAGCGGGCCATGGCGGCCCTGGTGGCGCACGGCTATCCGCACCGGGTCCTGCGGGTCGGGGTGACGGACATGCGCCACATCAAGATCCGCCGCAAGGGGCGCGGCAGGTGAGGGGGAGCTGAGCGGACCGCCCGGTGCCGTGCGGGGGGCGGCACCGGGCGGTCGACCTGTCTACGAGGGATGGTTACGCGGGCACCGGCCGCAGCCGCAGGGTGAGGATCTGATGCGGCCGCAGGGCCAGGGACAGCCCGGCCGGGCCGGTGGCGGCCGGGTGCAGCGGGCGCTCCAGCAGATCGGTGACGTCCGCCGAGACCACCGGGAAACCGGCGACGAGCGTGCCCGCCGCGCGGCCGCCGTGCGACTCGTACAGCCGCACCACCACATCCCCGCTGCGGTCCTCGGCGAGCTTCACCGACTCCACCGTGATCGCCGGGTTGTCCACGGAGAGCAGCGGGGCGGGCCCGGTCGGGCCGCCGGGCAGGGTGCGCAGCGGCAGGTTCAGGGCGAGGCCGCCCTCGACCGCGTCGCCGACGCTCGCGCCCGGCAGCAGCGCGTAGCGGAAGCGGTGGGTGCCGAGGTCCGTCTCGGGGTCGGGGCTGTGCGGGGCGCGCAGCAGCGTCAGCCGCACGGTGGTGCCGAGTACGTCGCCGTCCGGCGTCTCATGGGCCGTACGGGTCACGTCGTGGCCGTACGTCGAGTCGTTGAGCAGCGCGGCCCCGTACCCCGGTTCGGCGACCCGCAGCCAGCGGTGGGCGCAGATCTCGAAACGGGCCGCGTCCCAGCTGGTGTTGGTGTGGGTGGGGCGGTCCACATGCCCGAACTGGATCTCCGCCGTGGACTCCCGCGCGTGGACGTCCAGCGGGAACGCCGCCTTGAGCACCTTCTCCGACTCCTGCCAGTCCACCTCGGTCGCGACGTCGAGGCGGCCGCTGCCCGCGGCCAGGGTCAGCTCCTCGACGATCCGCGAGGCGCCGAAGGTCCGCACGACGCGGACGGTCGCGCGCAGCGGACCGGACTCGGTCAGCTCGACGGACTCGGCGGCCGTGAGGTCGGTGTGGGTGCGCCGGTAGTGGCGGTCGATGTCCCAGGCGTCCCAGTGGTTGGGGTGGTCGGGGTGCAGCTGGAGGAGGTTGCCGCGCGCGCCCGGGGCCAGCACCTCGCGGCCCGCCGTCAGGTCGAGGACGGAGGTGAGCAGCCCGTCCCCGTCGATGGTGACGCGCAGCAGATCGTTGTCCAGGACGATGGCGTGGCCGTCGCTCAGCGAGGTCACCGGCGGCACGCTCCACGTCGTACCGGCGACGGCCGCCGTGCCCAGCGCGCCCACCCGCACCCCGGCCGCCGCGCGCCCGTCGCCGAGCGGCTGCACGGGGGTGTCGGTGGGCAGGGCCGCCGCCGTCTCCGCGTCCAGCACGGCGACCTCCTCGCGCTCGTACGGCGAGGCGTTGAGCACCGCCGGGGCGCCGGACCCGCCGACGGTGCTCAGGGCCCGTAGCGCGTCCCCCACGATCCCCTCCAGCTCGGCGCGCACCCGCGCGTACGTCTCGCGCGCCTCGCGGTGCACCCAGGCGATCGAGGAGCCCGGCAGGATGTCATGGAACTGGTGCAGCAGCACCGTCTTCCAGATCCGGTCCAGGTCCTCGTACGGATAGGCGTACCCGGGCACGTGGAGCGCGGCGGCCGTGGCCCACAACTCGGCTTCCCGCAGCAGGTGTTCGCTGCGCCGGTTGCCCTGCTTGGTGGCCGCCTGCGTGGTGTACGTGGCCCGGTGCAGCTCCAGGTACAGCTCGCCCGACCACACCGGGGCCTTGGCCCCGTACTCCCGCTCCGCCTCGGCGAAGAACACCGACGGCTTGTGGATCTCGACCCGCGGCGAGCCCTCCAGGGAGCCCAGCCGGCGCGCCTTCTCCAGCATCTCCCGGGTGGGACCGCCCCCGCCGTCACCCCAGCCGAAGGGGACGAGGGAGCGGGTGGCGAGGCCTTTGTCGGCGAAGTTCTTCTCCGCGTGGGCGAGTTCGGCCGCGCTGAACTGGGCGTTGTAGGTGTCCACCGGCGGGAAGTGGGTGAACACACGGGTGCCGTCGATGCCCTCCCACCAGAAGGTGTGGTGCGGCATCTTGTTGGACTGGTTCCAGGACAGCTTCTGGGTGAGGAACCACTTCACCCCCGCCAGCTTGGCCAGCTGAGGGAAGGCCGCGGTGTAGCCGAAGGAGTCCGGCAGCCAGATCTCCTCGGTGTCCACCCCCAGCTCCTCCAGGAAGAACCGCTTGCCGTGCACGATCTGCCGGGCCAGGGCCTCGCCGCCGGGCATGTTGGCGTCCGACTCGACCCACATCGAGCCGACCGGAGCCCAACTGCCGTCCGAGACCGCCTTCTTGATGCGCTCCCAGATGTGCGGCTGGTGCTCCTTGACCCAGGCGTACTGCTGCGCCTGTGAGCACGCGAACACCAGCTCCGGATAGTCGCCCGCGAGCGCGGTGACATTGGCGAACGTACGGGACGCCTTGCGCACCGTCTCGCGCAGCGGCCACAGCCACGCCGAGTCGATGTGCGCGTGCCCGACCGCCGAGACGCGGTGCGCGCTGGCGTGCGCGGGGCTCCCCAGCACCCCGGTCAGCTCGGCGCGCGCGGCGGCCGCGGTGGCGGGCACGTCGTGCAGGTCGAGCGCGTCGAGCGCGTTCTCCAGGGCTCGCAGGATCTCGTGGCGGCGCGGCCGGTCCGCGGGCAGCTCGCGCATCAGCTCGGACAGCACCTCGATGTCCAGGACCAGATGCCACACGTCCTCGTCGAGGACGGCCACATCGGCGGAGGCGAAGCGGTAGAGCGGCCGGTCCCCGGCGGTGAGGACGTCGCCGAGCGGGGTGGGCGTGAAGCCGTCGCGCAGCACGGACGGATTGGCGGCCGCCTCCAGCAGCAGCCGTACCGGCTCGCCGCCGTCGGCCGGAGAGGCGAGGGGGATGTGGCGGTTCCGGGGGTGGATGCCCTTGAGCGGTATGCCGTGCGCGTCGTACACCAGCCCCTCGGCCTGGAACCCCGGACCGTCGTCGGTGAAGCCGGGGTCGATGACCACCTCCACCCGCCGCCCCGCCCACTCCGCGGGCACCGCGCCCTCCAGCCGGAACCACCAGGTCGACCACGGCTCGCCCCACTCCGTACCGGCCGTGAACGGCTCGTACGCCGCGCCGAGCGCGTCGGCGACCGGGACCGGCTCACCGGGGGCGCGCCAGGCGTAGAGGGCCAGCGGAACGCGCGCCGGGTACTGGGCGGGCCGGATGAACTGGTGCAGCGCCCGCTCCAGGCGCCCCTCCACCAACAGTCGGTCGTCGTGCATCACGGCTCCTCGGTCCTCGGCACTCAGCGGATCACCTCTGATGCTTTCCCCCGGTGTGTGGCACGGCAACAGGCGGGAATGCATTCCGTGAGCATGTTCGACGGCATTCGACGCTGGCCGTGCCGAGGGGCGGCCAGGGGCGGGGGAGGATGAAGCGTCAGCCTGTACGGCGGGGCCGGATGACCAACCGGCCGGACACCGGGGCGGTGGCCATCGAAGGGGAGCGGGGCCGGGGCCTCAGCAAGCGACTGAGGCATGACGACTATGCGGCGGTGGCGGACGTCCGCGCCGCGCTGCGCGAGATGCTGCGGCACTGGGGCGAGCCCGGCCGGGCCGACCTCGCCGAGCTGCTGACGAGCGAGCTCGTGACGAACGCACTGGTGCACACGGACCGGGGTGCGCTGGTCACGGCCACCCTGCGCGGCGGGGTCGCCGGGCCGGTGGCGGGCCGATTACGGGTCGAGGTGCGGGACTTCGTGTCCCGCCACCCGAGACTGCGCGGCCACCCCCCGGAGGACAGCACCTCCGGGAGGGGCCTGCTGCTGGTACACACGCTCGCGGACGCGTGGGGCGTACGGGCCCACGGCGTGGGCAAAGCGGTCTGGTTCGAGCTGGACGCGGACGGCGGCTGACCGCCGCCGACCGCCCCGCTGCCTTCGGGGTCCGGCCTCAGCCGAACTGCCGCTCGATCTCCGCGAGCTTCTCCTCCAGGGAGTCCAGCCGCGGAATGGTCAGGGTGTCGTCCTCGGCGGTGAGGTCGACGGTCCGCGCCCTGTCGGAGTCCTTGCCGTCTTTGGCGTCCTTGGCGTCCCTGGCGCCTTTGGCGTCCTCGAGGTCCTTGCCGTCCGTGTCGTGCTGGTCCTTGGCCTTGTCCCGGTCGGCTTCGGCGTCGGTGTCAACGACGCCGAAGCTGAAATCCAGGTCGCGCCGCCACTCCCGCTCCCGCTCCCGGGCGTAGGCGTCGCGGTGGTCGGCCTCAGCCCCTTCCGCGGACTGCAAGGCGGGCCGAGCTGAGGGCGCTGACAGCTCGGCCGCCTCGGCTTTTCCCAGCGTGTTCTCCTCCAGGGCAGACTCCGCGGTGAGCTGCGGCGGCTGTGCCGCGGGGGTGATGTCCACCTGGCGGCCGCCGCCCCGGCCCCACGCCCGGTGCTGCCGGTTGAGCGCCCGTATCCGGGCCTTGTCCAGCTTCTCCTGGTCCCGGCGGCGGGTGCGGTTCTGCTCCTTCTCGCGCCGGTCCTCGCGGACCTCCTCGACCGCCTCGTCCAGCGTCCGCACGTTCTCCAGCAGCATCAGCGACCACGCGCCGAAGGTCTCGCGGGGCGCCCGCAGCCAGCGGACGATACGGATCTGCGGCAGCGGGCGGGGCACCAGGCCCTGCTCGCGCAGCGCCGCCCGGCGGGTCTGCTTGAGCGCCCGGTCGAAGAGGACCGCGGCCGACAGCGACATGCCCGCGAAGAACTGCGGCGCACCGTCGTGGCCCATGCCGCGCGGCGCGTGCACCCAGTTGAACCAGGCGGCCGCGCCCGCGAACAGCCACACCAGCAGCCGCGAGCCGAGCGCCGCGTCACCGTGGCTGGCCTCGCGCACCGCCAGCACCGAGCAGAACATCGCGGCGCCGTCCAGCCCGAACGGCACCAAGTACTCCCAGCCGCCCGAGAGGTTCAGGTTCTGCTGCCCGAAGCCCACGAGGCCGTGGAAGGAGAGCGCGGCCGCGACCGCGGCACAGCAGAACAGCAGGACGTACGAGGCCATCCCGTAGATGGCCTCCTTGCGCCGCCTGCGCTCCTCGCTGCGCTCCCAGGAGTCGGTGATCCCGTTCTCCTCCTTCTTCCCGTTACGGCCGCGCGCGAGGACAACTCCCGCCCCCACGACTCCGACGAGCGCTATGACGACTGGCAGGGCCCAGCCCAGCGATATGTCGGTCAGTCTCATCCGGTGCCCCTTGCCTCGCTTCCGTGAAGTTCTGGCCGCAGTACGGCCCTACTCGCGCGACATCCTGGCGGAATCCTGCCGGGCCTCAAGCAGTTTCCGGACAAGAGGCCGCCAAGTGGGCGGGGAGACACGCGGATAGGTGCGATACGGTTCGAACGCTCGCTCGTTGCAAGCGGCTTGATTCTATTCACGGAACCCGAGCGCGGGTAAATCCGATCCAACGACTCACCGTCGGCCATTCGAACCCCTTGGTGATCTTTTCCCGCCCCTGTCCCGTCGTGGGCGCTTCGGGAGCCCCGTATCCGTGGCCGAAACGCATCGCTCCCCGTGTCCGGTCCGGCCGGAACGCGGCGTGGGGGTGTGGCGCGAGTGTGGTCAGGGTCATGCCGGGGTCGCGCCGGGGTCATGCCGGGGTCGCGCCGGGGTCATGCCGGGGTCGCGCCGGGGTCGCGCGAAGACTTCGCGACGGCTGTGCGACGAGCGTGCGACCACCTTGCGCCGATGTTGCGAATCCTGGACGTCGTACGAGGTCGGCCGCGCCCGCTCGCGGCGACCGGTGCGTATGGGCTTTGTCCTCGGGCGGCATCCGCATATCGTTTCGATGGATGTCAGGAGGACCCGAGTGGAGCAGGCCAAAGCCCAGGCGGCGACCGAGCCGCGGGACCCCTCCGGCGTGCCCGCGGCGCGCAGGTCACCGCGCCGCCACTCGGTGCGCGGGCAGATCCTGGACGCCCTGCGGGACGCGCTGGTCGGGGGTGAGCTGACCCCCGGCGAGGTGTACTCCGCCCCGGCCCTCGCCGACCGCTTCGGCGTCTCGCCCACGCCCGTGCGCGAGGCCATGCAGCAGCTGGCGGGCGAGGGCGCCGTCGAGGTCGTGCCGAACCGCGGCTTCCGGGTGGCCCGGCGCAGCGCGCGCGAGCTGGCCGAGCTGGCCGAGGTCCGCGCCCTGCTGGAGGTCCCGGTGATGCTCAGCCTGGCCCGGGCGGTCGCGCCCGAGCGCTGGGCGCGGTTGCGGCCGTTCGCGGAGGCGACGGCGGCGGCCGCCGCGAAGGGCGACCGCGCCGCCTACCTGGAGTCGGACCGTACCTTCCACCAAGCGGTGCTGAGCCTGGCCGGGAACCATCAGCTGGTCGTCGTCGCCGATGAGCTGCACCGGCGGGCGCAGTGGCCGCTGGCGTGCGGGCGTGCCGTGCGCACGGCCGATCTGGTCGCCGATGCGGCCGAGCACATGGCGCTCCTCGACGCCCTCGCGGCCCGCGACCTGGACGTGGTGGAATCCCTGGTCCGCGAACACTTCACGTCCGGCGCCTGAGCTTTCCCCTACCCGCCCCTCCCCGACCCCGGGGCTCCGCCCCGGACCCCGGGCGGGGGCTCCGCCCCCTGCACCCCCGCCGGGGCTCCGCCCCTGGACTCCGCTCCTCAAACGCCGGAGGGGCTGGGTAGTGGGTCACGTCCGCCCCGGCCCCGGCTGCCGGGGCTCCGCCCCCTGCACCCCCGCCGGGGCTCCGCCCCTGGACCCCGCTCCTCGAACGCCGGAGGGGCTGGATGGTGCCCTCAAGCGCCGGAGGGGCTGGCAGACCTGGTTGTGGGCAATCGTTCCGCGGAGGGGGCACCTCCCAGCCGTAGCCGGGGGAGGAACGGGTGGGCACAACCCGGCCACCGGCCCGCACCCGGCCGCGAAACCCCAGGCGGCACAACCCGGCCACCGGCCCGCACCCGGCCGCGAAACCCCAGGCGGCACAATTCGGCCCGCGGCGCCGTCACGCTAACTGTTCGGCCAGCCACACCGGCACGCCACCCAGCAGCCGCACCAGCCGCGCCGCCTCGGCGCGCAGCCGACGCGCCTCCGGTTCCGACTCGACGTCCGCCAGGGACGCCAGGGCAGGGGCGATGCCGACCAGGTAGCCCAGCTCCTCGCGGATCCGCAGCGATTCGGCGAAGCCGCGGCGGGCCTCGGCGAGGTTGCCCTCCTCCTCGGCCATCCCGGCCAGATGGCGCCAGGTGAACGAGCGCAGCAGCGTGTCGCCGTGCGCGGCGGCGCCCGCGTGGGCGCGCTGGAACGCGGCCTGGGCGCCGGTGGGGTTGTGGGCGAGGTGCTGGGAGATCAGCCCGCGGCGGAAGTCCAGCAGCGGGCGGGTGGGCGAGCCGGGCCCGAGCAGCGCGGCGGCCCGGCCGAGGGCGGTGCGCGCCTCGTCGGCGCGGTCGCGGTTCCCGAGCAGGGTGGAGGCGTACGCGAGGTAGCCGCGTTCGCACGCGGTGGCGCCGCGCTCGTCGTCGGTGAGGGCCAGGGCCTCCGCGGCCCGCAGCGCGTCCTCGGCCGCGTCCCAGCCCCGGGAGGTGTACATGCAGCGCTCGATCAGGATGGCGCCGCGCTTGAGGGCCGCGGCCGCGTCGTCCGCGGCCCGCGGGGCGAGGAGCTCGGCGGCGTCCTTCCAGCACGCGCGTGAGCGCAGCCGCCACACCGCCGTGTCGAGCGGGTCATCCGCCCGCCCGGCCCCTCCGTCGGGGTCGGGATCGAAGTTCGATGATCCAGGTGGTGACATGGCGGTGTCCGCCACATTGCCCTCCCCAAGCGCGCCATCGAGCCGGAAGCCGTTGCCGAATCTCAACACGGAAGCGCGGGCCCGGCCAAGAGGTTGGTGTGAATGAATTCACAAACCACCGGCGAGAGTGGTGGTTTCCAGGATGCTCAGGGTGCTCGGGGGTGCTCAGGGCGTTCAGGGGGCGCGCGGGGACGCTCCGCCCGTCAGCTCATGCGCAGGGCGAGGAAGAAGTCGAGCTTGTCCTCCAGCCGGGCCAGGTTGCGCCCGGTCAGCTGCTCGATCCGGCCCACCCGGTAGCGCAGCGTGTTGACGTGCAGATGGAGCCGTGCCGCGCACCGCGTCCAGGAGCCGTCGCAGTCCAGGAACGCTTCCAGGGTCGGGATCAGCTCGGCCCGGTGGCGACGGTCGTACGCGCGCAGCGGGTCCAGCAGCCGGGCGGTGAAGGCGCGGCGTACGTCGTCCGGGACGAAGGGGAGCAGCAGCACGTGCGAGGCCAGCTCCTGGTGCCCGGCCGCGCTGACCCGCCCCGGCCGCGCGGCGGCCACCCGGCGGGCGTGCCGGGCCTCCTCCAGCGCGCCGCGCAGCGCCTCGGCGGAGTGCACGGGGGCGCTGACGCCCAGCGTCAGCCGGGCGTCGTCGCTCAGCCCGCGGGCGAGCGGTTCGCCGACGGCCGCGAGCAGGGCGTCCGCGTGCAGCCCCGCCTCGTGGCCCTCCACCCCCGTGGACGCGGCGTCGGCGTCGGCGCGCGCGGGTAGCGGGAGGAGCGCCACCGCCTCGTCCCCGGTGTGCGCCACGGCGATCCGGTCCGAGGGCCCGGCCCCGGCCGACCGCGGGTCCACCAGGATCTCTTCCAGCAGTGCCTGGGCGACCGGGCCGCCGTCCGGCTCCCCTTCCATCCGCGCCACCACGACCTGCCAGTGCGGCGCGTCGCTGCTGCCGAGCCCCGGCAGCAGCACCGGCGCCGCCACCCGCAGCCGGGCCGCGACCTCGGCGGACGGCGCGCCCGCCTGGACCAGCTCCAGCACCTCCTGGGCGAGCTGCCGCCGCACCGTACCGGCCGCGTCCCGCCGGTCGCGCTCGACGGCGATCAGCTGGGTGACCCCGTGCAGCAGGTCCAGCCGCTCGTCCCGCCAGTCGCCCGCGTCCGCGGCGACCGCCAGCAGCCAGTCGGCGAGCGGGGGCGCGGGCGTGTCGCCGGTGTCGCCGCTGCTCGTACCGCCGCGGATGGGGAAGAGGGAGTACGTCACCCCGTTGGCGGCGGTCAGCCGGTGCGGGCCGCGGCGCCCGGCGCGCCGGGCGGCCAGGTGCTCACCGGCCAGCCGGGTGCGGACCGGATGCGGCAGCTCCGCGGCCCCGGGCCCGGTCGGCCCGGCGATCGGGCGGCCGGTGGGGGAGAGCACCCAGGCGGACAGGTCGAGGTCCGAGCCGAGCAGGTCGAGCACCACCTCGGGGCCGCCGCCCGCGGCGCCCGGGGCCATCAGCCGCCGGTGCCGGTCCACCACGGCGGCCAGGTCCCCGGCCCGCTCGCCGGAGACCTGGCGTACGACGTGCTCGGTGATCGACGCGAACGCCACGTCCTCGACCACGGAGAACAGCGGCAGCCGGTGCCGCGCGCAGGCCAGCACCAGGTCCTCGGGTACGGGGCCCAGCTCGGCCTCGCCCGCCGCGAGCCCGGCCACCCCGGCGGCCGCCAGGATCCGTACGAACCGCTCGGAGTCGTCGGGCTGCCGCCGCCACGCCAGCCCCGTCAGGACCAGTTCGCCGCCCGACAGATAGCGGCTCGGATCGCGCAGATCGGTGGTCATCACGCCGCGTACGGTGCGGTCCAGCTCCTCCTCGCCGCCGAGCAGGCGCAGGCCCAGGGCATCAGTTTCCAGCAGTGCGCGCAGCCGCATGGTGGTGCCAGCCGATCTCGTCTTGTCACTCGTGTCGTGTCACCGGTCGAATACCGCGAGGTTTCCATTCCCCGTCGTTCGTTCGAATCTACAAGACCAGCCCGCTGGCCAGCCAATTGCTTCATGTCTTCGGTGACTGCCCCCGGGGTCCGCGGCCGGGTCTACTGGATTGGGAGCCGCGTGCACGAGTTCCTCAGGACTGGTGAGAAGAGAGGCCCATGGACTTCCTGCGCCCCGCCGACTGGCCGGAGGCGCTCGCCGCGAAGGCCGAGCACCCCGACGCCGTACCCATAGCGGGCGGCACCGATGTGATGGTCGAGATCAACTTTGATCACCGGCGGCCCGAACGGTTGCTGGATCTGACCCGTATCGGCGAACTGGAGGAGTGGGAGACCGGCGAGCGGACGGTCCGGCTGGGCGCCGGCGTTCCGTACAGCCGGATCATCGAGCGGCTGCACCCCGAGCTGCCCGCCCTCGCGCTCGCCTCGCGCACCGTCGGCTCGCCGCAGATCCGCAACCGCGGCACCGTCGGCGGCAACCTCGGCGCCGCCTCGCCCGCCGGGGACGCGCATCCGGCGCTGCTGGCGGCCGGGGCCGAGGTGGAGGTGGCCTCGGTGCGCGGCACCCGGATGATCCCGGTCGAGGAGTTCTACACCGGGGTGAAGCGCAACGCGCTGGCGCCCGACGAGCTGATCAGGGCCGTCCACATCGAGAAGGCCGACGGGCCGCAGCAGTTCTCCAAGGTCGGCACCCGCAACGCCATGGTCATCGCGGTGTGCGCGTTCGCCCTCGCGCTGCATCCGCGCACCCGCACCGTACGGACCGGCGTCGGCTCGGCCGCGCCCACCCCGGTCCGGGCCCGGGCGGCGGAGGACTTCCTGAACGCGGCGCTCGCGGACGGCGCCCTCTGGGACAGCGGCGAAACGATTCCGCCCGCGGTCGCCCGGGAGTTCGCCCAGCTGTGCGCGGGCGCGTGCGACCCCATCGACGACGTACGCGGCAGCGCCGCCTACCGCCGCCACGCGGTGACGGTCATGGCGCGCCGCACGCTCGGCTGGACCTGGCAGGCGTACCGCGAAGGCGAAGGGAGGGCCGTGGCATGCGCGTGAACATGACCGTCAACGGGCGGCCGCAGCAGGCCGACGACGTCTGGGAGGGCGAGTCCCTGCTGTACGTGCTGCGCGAACGACTGGGCCTGCCCGGCTCGAAGAACGCCTGCGAGCAGGGCGAATGCGGATCGTGCACGGTCCGGCTCGACGGGGTGCCGGTGTGCGCGTGCCTGGTGGCGGCCGGTCAGGCCGAGGGGCGCGAGGTGGTGACCGTCGAGGGGCTTCCGGAGTACGCGGGGCGCCGTACCTCCGGTGATGCCGGGGCGAGCGCGCTGGCCCCCGTCCAGCAGGCGTTCATCGACGCGGGCGCCGTGCAGTGCGGCTTCTGCACCCCGGGCCTGCTGGTCGCCGCCGATGAGCTGCTGGAACGGCACCCCGACCCGTCCGACGCCGACATCCGCGAGGCGCTCTCCGGCAACCTCTGCCGCTGCACCGGCTACGAGAAGATCCTCGACGCGGTGCGCCTCGCCGCCGCCCGCACCTCGGCGCCGGGGGAGGCGAGCTGACCATGGGACCCGACCGCGCCCCCACCACGATCACCCAGGCCCATCTGACCGAGAGCCGGGGCAAGGGCCACATCGGCGAATCCACCCTCCGCCCCGACGGCACGCTCAAGGTGACCGGCGAGTTCGCGTACTCCTCCGACCTGTGGCACGAGGACGTGCTGTGGGGCTTCACCCTGCGCAGCCCCCACGCCCACGCCGAGATCCGGTCCATCGACATCAGCGGCGCGCTGACCCTGCCCGGCGTCCACGCCGTCATGACCCACGACGACCTCCCGGCCGCCACCCACTACGGCCTGGAGATCCACGATCAGCCCGTCCTCGCCAAGGACCGGGTCCGCTACCACGGCGAGGCCGTCGCGATCGTCGCCGCCGACCACCCCGAGACCGCCCGCCGCGCCGCCGCCCGGATCAAGGTCGAGTACGCCGAGCTGCCGCTCGTGGTCGACGAGGCCACCGCCACCGCGCCCGGCGCGCCGCTGCTCCACCCCGGCCGCACCGACCACCACGCCGCCCACGCCCCCCACCCCAACGTCGTCCACCGCCAGCCCGTGCGGCGCGGCGACGTCGCCGCCGCCAAGGCCCGGGCCGATGTCGTCGTACGCCGGGACTACGAGGTCGGCATGCAGGACCAGGCGTTCCTGGGCCCCGAATCCGGGCTCGCGGTGCCCGCCGAGGACGGCGGCATCGACCTCTACATCGCCACCCAGTGGCTGCACGTGGACCGCGACCAGCTGGCCCCGGTGCTGGGCCTGCCCGCCGACAAGGTGCGGCTGACGCTCTCCGGCGTGGGCGGGGCGTTCGGGGCGCGCGAGGACCTGTCCATGCAGGCGCACGCCAGTCTGCTGGCGCTCCGCACCGGCAAGCCCGTGAAGATCGTCTACAACCGGTACGAGTCGTTTTTCGGCCATGTCCACCGGCACCCCGCCAAGCTCACCTACGAGCACGGCGCCACCCGGGACGGCCGACTGCTCTACGTCCAGTGCCGCATCGTGCTGGACGGCGGAGCGTACGCCTCCTCCTCCCCGGCGGTCGTCGGCAACGCCGCCTCCCTGGCGATCGGCCCCTACGTCGTCGACCATGTGGACGTCGAGGCGCTCGCCCTCTACTCCAACAACCCGCCCTGCGGCGCGATGCGCGGCTTCGGCGCGGTCCAGGCGTGCTTCGCGTACGAGGCCCAGATGGACGCCGTCGCCGAGGAACTCGGCCTGCACCCCGTCGAGTTCCGGCAGCGCAACGCCATGGCGCAGGGCGCCGTCATGCCCACCGGCCAGATCGTGGACTCCCCGGCCCCGGTCGCCGAGATCCTGCGCCGGGTCCGGGAGCTGCCCCTCCCGCCGGACCGCGTCTGGGAGACGGCGGGCGGGGGCGTCGACGTCCGCGCCCTGCCCGGCGGCCTGTCCAACACCACCCACGGCGAGGGCGTGGTGCGGGGCGTCGGCTATGCGGTCGGCATCAAGAACGTCGGCTTCTCGGAGGGCTTCGACGACTACTCCACCGCCCGGGTGCGCCTGGAGGTCATCGGCGGCGAGCCCGTCGCCCTGGTCCACACCGCGATGGCCGAGGTCGGCCAGGGCGGCGTCACCGTCCACGCCCAGATCGCCCGTACCGAACTCGGCGTCAGCCGGGTCACCATCCACCCCGCCGACACCCGGGTCGGCTCCGCGGGCTCCACCTCCGCCTCCCGCCAGACGTACATGACCGGCGGCGCCATCAAGCACACCTGCGAGGCGGTGCGCGAGGAGGTCTTCCGCCGCTGCGGCCTGCCGAGCGGAGCCGCGGGGCTGCTGCTGCGGGACGGCAAGGTGGTCACGGACACCGGCGAGGTCGTCGCCGACCTCGCGGACCTCCTCGGGGACGACGCGATCGACATCGAGAAGGAATTCCGGCACCGGCCCACCGAGCCGTTCGACCTCACGACCGGTCAGGGCTTCGGCCACGTCCAGTACTCCTTCTGCGCCCATCGCGCCGTCGTCGAGGTCGACACCGAACTCGGCCTCGTCAAGGTCATCGAACTGGCGGCCGCACAGGACGTCGGCAAGGCCCTCAACCCGCTCTCCGTCGTCGGCCAGATCCAGGGCGGCTCCACGCAGGGGCTCGGCCTCGCCGTGATGGAGGAGATCCTCGTCTCCGACGGCGCCCGCGTCCGCAACCCGTCCTTCACCGACTATCTGATCCCCACCATCCTCGACACCCCGACCATGCCGGTCGACATCCTGGAACTGGCGGACGACCACGCCCCCTACGGCCTGCGGGGCGTCGGCGAGGCCCCGACCCTCTCCTCCACCCCGGCGGTCGTCGCGGCCATCCGCGCCGCGACGGGCCTGCGGCTGGGGCGGGTGCCGGTGCGGCCGGAGCATCTGACCGGTACGTGACGCGCTCCCGGCCCGGCCCCCCGGGCCGGGAGTACGTCGATACGGTCATCTGACGGAACGCCACCCCTGGGCGGGAATCCGGTTGCGCCACTCGGCGGACGCTCGCGTTGCCGGGTCCCGGTTTCTGAGTGAGCCTCAGAAACCGACCCACGCGACCCTACGCGACCCGCCCCTTGGAGTACGCCCGTGCGAACGAGACGGAAAACCCTCGCCGTGTCGATGGCCGTTCTGGCCGCAACTGCCCTTCCCCTGCTGAGCGGTTCGGCCGTTCAGGCTGCCGTACAGGAGCGCGTCGCCGCGCCCTCGCAAGGAAGCCCCCTCTACGTCCCCCCTGCCGACCGCGCGTCATACCGTCAGGTGACGCGGCTCTCCTGGCGGGGCGACTACCGCGGGGCCTCCGGCCTCCTCGCCATGGTGCGGACCCCGCAGGCGGTCTGGTACGGGGACGAGTCCCCGGCCCGGGTCGCCCGCCTGGTCCGGATGACCATGAGCGATGCCGCGCGGCGCGACAAGCTGCCGGTGCTCGCCCTCTACAACGTCCCCGGCCGTGACTGCGGCAGCTACTCCGCCGGGGGAGCGCGGACCACCGACGAGTACAAGGCGTGGATCGACGCCGTGGCCCGGGGCATCGGCGACCACGAGGTGATGATCGTCCTCGAACCCGACTCGCTGGCGCTGCTGCCCTCCGACTGCGATGAGCAGACCGGCGAGGGCACCCCGACCGGTGCGGACGCGGCCGCGGGCGCGTCCGCGGGCACGACCACGACCGGGCCCACCACGGCGCCCGCGCTCACCGGGCCCACCACGGCCCCCGCGCTCACCGAGCCCACCACGGCGCCCGCACTCACCGAGCCCACGACCGCCCCCGCACTCACCGGGCCCACCACGGCCCCCGCGCTCACCGGGCCCACCACCCTCCCCAGCCCGGAACCGCAGCCCGGCACCGTCCCCACACCCGGCGCGTCCGCCGCCGCCGAGCTCCCGTCCTCGGATCCGGCCGTCCCGACCCCGAGCCCCTCCCCGTTCCTCCCCGACGACCCCGCCGACCTCGACAGGGAGCCGGAGTTCGGCGAACCGGCGGCCGTCGAGGCAGAGCCCGAGCCCGAGGTGGCGACGGAGACGCAGACCGGCGCCGACGCGCTCACCGAGGCCCGCTTCACCGAGATCAAGTACGCGGTCGACACCCTCATGTCCCTCGCCAACGCCAAGGTGTACCTCGACGCGGGCCACGCGGGCTGGCACGCCGTCAGCAGCATCGTGCCCCGGCTCGTCGAGGCCGGTATCGACGAGGCCACCGGCTTCGCCCTCAACGTCTCGCACTACCAGACGGACCAGGCCAGCGAGCTGTACGGGCGGCTCATCTCGGCGTGCCTGGCCTACGTCGCCGACGGCGGCGACCCGGAGGCCTGCCCCGAGCAGAGCTGGTCGCGGCGGCACCTGAGGGCCTGGCTGCGCGCGCACGAGCCGGACGACCCGTCGGAGATGAAGCACTTCGTCACCGACACCAGCCGCAACGGCCGCGGCCCCTGGACGCCGCGGTACAGCCGGCACACGGACCCCCAGTCCTGGTGCAACCCGCCCCACCGCGGCCTCGGCGCCCGCCCCACCACCGCCACGGGCGACCCGCTGCACGACGCCGCCCTCTGGGTGAAGACGCCCGGCCAGTCCGACGGCCGCTGCCTCCGCGGCACCTCCGGGCCCTCGGACCCGGTGCGCGGGACGGTGAACCCCGAGGCGGGCCAGTGGTTCCCGGACCAGGCCCTGGAACTCGTACGCTTCGCCCGCCCGTCGGTCACCCCCTGACCTCACCCGCGACGGTGCGGCGGCGGCCCGTCCACCACGAGCCGCCGCCGCACCGGCGTCACCCCGCCGGGTTGTGCCGCACCAGGGCGTCGACCAGGCCCGGGGTGGTGTTCGGGAAGTCCATCGGAACGATCCCGAGCCCCGTCCAGCCCTGGCTGCCCCCGCCCTCCAGCAGGGTCTTGACCTGCGGGTTGAGCCGGTCCGCATTGGACCGGGGCGGGAGGAGCGCGGCGGTGCTGACGTAGTTCATGTACAGCTTGCCGGGCTGGGTCGCCGCCTTGCGGAACTGCCCCTCGATCTTGGGGTACTTGCCGAACGGTTCCGCCTTGTAGTCGTCCTGGATGTCGAACAGCTGAGGATCCGCGTACCGCACGCCCGGCATGTTGGCGGAGTCGGCGAGCAGCACGACCCTGCCGCGGGCCTGCCCCAGGGTCGGCAGGGTGGTGTCGAGGCGGAAGAGGGAGCGCCAGCCCTTGCCGTCGAGGTACAGGTCGAAGATCCGGCGGAACTCGGCGGCGCTCTCCTCCGAGTACTCCTGCTTGACGCGCATCAGCACGGTTTCGGACGGATGCGCGGTGAGGAAGGCACGGCACGCGCCGAGCACATCGTCGAAGTTGAGGTGCTGGTAGAAGGCGCCGTGGTGGATGGGGAAGGCGTTGTCGAACGCGCGGCAGCGGATGTCCAGGAAGCGGATGCCGCTGTTCAGCTGGTCGGCGATGGTGGTGTTCTGGCACTCGGTCCACGGCCCGCCGTAACGGGCACCCGAGTCGTGTGTTCCGGGCAGCGTCAGCCGCTGGACGGGCGTGGCGTCGGCGATCCCGGAAAGCCAGTCCTGCGCGGCCAGCAGCCGGTTCGGCGCCGCGGTGGCGACCCCGCCTAACGCCGAGACCACCCCGGCGGTGGACAGCGCGGCCGCGCCCTTGAGAAACCCTCGCCGATCCATACGCATACTCCCGTCGCTCACCCGTTCGTACCGTGCGCACGGCATCGAAGCACAAACGAGCCCCGGGGAGAACGGCGGAACGACGAATAGGGGTTGGGGTCATCCCGGACGCGCGAGGCGAGAGCGGGCGGGTCGCGGCCCGCGCCGAGCACGGCGCCCGGCGCGCCCGCCTCGATCGGATCGCCGAGCGGGGTGCCGGTGCCGTGCGCCTCGACGTGGTCGATGCCCGCCGGGGCGAGCCCGGTCCGCGCGTACGCGGCCGTCAGCAGGGCCCGCCTGACGAGTACGCGGCCGGGATCAGAGCCAGTCGCGCCGCTTGAAGATGACGTACAGGCTGACGCACACCACCGCCATCAGCAGCAGCGCGAAGGGGTAGCCCAGCACCCAGTGCAGCTCCGGCATGTGCGTGAAGTTCATGCCGTAGATGGTGCCGACCAGGGTCGGGGCGAAGAGGATGGCCGCCCACGCGGAGATCTTCTTGACCTCCTCGTTCTGCTCGAAGCCCGCCTCGGCCAGCGCCCTCATCTCGGCGTTCTGCTGCTGGGTGACCAGGGTGGCGTTGACCGCGAGGATGTCGGTGAGGGCCGAGCGGAAGCCGTCCACTCGCTCGCTGGTGTGGGTGACGTGGTCGGCGACGTCCCGCAGATAGCGCTGGAGCTCCTCGTCGGTGCCGTACTTGTCGAAACCGGCCATCAGCCCGCGCAGCATCCCCACCAGCGGGCGGGTGGCGCGCTGGAACTCGACCATTTCGCGGGAGAGTTCGTAGATGCGGCGCGACACGGCGGGGTCGCCGCGGAAGACCTCGGTCTCGATCTCGTCGATGTCGTTCTGCACACCCGACACGACCGGGGCGTAGCCGTCCACCGCCGCGTCGAGGATGGCGTACAGCACGGCCTCCGGGCCGAGGGCCAGCAGCTCCGGGGCCGACTCCATCCGGGCGCGCACCGCGGACAGGTCCGGGGCGGCGCCGTGCCGGACGGTGATGACGAAGTCGGGGCCGACGAAGACGTGCAGCTCGCCGAAGTCCACCTCCTCGACCGCGTCGAGGTAGCGGGCCGCGCGCAGCACGACGAAGAGCGTCTCGCCGTAGCGTTCCAGCTTGGGCCGCTGATGCGCCTCCATCGCGTCCTCGATGGCCAGCTTGTGCAGATCGAATTCCTCGGCGAGTGACAGCAGCTCCGCCTCGGTCGGCCGGTACAGCCCGATCCACGCCATCGCGCCCGGCTCCTCGCGCAGCCGACGGTAGGTGGCGGCCAGGCCGTCGGGCGTGCCGACGCGGCGGCCGTCGCGGTAGACGGCCGCGTCCACCACGCTCCGCTCGTCGGCGACCGCGGTGCCGTCGACCGTGGCGGGCGCGGGCCCGGCGGGCGACCGGTCCGCCGCCCCGGCCCCGGAGCGCGGGCCGTGGCCCGCCCCGCGCGCCGCCGCGGGCCGCAGCCAGGGGTACTTCTTCAGCGGGCGCGGGTGGTGGGAACGGCGCTCGGACATGAGAGGTCCTTTACGGGTAGCTGGCGCCGAAGGGCCGGCGCTGGGCGGGGCATCCGGGCACCGCCGCCGGGGCGCCGGGCCGCGCTGCGCTCAGCGTGGCCGGGCCGGGGTGGCGGCTCGCGGCATGCGACTGGGAGGTTCGCTGGTCATCACGTGGACCGACCACCTCCTTTGTCACGGTCCCCTCGGTGCGGGCGCGCGGACCACTGGCCTCAGTGCAGGATATCCCCGGATATGCCCAGGCCGCGGCCGGGGCGGCGGCGCCCGGGACCGCCTGGCACCGCCTGGCGCCGCCGTGCTGAGCGGCGGGTACCCGCGCCTGGCGCGCCAACGACTGTTTGCCTACGATTGTTGGCATGGACGATCCCGGGCGGCGCCTCCCCTCCGGATGCGAACCCGTCCCGGACCCGGCGGAAGCCCCGGCATGCGGCCCGGCGGGTGGGCTGATGGGCGCCCGCAGCTCCGACCGCACCCGCGCCGCCATCCTCCGCGCCGCCCGCGCGCACTTCGCCCGGCACGGCTACGAGCGCACCACCATCCGCGCCGTCGCCGCCGACGCGGGCATCGACGCCTCGATGGTCATGCGCTACTTCGGCAGCAAGGAGAACCTCTTCGACGCGGCCCTCACCATCGACCTGCGGCTGCCCGACCTCAGTGCCGTGGCCCGCGACGACCTCCCGCAGGTCCTCGTACGCCACTTCCTGGACCGCTGGGAGGGCGACCCCGCCGACGACGCCCTGCTCCTCCTGCTGCGCTCCGCCGTCACCCACGAGCGGGCCGCCGAGCGGCTGCGCGAGATCTTCGCCGAGCAGGTCGCGCCCGCCCTCGGTGAGGCCGTCGACCCGCGCTGCGCCGGGCTGCTCTCGGCTCAGGTGCTCGGCCTCGCCCTCACCCGCTATCTGCTGTGCGCCCCGGGCGTGGCCGCCCTGACGCCGGACGAGGTCACCGAGCTGTACGCCCCGGCCCTCGCCGCGCTCCTGCCCTAGCCGCAGCCGCCACCGCCACCGCGCCATGAATCGTGTCCGCACAGTCGCACCGGAGCAGCCGGTGTACCTCCCAGCGGCCGCGGGACCACGCGATCGCGAGGCGGAGGGTCGTCCTCGCGGCGGCACCTCCCGGACGGAGTCCGGGGGCGGGCCTGCGCGGAGGAGCCGGGCAACGCGGCGCGAGGGGGCGGCTCCCCCCGATGGCCGGGGCAGCGGGCCAGGCGTCGCGGGGCCGGTGGGACGTGGCGGGTACGCCCTACGGCAGCAGGCCCGCGCGGCGGGCCTCGACCACCGCGTGCAGACGGGTGCGCGCCCCCAACTTGCGCATGCACGACCGCAGGTAGCTCTTCACCGTCTCCGGCCGCAGCCCCAGCCGGTCGGCCGCCGCCGAGTTCGTCGCGCCGGAGGCAACGCAGGCCAGGACGTCCACCTCGCGCGGGGACAGCCGCACGCGTCCGCGGGGCGCGGAGTCGCCGCCCGACGAGGCGCGGGCCAGGCGGCCGCAGGCGCTCAGGATCTCCTCGCGCAGCTGCGGGTCGCCCACCCGGTGGGCCAGGGCCCGGAGGTCGCCATGGGCCGCGCGGACCTCTTCCCAGACCGCCGGGCCGGGCTCGGTCTCCGGCGCCGACTGCTCCACGACCGTCATCAGCCGCCGCGCCTCGTCCTGCGCGGTGAGGGCCCGTTCCAGCTCGCGGGCGGCCTCCACCGCCGTGCTCAGCGCGCGGTCGCCGAGGATCAGCGGCTGCCGCAGCGCGCCGTACAGGACGCCGCGGACCCGGCCCCGGACGACCACCGGGACGGCCATCATCGAGCGCAGCCCCTCGGCGTCGACCGCGCCGTCGTACTCATGGCTGATCGCGCGCGAGACGGGGTAGTCGATCACGGATATCGGCCGGGACAGGGTCAGGACCTTGCCGCCGAGCCCGTTGCCCGCCGCGATGGCGAGCCCGCGCAAGGAGTTCGTGGTCGTTCCGGTGAGTTCCGAGATGCGGAACTGCTGTGCGCCGGAGAACAGTCCGCCGAAGGCGACGGGCAGCCCGCCGCGTCGGCGCATCCGCAGCAGTGCTGTCCGTACGTCGACGGCACGCTCCGATTCCGCCACGGTCGCCTCCCCGAAACGCCGTCACCCCCGTCCGGGGGTGGTGAGACACAGATCACCCGTCGCACGATGCTAGCGAGCGGCACGTCAAATCAGGAGGACGAAGTGACAGCAATGAGTCCGTCTCACGAATTCCGCGAGGCACGGGACTTCCTTCTCGACCGCCGCGAGGATTACGCGGCGGCGTACGAAGGGTTCAGCTGGCCCCGCCCGGAGCGCTTCAACTGGGCCCTGGACTGGTTCGACCGGATCGCGGAGGGGAACGGACGCACCGCTCTGCACATCGTGGAGGAGGACGGCCGCGAGACCCGGCTGAGCTTCGACGCGATGCGCCGCCGCTCCGACCGGGCCGCGAACTGGCTGCGCGCGCGGGGCGTGCGGCCCGGGGACCGGATCGTGGTCATGCTCGGCAACCAGAAGGAGCTGTGGGAGACGGCGCTGGCGGCGATGAAGCTGCGCGCCGTCGTCATCCCCGCCACCCCGCTGCTCGGTCCGCTGGACCTGGCGGACCGCATCGGCCGCGGCCGGGCGAAGCACGTGATCGTGCGGGCGGAGGACACCGGCAAGTTCGCGGAGGTGGCGGGCGACTACACCCGGATCGCGGTCGGCGGAGACCACGGCGTGCCGGACGGCTGGCTGGCGTACGAGGACGCAAAGACGGACGCCGTGCCGGACGGGGCGACGGGCGAGGCCCCGGAGGGGGCCGACCGCTTCGTACCGGACGGGCCGACCCTCGCCACCGCGCCCCTCATGCTCTACTTCACCTCCGGCACCACCGCTCAGCCCAAGCTCGTCCAGCACACCCACATCTCCTACCCCATCGGTCATCTGTCGACGATGTACTGGGTCGGGGTCAGGCCCGGAGACGTCCACCTCAACATCTCCTCCCCGGGCTGGGCCAAGCACGCCTGGTCCAACCTCTTCGCCCCCTGGAACGCCGAGGCGACCGTCTTCATCCACAACTACACCCGCTTCGACGCCACCCGCCTCATGGCCGAGATGGACCGCTGCGGCGTCACCACCTTCTGTGCCCCGCCCACCGTCTGGCGCATGCTCATCCAGGCCGATCTGACGCAGCTGCGGCACCCCCCGAGGGAGGCCGTCGCCGCCGGTGAGCCGCTGAACCCGGAGGTCATCGAGCACGTCCGGCGCGACTGGGGCGTGACGATCCGGGACGGCTTCGGCCAGACCGAGACCGCCGTCCAGGTCGCCAACACCCCCGGTCAGCCGCTCAAGACCGGTTCGATGGGCCGCCCGACGCCCGGCTTCAGCGTCGTCCTCCTGGACCCGGTCACCGGCGAGCCCGGCGACGAGGGCGAGATCTCCCTCGACCTGACCGGACGGCACGGTCGCCCGGTCGGCCTGATGACGGGGTACGAGGGCGACGAGGAGCGCACCGCCGAGGCCACCGCGGGCGGTTACTACCGCACCGGCGACATCGGATCGCGCGACGCGGACGGCTACATCACCTACATCGGGCGCGCGGACGACGTATTCAAGGCTTCCGATTACAAGATTTCGCCGTTCGAGCTGGAGAGCGCCCTGCTGGAGCACGAGGCGGTCGCCGAGGCCGCCGTCGTCCCGGCGCCCGATCCGCTGCGGCTCGCCGTGCCGAAGGCGTACATCGTGCTGGCCGAGGGCTGGGAGCCGGGGCCCGAGACGGCGAAGGTGCTGTTCGCGCACTCCAGGGCGGTGCTGGCGCCGTACAAGCGGGTGCGGCGGCTGGAGTTCGCGGACCTGCCCAAGACGGTGTCCGGCAAAATTCGCCGGATCGAACTGCGGGAACGCACGGCGAGTGGAGAGGGCATCGAGTTTCATGAGGGAACCTGATGAACAGCAGCTCCCCTTCATGTGACCACCACGGCATGTGACCGCAAGGAGACACCATGACCGACCCGATCTCCGACGCCGCTCCGCCCCCGGCCGCCCTCTCCTATGCGAGCGGCACCGGGGACCTGCCGCTGCTCGGCGACACCATCGGCGCCAACCTCGCCCGGGCCATCGAGCGCCACGGCGACCGCGAGGCGCTGGTCGACATCCCCTCCGGCCGCCGCTGGACGTACGCCGAGTTCGGCCGGTCGGTCGAGGCGGTCGCGCTCGGGCTGATGGCGAAGGGGGTCGGCAAGGGCGACCGGGTCGGCATCTGGGCGGTCAACTGCCCCGAATGGGTGCTGGTGCAGTACGCCACCGCCCGCATCGGCGCGATCATGGTCAACGTCAACCCCGCCTACCGCGTCCATGAGCTGCGCTATGTGCTGCGGCAGGCCGGGGTGTCGGTCCTCGTCTCGTCCACCGAGCACAAGGACAGCGACTACCGCCGGATGGTCGAGCAGGTGCGCGCCGAATGCCCCGCCTTGCGCGACGTCGTCTACATCGGCGACCGCACCTGGGAGGGGCTGGTGCGCGCGGGCGAAGGAGTGCCGAAGGAGAAGCTGGCCGAGCGCGAGGCGCGGCTGTCCTGCGACGACCCGGTCAACATCCAGTACACCTCGGGCACCACCGGCTTCCCCAAGGGCGCCACCCTCTCCCACCACAACATCCTCAACAACGGCTACTTCGTGGGGGAGACGGTCGGCTACACCGAGCACGACCGGATCTGTCTGCCGGTGCCCTTCTACCACTGCTTCGGCATGGTGATGGGCAACCTGGGCGCCACCACCCACGGCGCCTGCGTCGTCATCCCGGGCCCCACCTTCGACCCGGCCGCCACCCTCTCCGCCGTCGAACGGGAGCGCTGCACCTCGCTGTACGGCGTCCCCACCATGTTCATCGCCGAGCTGGCCCTGCCCGACTTCGCCACCTTCGACCTCTCCTCCCTGCGCACCGGGATCATGGCCGGATCCCCCTGCCCGGTGGAGGTGATGCGGCGGGTGGTCGCCGAGATGCACATGGCCGGGGTGTCCATCTGCTACGGCATGACGGAGACCTCCCCGGTCTCCACCCAGACCCGGCGCGACGACGACCTCGCGCGCCGCACCGGCACGGTCGGCCGGGTGCTGCCGTACGTCGAGGTCAAGGTCATGGACCCGGCCACCGGTCTGACCGTCCCCCGCGGCACCCGGGGCGAGCTGTGCACCCGCGGCTACTCGGTGATGCTCGGCTACTGGGAGGAACCGGAACTCACGGCCGAGGCGATCGACCCGGCGGGCTGGATGCACACCGGGGACCTGGCGGTGATGGACGAGGACGGCTACGTCCAGATCGTCGGCCGGATCAAGGACATGATCATCCGGGGCGGGGAGAACGTGTACCCGCGGGAGATCGAGGAGTTCCTGCACACCCACCCCAAGATCGCCGATGTGCAGGTGGTGGGCGTACCGGACGAGAAGTACGGCGAGGAGATCCTGGCCTGCGTGATCCTGCGCGAGGGCGCCACCGCGCTCACCCGCGACGAGCTGGCCCGCTTCTGCCGCGGACGGCTGGCCGCCTTCAAGGTGCCGCGCCATCTGCGCGTCATGGACGCCTTCCCGATGACGGTCAGCGGCAAGGTCCGCAAGGTCGAGCTGAGGGAGGCGGGCGCCCGCGAGCTGGCCGGGGTCCCGGAGTCCCGTACCGACCCGGACCGGAGACCCCAGCCCACGCGATAACGCGTTTTATCGCACCGCGTTCGGGAGGCAGCCCTTCACCCCGGACTCGGCGCCCCGGCTGAACGCCGACACCCGCTGCGAGGCGTTGCCGTGGTCTGAGGTGTTCGTCCACGGCGTCTCGTCGGCGAGCGCCGACAGCGCGTCGGCCAGCTCGTCCGTATCGCCGTCCTCGAAGGTCAGCGTCTTGTCCCGGGCCGCGCCGAAGAGGACGGCACCGGCCAGGCAGTCGGCCTGGAGTTCGCGGGCCAGGTCGACCAGGCCCGCGTCCAGCCGGTTCTGGATGGCGTGCCCCCACTCATGGGCGATCACCAGGTAGACCCAGGCGTCGCCCCGCTGGTGGCCCGCCCGCATCAGGTCCATGTCCCACGCCACGTAGTCGCCGCCCGGGCAGTAGACGGCGTTGTTGTCGGGGAGCGCGGCGCCGCCGCAGGTGGGCGCGGTGCCGGTGGCGCCGTCGTACGCCCCCAGGACCCGCGGCGGGCGATAGGTGCCGGTGAAGAACTCGTTCCAGTGGGTGGACCAGTAGGTGTTGGTGATGGACACCGCCGCGTTGATGTCACCCTCCACGCTGTCCCCCGTCCCCGGATCGGGGACGCTCGGAGTGGTCGCGGACCGGCTCGTCTCCGACGGCTGCGGCAGCCCGCCACCGCCGCAGCCGGCGACCGTCAGCAGGGTCAGGACGGTCAGCAGGGTCAGGAGCGACGCCGCGATCCTCGGGTACCAGGGAACAGCCATCGAATGCGGCCTCCGGCCGGTCGTGAACGATGGGGGGCGGTGCCTCAACCGAAGCGCCCCCCGGTCATGAGCGCAAGTCCAGGCCGGAGGTGAAGGAGCGCACCAGGTCCGCCAGCGCACGCGGGCGCTCCAGCAGCATCGCGTGCGACGCGTCCAGGGTGTGCACCGCGATGTGCGGGTGGTCGGCGGCGAGCGTCGCGAGACGCCCCTCCAGCCCCTTCTGATGTGCGGCCATCAGCTCGCCGAACCACGCCAGCTCCGGGCCCTGGTCCGCCAGCCGCGTGCCGCGGACGATCAGCAGCGGGCGGGTCAGTCGGCGGTAGACGGCGAACATGTCCAGCGCGTCCAGCACGTCCAGCATCTCCACCCCCCGCTCCCGATCGGGCCGCAGGTACAGCTGCCCGTCGCCGGTCTCGCCGAGCGACCGCCGTATGCCCTCCTCCAGCAGCTCGGGCGCGAAGCCCAGCTGGTCGGCCATGGCGGCCTGCTGGGCGCGTACGCTCTCCAGCCCCTCGGGCGGGAACGCCTGGCCCGAGGCGGCCCGGGCGAACTGCCGGGCCCGCTCCAGGCCCTCGGCCACGGTGTGCGGGTCGAGACCGGCGTAGTGCTCGGGCCGCCCCAGCCCGAAGCCGTCGAGGTTGACCGCGCCGGGGGTGTGCGGATGGGCGTCCGCGTACAGCGCGGCCAGCATGCCGCCGAGCGAGTGGCCGACGAGCACCGCCTGCGGGACGCCGCACGTGTCGAGGACGGCCTCGATGTCGCCGAGCACGGCCGCGGTCGTCCAGGGCTCCGTCCCGCGCCCCGAGCGGCCGTGGGCCCGCAGGTCCATCGAGAGGACCCGGTGATCGGCGACCAGTTCCTCCGCGATCCCCGACCAGTCGGCCAGGGTGCGGCCCGCGCCGTGGATCAGCAGCAGCGGGACGCCGCTGCCGCCGTGGTCGCGGACGGCCAGGGTGACATCGGCGTGGTCGACGGTGAGTTCAGTGGGCATGGTCGAGCGCTCCAAGGGGTCGTGGACGGGATCGGGGACCACGGTAGAGCGCCGCAGAAGGGCGAAGATCGTCCGCGAAGAGGAGGCGAAAAGGCCCTCGTACGGGTGACAATGAATGAAGCTCATCCGGGGTGCTCACGCGCGGGGCGGGCCACAGCGGATCAGCGTGTCCGCGGGGTCGTTGACGGGCTGTGGGGTGCCGGTCAGGTCCATGATGAAGAGCGGAATGTGCAGCGCGTCCGCGCGCGCCCGCGCCTCCCTGGCGTAGCCCGCCAGCGAGAAGAAGACGCTCACCGCCGACTCGTTGAGCCCGTTCAGCCACAGGCACTCGACCTCGCGCAGCCCGGTGGGGCGGGTGGTCGGATCGACCTGGGCGACGACGCCCTTCCCGTACAGGTCCACCCCGGACGCCGCCGGGTCGTCCGGCCGCCGCAGACATCCGAAGCCGAGCCACCGCAGGTACTGGGCGGCGGCGGTGACCGCGTCCCGCGCGGTACGGATCGTCACCGGCCGGAACGCCGGACGCGCCCCGGGCTCGCCGTCCTGCGCACCGCCAGGGGCCTGCGCACCGCCCGGAGACGGGGCCTGCGGCCCCGGCGCGACCGGCCCCGGCGCGACCGGCCCCGGCGCGACCGGGACGACCGGCACCCGGACGACCGCCCCGCAGCCGCAGCCGAACTCCGGCTGCGGCCAGTGGCCCTGACGCCCGCAGGACGGGCAGTCCACCGTCACCCATATGTCCTGCCACGTGCGGTGCCCGATCTCCTCCGGCGTGCCGTCGCGCAGCACCGGGAGGGTGAGCGGCGCGCCGCACGAGCACGGGAAGGTGGGCGGAGTGAACGACTGCTCGCGGCGGCACGCGGGGCAGCGCACCGGCACGCTCTCTGGCATCTGACGCTCCGTAGCGGATGTCTGCGGTGACTGGGCCATGCTCCACGAAGCGGGGGAGTGACGGGAGGGACTTGGGCGTTCTGCCCGCCTCCAGTGGGACGCCCGTGTGAGGCCGGGCTGGACGCTTGACGGATGACGCCCGGAGTACGCGCGGCGCGAGGCTGCCGGAGGCGCGGCCGGGCGCAGTAGGTTGGCCGCGTGAGATTGAGGGTTGAGTTCACCACCGAGCCGTTCGACCTCGACGAGGTGCCGCCGCACGCCGTGGTCGCCCGCGAGGCGGTTCAGGCCGCACCGCTGGACACCGTCGACGTCGGCCCGTTCGGCAACACCGCGGAGGGCCGCGCGGACGCCGTGCTGGCCGCCGTGGACGACCTGCTGCGCAAGTCCCTGGAGGCGGGCGCCACCCGGGTGTCGCTCCAGGTCAACGTCGTCGCGGAGCCCGACGCGTGACCGGCCCGGCGGACGCGTACGCGGACCACCCCTTCGTCTCGGCGGTCCGGCCGCTGGTCGACGCGATGGGCGGCGAGCTGATCGCCCCGGACCGGGCCCGGGACGACGACGTGGTGCTGTCCTGGGAGGGCCGCCCGGTCGTGGCCGTCCGCCTCCCGCACATCTCGGCGTCCCTCGACCACATCCTCGCCGACCTCCGGCGCCGCCACGGCGTCCCGCTGTCGGCCCTGGACCGCAAGACGAAGCAGGGCATCGTCCGCGCCCTCGAACAGCGCGGCGCCTTCACGGTGCGCCACGGCGTGGAAACGGTCGCAAGCGCCCTCGGCGTCAGCCGCTTCACCGTCTACAACTACCTCAACCGGGAGAAGGGGGCCGAGCGCTCCGAGCCGTGACCCGCTTGACGCCGATCAGGGTGCGGTAGCGGGACCGGGCCGCGAAGGCGCTCAGGGGCCATACGGCGGGGCGCCCGGCTTCGGCGCACAGGTGGAGGACCTGGTCCGGCCCGGCCCAGACGCCCACGTGGGCGCCGTACGCGTCGTCGGTGGCGTTGAAGAGCAGCAGGTCCAGGGGGCGGGGCGGCGTGACGCGGGTCGTCGCCGCGCTGTCGGCCCACAGCTCGGCGGAGCGCAGCGCGGGCGGTTCCAGGCCGTGGTGGCGGAGGACCGCGTACGCGAAGAGCTGGCAGTTGGCGCCCTCGGCGAGGTCCGGGCGCTCGGCGACCGCCGGGGAGCCGGGGAAGCGCGCGCCGACGTAGGGCACGGACCAGAACCGGTCCGGCAGCCGTACGGCGAGGTCAGCGGTCATGGGCCCATCCTGGTGTGCCCGGGCCGTATCCGGGACCCGCATTTCCGGCCTGTCTTCAACAAAGTGTTGACGCATCTCGGGGAAGCTCTTAGCTTTCGGGTGTGACTAGCAGCGCTCCACCGGGCCTGGCCCGGTTCAACGCGACGGACCGGCCGGACGTGGCCGCGCTGCTGCACACGGTGTGCACCAGCCGGGCCTGGGGCGCGGCGGTGGCCGACGGGCGGCCGTACCGCCACGTGGACGCCCTGCTCGACGCGTCCGACGCGGCCATGGCCGGGCTGACCGGCGCCGATCTCGCCGAGGCCATGGCCGGGCATCCGCCCATCGGGCGGCCGACGCCGGGCGACGCCACCTCGGCGCGCGAGCAGAGCGGGGTGAGCGATGCCGCCGACGAGCTGCGCGCGGAGCTGCTGGAGCTGAATCTCGCGTATCAGGAGCGCCATGGCCACGTCTTCCTGATCTGCGCCACCGGCCGTACCGGCGAGGAGATGCTCGCCGCACTCCGCCGCCGGATCGACAACGACACCGGCACCGAACGCGAGATCGTCCGCACCGAACTGGGAAAGATCAACCGCATCCGGCTGACCCACCTCGTGACCGCGGAAGCGGCGGAAGGAGAGCGGTGATGGCGACCGCCACCTCCGTGTCCACGCATATCCTGGACACCAGCCAGGGCCGCCCGGCCCCCGGCGTTCCCGTCGAGCTGTCGGTGCGCCCCGCGGGCGACGCCGACTGGGTGGCGCACGCCGCCTCCCGCACCGACCCGGACGGCCGGTGCAAGGATCTGCCCGCCCTGCCCGAGGGCACCACCCACGTACGGCTGCGTTTCGAGACCGAGTCGCGCGGGCCCTTCTTCCCGGAGGTGACGGTCGTCTTCGCCGTCGAGCCCGGCGAGCACTACCACGTGCCGCTGCTGCTCACCCCGTTCGGCTACTCCGTATACCGAGGGAGTTGAGCCCGATGCCCATGCTCGGCCAGAACCAGTACGGCAAGGCGGAGACCCGTGTGGTCCGGATGGTGCGCGACGGCGACGTCCACCACATCAAGGACCTGAACGTCTCCGTCGCGCTCTCCGGCGACATGGCGGACGTCCACCGCCACGGCGACAACACCGGTGTCCTGCCGACCGACACCATGAAGAACACGGTGTACGCCTTCGCCAAGGAGCGCGGCATCGCCACCGCCGAACACTTCGGCATCGAGCTGGCCCGCCACTTCGTCGGCAGCCAGGAGACGATCCGTACCGCCCGCGTCCGGATCGAGGAGTACGCCTGGGAGCGCATCGAGACCGGCCGCCGGGCCCGGCACTCCTTCGTCCGCGCCGGGCAGGAGACCCGTACCGCCCAGGTCCGCTACGACGGCCGGGACTGGGAGGTGCTCTCCGGCCTCCGCGACCTCACGGTCATGAACTCCACCGACTCCGAGTTCCACGGCTTCGTCAAGGACCCGTACACGACCCTGCCGGAGGCGCGCGACCGCATCCTCGCCACCGATGTGCACGCCCGCTGGCGCCACGGCTGGAGCGACGCCGCGCGGCCGGAGCCGGACTGGGACGCCGCGTACGAGGGGGCGCGCGCCGATCTGCTGGCCGCGTTCGCCGAGACGTACTCGCTCTCGCTCCAGCAGACGCTGTACGCGATGGGTGCGCGCGTTGTCGAGCGGCGTTCCGGGATAGACGAGGTACGGCTCTCGCTGCCCAACAAGCACCACTTCCTGGTCGACCTCGCGCCCTTCGGCCTCACCAACGACAACGAGGTCTACTTCGCCGCCGACCGGCCGTACGGGCTCATCGAGGCCACCGTCCTGCGGGACGGCGCCGAGTCCAGGATTCCCACCGACTGACCTCTGGAGGGCTCCGCCCCGTGAACCGCACCGACCGCACCGACTGCGTCGACCGCATCGTCATCGAGGACTGCGCCATCGCGACCGTGGACGCGCAGGACACCGAGCACGCCTCGGGCCATGTCGTCGTCGCGGGCAACCGCATCGAGTCGGTGGGCCCGGGCCCCGCGCCGCGGGGCCTGGACGGGGTGGCGCGCCGGATCGACGGCACCGGCCATCTCGTCACCCCGGGCCTGGTCAACACCCATCACCACTTCTACCAGTGGCTCACCCGCGGCCTCGCCCAGGACCACAACCTCTTCGACTGGCTGGTGGAGCTCTACCCCACCTGGGCCCGGATCGACGAGCCGATGGTGTACGCCGCCGCGCGCGGCTCGCTCGCGATGATGGTGCGCGGCGGCGTCACCACCGCCATGGACCACCACTACGTCTTCCCGCGCGGCGCGGGCGATCTGCTGGGCGCCGAGATCCGCGCGGCGCGCGAGCTGGGCGTGCGGTTCACCGCCGCGCGCGGCTCCATGGACCTCGGCAGCTCGGACGGCGGACTGCCGCCGGACTTCGCCGTCGAGACCACCGAGGACGCCCTCTCCGCCACCGAGGAGGCCATCGACACCCACCACGACGGCTCGTTCGACGCGATGCTGCGGATCGCCGTCGCGCCCTGCTCGCCGTTCTCCGTCACCACCGACCTCATGCGGGAAAGCTCCGAGTTGGCCCGCCGCAAGGGCGTGCGGCTGCACACCCACGGCTCGGAGACGGTCGAGGAGGAGAAGTTCTGCCACGAGCGGTTCGGGATGGGCCCCACCGACTACTTCGCGGACACCGGCTGGCTCGGCGAGGACGTGTGGATGGCCCACTGCGTCCACATGAACGACGCCGACATCGCCGCCTTCGCCCGCACCGGCACCGGCGTCGCCCACTGCCCGTCGTCCAACGCCCGGCTCGCCGCCGGGATCGCCCGGGTGCCGGACCTGCTCGCCGCGGGCGTGCCGGTGGGGCTCGGGGTGGACGGCACCGCCTCGAACGAGTCCGGCGAGCTGCACACCGAGCTGCGCAACGCGCTGCTGATCAACCGGCTCGGCGACCACCGCGAGAAGGCGCTGACGGCCCGCCAGGCGCTGCGGCTCGGCACCCACGGCGGGGCCAGGGTGCTGGGCCGTGGCGACGAGATCGGGTCGCTGGAGCCGGGCAAGCTGGCCGATCTGGTGCTGTGGAAGCTGGACGGCATCGGCCACTCGACGATCGCCGACCCGGTCGCGGCGCTGGTGCTGGGCCCGGCGGCGCCGGTGACCCTGTCGCTGGTGAACGGCGAGCCGGTGGTGGAGGCGGGGCGGCTGCTCACCGCCGATGAGGACGCCATAGCGCGCGACGCGCGGGACGAGGCGCGGCGGTTGGCCCGCATCGCCGCGGAGGGGTGATACATCGGAGGGGTGGGATGGTCCGAGGGCTTATCCGGCGCTGTTGCGGCGCCCGTGGCGCTTTATGCCCCGTTGACATCCCACCTTTGCGGTTCTAGGTTCCGGTACGCGGCTGGCCAGCCCTCCTGTCCGACCACCCACGAGCACAGGAGCCGCCATGCGTGTGCCCGCACGGGCGTTATCCCTGTCCGGCCTGTCCCGAGGTCTGAGCCTGCTGCTCGGCCTGTTCCTGGCGATGACCCTCACCGGCCCGTCCGCCACCGCCGAACCCGCAACCGCCGTACCCGCAACCGCCGAACCCGGTCCCGGCACCGACTACGCGTCCGACGACCCGTTCACCTCCGCCCGCACCAGCTGGTGGCGGCAGGACCGGTTCGGGATGTTCATCCACTTCGGCGCGTACTCCCAACTGGAAGGCGAGTACACCCGCGCGGACGGCACCGTGTGCCGGGACGCGGAGTGGATCAAGCGGAACTGCCAGATCCCGATGAGCGAGTACGAGGACATGGCGCAGGGCTTCGATCCCGCGTCCTTCGACGCGAAGGCGGTCGTCAAGGCGGCCAAGGACGCCGGTCAGCGCTACATCGTCATCACGTCCAAGCACCACGACGGATACGCGATGTGGCCGACGAAGCAGAACACCTGGAACCTGCGCGACCACTCCTCGTTCGACAAGAAGCGCGACATCCTCGCCGAGCTGAAGACCGCCGCCGACCGGGCCGGGATCAAGCTCGGCTTCTACTACTCGATCTGGGACTGGCACGACCCCGACTTCGCGGACCCGGCGACCTTCCCGAAGTACCGGGAGCGGATGTATGCGCAGCTCAAAGAGCTGATCGACGGCTATGACCCGGCGCTGCTGTGGTTCGACGGCGAATGGGACGCGGACAACCCCACCAACACCTGGTCCCCGAAGGACGGCGAGCAGCTCGAGGCGTATCTGCGCGGTCTCGACCCGGATCTGGTCATCAACAACCGGGTCGGCAAGCGCCGCGTCGTGGACGGCGACTACGGCACCCCCGAGCAGGAGATCCCCGGCTCCCAGGTCGCCGGCCAGCTCTGGGAGTCCTGCATGACCCTCAACGGCCACTGGGGATTCGCGAAGTACGACGAGAACTGGAAGTCGCCCCGGACCCTCGCCCGCAACCTCCTCGACATCGCAGGGCGCGGTGGCAACTACCTGCTCAACGTCGGCCCCGACAAGCTCGGCCGGATACCCCAGCCGTCCGTCGACCGGCTGCGCGACATCGGCTCCTGGCTGCGGACGTCCGGGCAGGGCCGGGCCGTGTACGGCGCGGGGAACGCCGGGCTGGTGGCCGAGCCCGGATGGGGCTCGGTCAGCCGGTCCGGGAACACGCTCTACGCGTCCGTGACCTCCTGGCCCGCCGCCGGACAGCCCCTCCACCTCACCGCGCGGGCGCCGTTCGAGGTGACCCGGGCGCGGGTGCTGGGCAGCGGTCGGAAGGTCGCGGTCGCGGCGGCCGGGGACGGCTTCGACCTCACCCCGTCCGGCGGGGCGGTCAACGACATCGCGTCGGTGATCGAGCTGACCGTCAAGCCGTCCGGGGCGTCCGTGCCCCCGGGCCGGGGGACGGGGCTGCGGCAGGAGGTGTTCGCGAACGACACCTTCACCGGGCCGCCGGTCGTCACCCGCACCGACCGCACCGTCAACCACGCCTGGCGGACCGCCGGTTCACCGGACGTCCGGGTCCCGGCCGACCGCTTCAGCGTCCGCTGGACCGGCTCGCTGGTGCCCCGCCACAGCCAGACGTACACGCTCACCACCGTCTCCGACGACACGGTACGGGTGTGGATCGACGGCACACTCGTCATCGACAGCACCACGCCGCACACGGCGAAGGTCGACAAGGCGACCGTCGACCTGCGGGCCGGGCAGCGCCACGCCATCAAGATCGAGTACACCGAGCAGACCGGCGAGGCGCATATGAAGCTGCTGTGGTCCAGCCCGGACCAGCCGCAGCAGATCGTGCCGCGCACCCAGCTCTCCCCGTCGTAACGCACACACGAGAGGGCCCCGGGTCGTGCTCCTTGGATTCCAGGGGTCCTCGCAACTCCCACAGATCACGGGTGTTGCGAGGACCGTTAGAACCCAAGGTGTCCCGGGGCCCTCGTCGTGCGCAGTGCTCAGCCCAGCAGCTCGTACGCGGGCAGCGTCAGGAACTCCGCGTAGTCCTCGTCCAGCGCGACCTTCAGCAGCAGATCGTGGGCCTGCTGCCAGCGACCCGCCGCGAACGCCTCCGGGCCGACCTCCTCGCGGATCGCGGCCAGCTCCTCGGCGGCGACGGTGCGCACCAGGTCGGCGCTCGCCTTCTCGCCGTTCTCGAAGACCACTCCGGCATTGATCCACTGCCAGATCTGGGAGCGGGAGATCTCCGCGGTGGCGGCGTCCTCCATCAGGTTGAAGATGGCGACGGCGCCCAGTCCGCGCAGCCACGCCTCGATGTAGCGGGTGCCGACCTGGACGGCGTTGCGCAGGCCGTCGAAGGTGGGCTTGGCGTCCAGCGAGGCGATGTCGATCAGCTCGGCCGCCGTGACCCGGACGTCCTCGCGCAGCCGGTCCTTCTGGTGCGGACGGTCGCCGAGGACCGCGTCGAACGATGCACGGGCGACCGGGACCAGATCGGGGTGGGCGACCCACGAGCCGTCGAAGCCGTCGTTCGCCTCACGGTCCTTGTCGGCCCGCACCTTGTCGAACGCGACCGCGTTGACCTCGGCGTCCCGGCGCGAGGGGATGAACGCGGCCATCCCGCCGATCGCGTGGGCGCCCCGCTTGTGGCAGGTGCGCACCAGCAGTTCGGTGTAGGCGCGCATGAAGGGCGCGGTCATCGTCACCGCGTTGCGGTCGGGCAGGACGAAGCCGGCGCCCGCGTCGCGGAAGTTCTTGACGATGGAGAAGAGGTAGTCCCAGCGGCCCGCGTTGAGCCCGGAGGCGTGGTCGCGCAGCTCGTACAGGATCTCGTCCATCTCGTACGCGGCCGTGATCGTCTCGATGAGCACGGTGGCGCGGATGCTCCCTTGCGGAACGCCCACGTAGTCCTGCGCGAAGACGAAGACGTCGTTCCAGAGGCGGGCCTCCAGGTGCGACTCGGTCTTCGGCAGATAGAAGTACGGGCCCTTGCCCTGGTCGAGCAGGCGGCGCGCGTTGTGGAAGAAGTACAGGCCGAAGTCGACCAGACCGCCGGGCACCGCCCGGCCCTCCGCGTCCCGCAGATGGCGCTCGTCCAGGTGCCAGCCGCGCGGCCGGGCGACGACGGTGGCCAGCTCCTCGGCGGGGCGCAGCACATAGCTCTTGCCCTCGGGGGTGGCGAAGTCGATCCGGCGCTCATACGCGTCGGTCAGATTCAGCTGGCCGCCGATCACATTCGCCCAGGTGGGCGCGGAGGCGTCCTCGAAGTCGGCGAGCCAGACCCTGGCGCCCGAGTTGAGCGCGTTGATCGTCATCTTGCGGTCGGTGGGACCGGTGATCTCCACTCGGCGGTCCTGGAGGGCGGGCGGGGCCTCGGCCACGCGCCAGTCCGGGTCCTCGCGGATGTGCGCGGTCTCCGGAAGGAAGTCCAGCGTGCTCGTACGGGCGATCTCGGCCCGTCGCTCGGCGCGGCGCGCGAGCAGCTCGTCGCGGCGAGGGGTGAAGCGGTGATGCAGCTCGGCCAGGAAGGCCAGGGCCGCGTCGGTCAGCACCTCTCCCTGACGCTCCAGTGGCTCGGCGTCGACGATGGCCAGCGGGGATGGCGCCGGTGCGGACATGGGCGTTCACTCCTCAGTCGATAGCGATTCTGGATATTAGTTTCCTCATCGTGGAAGTTCAATCGGGTGTCGGTGTGAGACACGCTGCACAGCGTGGGCGCCTCACCGCAGCAGCGCCAGATCCTCCGGGGTGTCGATGTCGTCCACGCGGGCGATGTCCGCGCAGTCGACCCGGATGATCTCGGCCTGATGTTCCCTCAGATACGCGCGTGCCCCGCGATCCCCCTGCGCACTCGCCGCGACGTCCGCCCAGCGGTCCGCGCCGAACAGCACCGGATGCCCCCGCTCGGCGCCGTACGCCGCCGTCACCAGGCTGTCCGCCGGGCTCCCCGCGTCGCGGCAGGCGGCCCGTACGCGGGCCACCGCCGGTGCCCCGATCCCGGGCTGGTCCACCAGCGTGACCAGCGCCGCGCGCGCCCCCGTACCGCTCAGCGAGGCCAGCCCGGCCCGGAGCGAGGTGCCCATGCCGTCCTCCCAGTCCGGGTTGTCGACCAGGACGCACCCCGGTAGCTCGGCCCGCTCCCGCACCGCCCCGGCGGCGGCGCCCAGCACGATGTGCACCGGTGCGCAGCCACCCTCCAGCAGCGCGCGCGCCGCGTGCTCCACCAGCGGCCTGCCCCGGTACTCCAGCAGCGCCTTGGCCCGCCCGCCCAGCCGCCGTCCCCCGCCCGCCGCCAGCAGCAACCCGGCGACCTGCGCATTGTCATCAGTGGTGCGATCCATGGCCCCTGCTTACCGCACCGGGGCGCCGCGTGGACGGTTCATCCCAGCCGGTCTGATTTTCGCTCTCCGTATGGCGCACTGCGCACACGGTGGCGTTAACTGATCCGCAGCCCCTTGTGTCCGATTCGACGTCCGGAGGGGCAGGGGAGAGGGAGGGCGGGCTCGTGCAGCCGCGCGCGAGGGGGAGAAGGGCCGTGTTGTCCGACGTGGAGGGCGCCGCAATGGCGTGCACCGAGGAAGACCCGAGGGTGGCGGAGCTGCGCCGTGCCGTGGCCCGGCTCAGGCGTGACCTGGCGGCCCACCCGGCGGAATTACCGGATCGGGCGATCGCGGACGACGAGCTGGCCGCGCTGGACGCCATGGCCCGCACCGGCACCCCCGAACTGCACCGCCTCCGCCGCTCCCTGCTCCTGGTGGCGGGCGCCCTGGGCTCGGTCAGCGCCCTGAATCCGGCGCTGCGGGCGGTCCGCTCGGCGATCGACCTCTTCGGTACGGTGGCGCGCTAGCTGTTTCCTCAGGTCCCGTCCGTGCTGGCGAGCGCGGCCGACAGGTCGGCGGCGACCTCCTTCAGGACCGGCACGATCTCCTGCGTGGCCTCGTCGGTCACCCGCCCCGCCGGGCCGGAGATCGAGATGGCGGCCGCCGTCGGGGAGTCCGGCACGGGCACCGCCAGGCAGCGCACGCCCATCTCCTGCTCGTTGTCGTCCACCGCGTACCCCGTCTCGCGCACGCGGTGCAGCGCCTCCAGGAACGCGTCCGGCGAGGTGATCGTCTTCGCCGTCGCGGCGGGCATGCCGGTCCGGGCCAGCAGGGCGCGTACCTCGTCCGGGGGCGTGCTGGCCAGCAGCGCCTTGCCGACGCCGGTGCTGTGCGGCAGGACCCGCCGCCCGACCTCGGTGAACATGCGCATGGAGTGGCGGGAGGGCACCTGGGCGACGTACACCACCTCGTCCCCGTCCAGCAGCGCCATGTTCGCGGTCTCGCCGGTCTCCTCCACCAGGCGCGCCAGATACGGCCGCGCCCAGGTGCCCAGCAGCCGGGCCGAGCTCTCGCCGAGCCGGATCAGCCGGGGGCCCAGCGCGTAGCGGCGGTTGGGCTGCTGGCGTACGTAGCCGCAGGCCACCAGCGTGCGCATCAGCCGGTGGATGGTGGGCAGCGGAAGGCCGCTGCTGCCGGAGAGTTCGCTCAGCCCGACCTCGCCCCCGGCGTCGGCCATCCGCTCCAGAAGGTCGAAGGCGCGCTCGAGGGACTGGACGCCACCGGCACTGGCGGCGGCGGTCTTGGACTCGGCGGACGGCACGTCGGCGTTTCCTTTCGCAGCGGGCAGCACCGGTCTCGCGCCCGCGTCGGATATCGCGGCCGACCGGCCAACGGAAGCCTACCGGTCCCTCTCGGCGCCACGTTCTACGTATCGAAAATCCACTTTCATCCTACGGAATCGAACGGGGGTGCCGGAAAGTCTTGACCAGATTGGAGGAGAAGGGAAGACTTCGAGCGGAAAACTTATTCCGTGTTACGGAAATATCGAGGGGAGTAGGGGTGCCCGAGCTGGACCCGGGACCGGACCCGGACCTGGTACTGCGTTCGACGCGCGTGATCACCCCCGACGGCCCGCGCGCCGCGTCCGTCGCCGTGTCCGCCGCAGAGGGCCGCATCCTGGCCGTCCTGCCGTACGACACCGCCGTCCCGCCGGGGGCGCGTCTCGACGACCTCGGGGACGACGTCCTCCTCCCCGGCCTCGTCGACACCCACGTCCACGTCAACGACCCCGGCCGCACCGAATGGGAGGGCTTCGCCACCGCCACCCGCGCCGCCGCGGCCGGTGGCGTCACCACCCTGGTCGACATGCCCCTCAACAGCATCCCGCCCACCACCGACGTCGAGGCGCTGGAGGTCAAGCGGGCCGTCGCCCGCCGCGCGGCCCACATCGACGTCGGCTTCTGGGGCGGCGCGATCCCCGGCAACACGGCCGACCTGCGGCCGCTGTACGACGCCGGGGTCCTCGGCTTCAAGTGCTTCCTGCTGCACTCCGGCGTGGACGAGTTCCCGCACCTCGACCCGGCTGGACTCGAGGCCACCCTCGGCGAGATCGCGGGCTTCGGCGGGCTGCTCATCGTCCACGCCGAGGACCCGCAGCTGATCGAGAGCGCCCCGCCGCCCAGCGGCCCGCGCTACGCCGACTTCCTCGCCTCCCGCCCCCGCGCCGCCGAGAACCGGGCCATCGAGGGCCTGGTCGACCTCGCCCGCGAGCGGGACGCCCGGGTCCACATCCTGCATCTGTCCTCCGCGGAATCCCTGCCGCGCATCGCCGCCGCACGCGCCGAGGGCGTCCGGATCACCGTCGAAACCTGCCCGCACTTCCTCACCCTCACCGCCGAGGAAGTCCCCGACGGCGCCACCGAGTTCAAGTGCTGCCCGCCGATACGCGAGGGCGCCAACCGGGACGCGCTGTGGCAGGGCATGGGCGACGGCACCATCGACTGCGTCGTCTCCGACCACTCGCCCTGCACCGCGGACCTGAAGACCGACGACTTCGGGCAGGCCTGGGGCGGCATCTCCTCCCTCCAGCTCGGCCTGCCCGCCATCTGGACCGAGGCCCGCCGCCGCGGCCACACCCTCGCGGACGTCGTGCGGTGGATGTCCACGGCCCCCGCCGCCCTGGTCGGCCTCCGCCAGAAGGGCGCCATCGAGGCGGGCCGGGACGCCGACTTCGCGGTCCTGGCGCCGGAGGAGACCTTCACCGTCGACCCCGCCGCCCTCCACCACCGCAACCAGGTCACCGCGTACGCCGGGAAGACGCTGCACGGCGTCGTACGGTCCACCTGGCTGCGCGGCCACAAGATCGCCGACCACGGCGCACCGACCGGCCCCCTCCCCACGGGCCGACTCCTGGAAAGGCAGCCCCGCGTATGACCGCGCCGACCCCCCGTTTCACCGGCGACGCCCACCCGTACGGCGGCGGCGACCCGTACGCCGACTACCGCACCGCCGACTTCGCCTTCACCCACCTCCCCGACCTCGCCGACCGGCGGCTCGGCGGCAGCGTGACCGCGGCCAACGACGAGTTCTTCGCCGAGCGCGAGAACCTGCTGCGGCCCGGGGCGCCGCACTTCGACCCCGCGGACTTCGGCCACAAGGGCAAGGTCATGGACGGCTGGGAGACCAGGCGCCGCCGCGGGGCCTCCGCCGACACCCCGCACCCCACGGACGAGGACCACGACTGGGCCCTGATCCGGCTGGGCGCGCCCGGGGTCATCCACGGCATCGTGGTCGACACCGCCCACTTCCGCGGCAACTACCCGCAGGCGGTGAGCGTGGAGGCCACCTCGCTGCCGGGCACCCCGTCCCCCGCGGACCTGCTCGCCGACGCCACCGAGTGGACGACCCTCGTCCCCCGCACCCCCGTCGGCGGCCACGCGGCCAACGGCTTCCCCGTCTCCGTTCCCCGCCGCTTCACCCACCTGCGCCTCAAGCAGCACCCCGACGGCGGCATCGCCCGCCTCCGCGTGCACGGCGAGGTCGTCCCCGACCCGGCCTGGCTCACTCGGCTCGGCACCTTCGACCTGGCCGCCCTGGAGAACGGCGGCGCGGCCGAGGACGCCTCCGACCGCTTCTACTCCCCGCCCGCCAACTCCATCCAGCCGGGCCGCTCCCACAAGATGGACGAGGGCTGGGAGACCCGCCGCCGCCGCGACCGGGGCAACGACTGGGTCCGCTACCGCCTCACCGAACAGGCCCTGATCCGCGCCGTCGAGATCGACACCGGCTGCTACAAGGGCAACTCACCCGGCTGGGCGGCCCTGTACGGCCGCGACACCACCACGGACGCGGACGCCCCCTGGGCCGAACTCCTGCCCCGCACCCCCCTCCAGCCGGACACCGTCCACCGCTTCCTCCTCGACCAGGCCCCGCCGGTGACCCACGTCCGCATCGACATCTACCCGGACGGCGGCATAGCCCGCCTCCGCCTCCACGGCTCCCTGACGCCCGAGGGCGCGAAGCGGCTGGCGGCGCGGTACGGGGAGCTGGGCTAGGGGTGTCTTGTCGATCAGGCCGGATCAGCGAGCGGCGTCTGGTGCAGGGGGCACCTCCCAGCGGTAGCTGGGGGAGCATCGCAAGCCGCGTGAGGAGGGCGCAGCGGTGCTGCGCGCGACGAGCGCGGGGCCGCGAGGTGCCGTGCCAGGCGTCGGGAGCCCGGCATGATCGGCGAGACACCCCCCTAGAAGATCACTGAAAATGTTGGGGGTTTTGGCCCCGGCCCGGCAGGGTTGGGGCCAGTCTTGTAGGCATGCAGGGTGAATGGGCCGGGGAGATGG
>NZ_JAIWIH010000007.1:0-164011 GCF_052851135.1 Streptomyces sp. BRA346 | reverse complement strand
GCGACGCGCCCTCGGACACCCGATCCGGCGACGGACGACACCGCCCCCACACGACCAGAGCGATCGTGCGGGGCATCGGACCGCCCAGGCCCGACCGGAGACCCGACGGCGTGAGGGACCCCGCCCCCGCCATCCCGGACCACGGACGAGATCCGTGCCGCCCGGCAGCGGAGCGAACGCGGGCGACCAGCGTGCCCAACACCGTTCGGAGCACGCGGCCGAGCACCAGCTGTCCTGGAAACAGGACTCACTTCCGCTCAGTCCCCTAGGAACGGTTCACCAACCATGCGAGGCGTGACGCACCACATCACGGCCACCCGCGAGGACGGCACCGTCTTCGAAGTGGACTACGGCTACGGCCCGGGGCAGCGGCGGCTCCTCGGCTGCCGCCACTGCGACTGGACGGAACGCATCACCTACGGCGGCGCCCGCCACAAGGGCCTCGATCACCTCGCCCAGGCCCACGGCGCCCTTGGCTCCCCCCGCATGACGGCCGACCCCGCCGCCCGCCGCCAGGCCCTCCTGATCATGTTCGCGTGCTTCGCGGTGGCCGCGGTGATGCTGTGGTGGGCGGCGACCCAGGGGTGACCTGTCGGGTGTCCTCCGGCGTACTCCACTCGGCGCCCAGCGCGAGCGCCGCGCACAGCGCGGCCAGCGGCAGCTCGGCGCCCAGCGCCATCGCGACGGCACCGGACACCTCCCCGCCCGCAGCGGCCGTCATCGTGTCGAACCACGCGTCCACCAGCAGCAGCGTGCCGGTGGCGGCCGCGGTGAGGCGGTGGCGGTCATCACCGTGCATCCGCAGGACGGCGGTGGAGAGCAGCCCGAGCGATTCGGCCGCGTCCAGGCCCACCCACGCCGCGTTCCAGTGGGTGACCTGGGTGGTGGAGGGGAGCGTCCGCGCCAGTACGTACAGCCAGGGGACCAGCGCCGCCCCCGAGGCGAGCAGCACCGCCTCGGGGCGTACCCGGGTGATCCGTGCCAGGCGGGAGCGGCGTGTGCCGCTGCCGCTTGGCGCGGCGGGCGCGGCGGGCGGGGCGGGGGAGTGCAGGGCGGTCATGGAGCAGATCTCCTTCCGGGCGGCCCGTGACTCGGGCATGTCCGAAAGCCTCGTCGGCGCCCCCCGTCTTGTCGTTCATGGCAGTTGCCGATCTGGGGTGGCGCTGGTTACACGTCTTTTCCGGGCCTGTGCTCCAGTGCGCGGCCGGGTGGCGCCGCTCTAGGGTCGTCGCATGAGACTCCCCACCGTGCCGCGAGCCGTCCTTGAGCGGGGGCTTCACCGGCTGCGGCGCGACCTCGTGTTCGGTGTCGCGGGGGCGGCGGTGCAGTTCGTGGCCTGGCTGGTGCCGATGGCCATACCGTGGCTGATCTACGAGGACACGTCGAGCCTGGTCGGGATCATGGTCGCGCTCACCGTCCCCCTCATCGTTCCGGCCGTGGCCACGCCGCTGCTGACGCGCGTCCAGCGGCGGCGGTTCGCGGCGCTGCTCGGCATCGAGATCACCGGGCCCGGAAGGGCCTGGCGGCAGCTCTGGTACCACCTGCTGGCAGGCCCGGCCGTCGCCTTCGGCGGGGTGCTGGCCGTCACGATGGCCCTCGTCGGTCTCGCGGCCGCCACCGTCTACATCTGGGTGTGGAGTGTCCCGCTGTCCTGGCGGCTCGACCATGTCGGGTACTCGACCCAGGCCGCCTACGTCACGGCGGGCGGCGTGATCCTGCTGGCCCTCGCCTACGCCCTCGTCGGCGCCCTCGTACGGCTCGACGCGCGCGCCGCGACCGAGCTGCTGGGACCCCTGCCGACCGACGAACTGGAGCGCCGGGTCGAGGACCTGGCCGAGAGCCGTGCGGGCGCGGTCGACGCGGCCGACGCCGAGCGCCGCCGCATCGAACGCGATCTGCACGACGGCGCCCAGCAGCGGCTGGTCTCCATGGCGGTCAACCTGGGCCTGGCCAGGGCCACCCTGACCGATCTGCCGGACGAGGCCCGGCAGGTGATCGAAGAGGCGCACCGGGAGGCCAAGGGCGCCATCGAGGAGCTGAGCAGCCTGGTGCGCGGGCTGCACCCGGCCGTCCTCGACGAACTCGGCCTGGACGCCGCTCTCTCCGGCATCGCGGCGCGCGCCCCACTGCCGGTACGGTTGCAGGTCCATGTGCCGGAACGGGCCGCCCCGACCGTCGAGGCCGTCGCGTACTTCGTCGTGTCCGAGGCCCTCGCCAACGTCGCCAAGCACGCACGGGCCGAGCGGGCCGACGTCACGGTCGTCCGCGCCGGGGGCACGCTGCGGATCGTCGTCGAGGACGACGGGCAGGGCGGGGCCGACGCCGCCCGGGGCACGGGCCTCGCCGGGCTCGCCAAGCGGGCGGGATCGGTGGACGGCACCTTCGAGATCAGCAGCCCCCGCGGGGGCCCGACCGTCATCACCGTGGAGCTGCCGTGCGTGCTGTGATCGCCGAGGACTCGGTCCTGCTGCGGATCGGCCTCGTCAAAGTGCTCCAGATGGCGGGCTTCGAGGTGAGGGCGGAGGCGGCGGACGCGGAGGGCCTGCTGGCGGCGGTGGAGGAGCACCGCCCGGACATCGCCGTGGTGGACGTGCGGATGCCGCCAGGCTTCACGGACGAGGGCGTACGGGCCGCCCTGCTCATCCGGCGGCAGTGGCCGGACACGGCGGTGCTGCTGCTCTCGCAGTACGTGGAGGAGCGGTACGCCGCCGATCTGCTCACCGCGCACACGAGCGGGATCGGCTATCTGCTGAAGCAACGCGTCGCGGACGTTGAAGAGTTCATCGACGCCCTGCGGCGGGTCGCGGGTGGTGGCACCGCGCTGGACCCGCAGGTCGTCTCCCAACTCCTCGTCCGCCGCCACAGCGACCCGCTGGACCGGCTGACGCGGCGGGAGCGGGAGGTGCTGGAGCTGATGGCGGGGGGCAGGTCGAACGCGGGGATCGCGGCGGCGCTGGTGATCAGCGAGTCCGCGGTGGCGAAGCACATCAACAGCATCTTCGCGAAGCTGGACCTGCCGGTCGCCGATGCGGACCACCGCCGGGTGCTGGCGGTGCTGCGGTTCCTGGGCGTGCGCTGAGCCCCGGGGCCGTGGCGCGCCCCGGTCCTGGGCTCGGCCTGGGGATCAGGCGCGCAAGCCGTTCAGCAGCAGCTGGAAGAGGTCGGTGAAGGCCAGCTCCGCGCCGGGGTCCGACCACTCTGCGGCGTAGACGGGGTCGTGGAAGTGGGCCGTCGCGGACCACAGGGCCTGGGCCGTCTTGCGGGCGTTGGGCGTCTTGAACTCGCCGCTCGCGAGGCCGCTTTCGACGATCTTCGTGAGGTCGCCGACCATCGTCTCGATGTGCCGGGCGACGGTGGCGCTGTTCTCGTCGGCCAGGGACAGATACGTGGCGAACAGCTCCGGATCGTCGCCCGCCTTGCGCCGCTTGGCGGCGAAGAGGGTGGCCAGCCACTCGCGCAGCCGCTCGGCCGCCGGGCCCTTGGCGCGGGCGATGGCGGACAGTTCGTCGTGGGCCTGGTCCAGCCACCGCTCGGTGACCGCCTCGCGCAGGGCCGCCTTGGTGCGGAAGTGGCGGTAGACACTGCCGTGGCTGACCCCGAGCGCGCGGGCGACGTCCACGACCGTGGCCTTGGCCGGGCCGAAGCGGCGCAGCACGTCCTCGGTGGCTTCGAGGACGCGGTCGGGGGTCAGGGGTGTCTCGGGCGGCGGCATCGGGTCCCTACTTCTTCTCGCTGTCGAGGAAGGCCATTTGCGCCTCCCGGTAGCGGTCGCCCGCTGCGGCGTCGGCCGGGACGGCCTCCTCGATCGCGGCCAGGTCGTCGGCGTCGAGCGTAGCGTCCAGCGAGCCCAGGGCCTCCGTCAGCTGCGCACGTGTGCGGGAACCGATCAACGGCACGATGGCCGTGGCGTGCTTGGGGCCCTGGGCGAGCACCCAGGCGATGGCGGTCTGCGCGACGCTGATGCCCTTGTCATCGGCGACCTTGCGCAGGGCCTCGACCAAGCCGAGGTTGTGGTCGACGTTCTCGGGGCCGAAGCGCGGACTGAAGCTGCGGAAGTCGTCCTCCGCCAGCTTGCGGTCCCGGCTCCAGTGGCCGCTGATCAGCCCGCGGGACAGCACGCCGTACGCGGTGATGCCGACGCCCAGCTCACGGCAGACCGGCAGGATCTCGTCCTCGATGCCGCGGGAGATCAGCGAGTACTCGATCTGGAGATCGGAGATGGGGGCGACGGCGGCGGCCCGGCGTATGGTCTCCGCGCCCGCCTCGGAGAGCCCGATGTTCCGTACGTACCCGGCCTCGACCAGCTCGGCGATGGCGCCCACGGTCTCCTCGATCGGGACGTCGGGGTCGACGCGGGCGATGCGGTAGACGTCGATGTGGTCGGTGCCGAGGCGCTGGAGCGAGTAGGCGGCGAAGTTCTTGACGGCGGCCGGGCGGCCGTCATAGCCGGACCAGTTGCCGTCGGGGCCGCGCAGGGCGCCGAACTTCACGCTGAGCAGGGCCTTTTCGCGGTGGGCGGCGGGGGCGGTGCGCAGGGCCTCGTTGATGAGCAGTTCGTTGTGGCCCATGGCGTAGAAGTCGCCGGTGTCCAGCAGGGTGACCCCGGCGTCGAGCGCGGCGTGGATGGTGGCGAGGGACTCGGCGCGGTCGGTGGGGCCGTACAGGGCGGACATGCCCATGCAGCCGAGGCCGATCGCGGAGACCTGGGGGCCGGTGGTGCCGAGTTGGCGCATCTGCATGGGGGTGCTCCTTGCGGGGACTCGGGGGTTCCATACGGGTGCGTGCGTCGACAAGCGTGGCAGATGCGATGACAGATTTCAATATCTGTCATCGCCTATCCGTCATCGCCTACCTGTCATCCCATGACTGTCATCCCCCGGCTGTCATCGCCTACCTGATAGCGCTCGGCTGATATCGCCCGCCTGTCATCGCCCGCCTGCTATCGCCTGTCCGTCATCGCCCGGCTGCTCTCCCCACCGGCCCGCTCACGCCACCACGCGCGGCAGCCGCAGGCTCAGCAGCACCGTCAGCGCGACCGCCGCGAGCTGTGCCGCGAGCGTGATCACCAGCGCGTCGCCCATCCCCACCGACGGCACCAGCGCGAGGAACAGCGTGCCGAGCGTGGCGACGCCCAGCGCCAGCGAGGACTGCTGGGTCGTGACCATCACGCCGCTGCCCACCCCGGCCCGCTCGTTCGGCACCTCGGACAGCACGATCCGGACCAGCACCGGCAGCTGGAGCCCCTGCCCGAAACCGGCCAGCGCGACCCCCGGCAGCAGCCCCGCCAGGGACAGGTCCGGCCAGTCACGGGCCACGGCCAGCATCAGCAGACCGAGGCCGACCGCCTGGAGCAGCCCCCCGGTGGTCACGACGCGGCTGCCGTACCGGCCCACCAGGCGCGGACCCATGAGCGAGGCCACGAAGAAGGCGGCGGCCATCGGCGCCAGCGCCATACCGGCCGCGACCGGGCCGTAGCGCAGGCCCTGTTGCAGGGCGACCGCGATGACGAACATGAACCCGCCGAAGCCGATCGAGAACGGCACCAGCATCGGCAGTCCGCGCCGCAGCCCGCGCAGCGCGAACAGGCTCGGCGGCAGCAGGGGAGTGGCACCGGCCCGGTCGGCGCGGCGCTCGATCACGTAGAACGCCGCCGCCGCGAAGGGGAACGCGCCCAGCAGCAGCCAGGTCCACAGCGGCCAGCCCGCCGCCCGCCCCTCGGTCAGCGGCACCATCAGCGTGATCAGCGAGACGGCCAGCAGCACCGTGCCCGGCACATCCACCGGTGCGGGCCGGTCCGAGCGGGTCTCGGGCACCGTCCGCACGGCCAGCACCAGGCCGATCAGCGCGACCGGGACGTTGACCAGGAAGACCGCGCGCCACCCGGTGCCCGCGATGTCCGCGGCCACCAGCACGCCGCCCAGGATCTGCCCCGCCACCATGGCGAGACCGGCCGTCGCGCCGTACATGCTGAGCGCGCGGGCGCGGCGGGAGCCGCTGGTGGAGGCGTGGATGGTGGCGAGCACCTGCGGCAGCATCAGCGCCGCCGAGGCGCCCTGCGCGATGCGCGCCGCGACCAGGCTCCACGCGTCCGGGGCGAGCCCGCAGGCCAGCGAGGTCACCCCGAAGGCCGCCATTCCGGCGAGGAAGAGCCGTCGCCGCCCGAAGGAGTCGCCCAGCCGTCCGCCGAGGACGAGCAGCACCGCGTAGGCCACGCCGTATCCCGCGACGATCAGTTCCAGGACGGCCGGGCCCGCGTTCAGGTCGCGGTCCATGGTGGGCAGGGCCACGTTGACGATGAAGAAGTCGATCAGAGGAAGCGCCGCCCCGAGCAGCAGGGTGAACAGCCCCGGGCCGCTCAGCGTCCCACTGTCAGGAGTCCCGCCATGCGGCGTCGTGGCGGTGCTTCGGGCGGCCGGGGCGGCCGGTGCGGCGGTTCTGGCGCGAATCTCTGTTTCAGTCACGCTTCAGACGATCCCGCGGTGCTCAGCCGGGTACCAGAGTGTCTTTATCCTGGTACAAGAAGTACCTGGCAACCGGCTGAGCCCTGGGGCACTCTGGAGCCATGACCATCACGGTGCAGCGTGCCACGGCCACCGGCGGGGCCGCGATCAGACGGAGCGAGCTGGCGGCCTTTCTGCGCAGCCGCCGGGAGCGGATCACCCCCGAGCAGGTGGGGCTGCCCCGCGGCCGCCGCCGGCGGACCCCCGGGCTGCGCCGCGAGGAGGTCGCCCAGCTCTCCACGGTGGGCGTCACCTGGTACACCTGGCTGGAGCAGGCCCGGGACATCCATGTGTCGGTGCAGGTCCTCGACGCGATCGCCCGCGCGCTGCTGCTGGACCGCAGCGAGCGCGCGCATCTCTTCGCACTCGCCGGGGAGATCGATCCGATCCCCGGGAGCGAGTGCTCCGGGGTGCCGCAGTCGCTCCAGGTGATGTTGGAGCAGCTGGAGCCGTTCCCGGCGTGCGTGCAGAACGCCCGGTTCGACCTCCTCGCGTACAACCGCACCTACCGGCTGCTGATGTGCGACCTGGACGCGCTGCCGCCGGAGGACCGCAACTGCATGTGGCTGGCCTTCACCAACGAGGACTGGTGCGCGAGCCTGGTCGAGCGGGACGAGACGATCCGGATGATGGCCGCCAAGTTCCGCGCCGCGATGGCCGAACACGTCGCCGAGCCCGCCTGGAAGGCGCTGCTGAGGCGGCTGGAGGAGGCCTCACCGGAGTTCCGGGAGATCTGGGCGCGCCATGAGGTGCTGCGGCCCAGCGACAAGATCAAGGTCTTCCGGCAGTCGACGGTGGGCGTGCTGCGGCTGACCTCGACCAGCCTGTGGACCGGCCCCAACCAGGGGCCCAAGCTGCTCACCTACACCCCGGTGGACACCGAGACCCGTGAGCGGCTGGAGCAGCTTCACGCCCTCGCGCTCGAACTGGCCGAGGTCTGACCCGTCGGCCCGCCGTCCCCGAACAGCGCGGCGGCGTGCCGGGTGGTGGCCAGCGCCCAGCGGCCGGTGGTCAGGGCACCCAGCAGCAGGATGACGGCACCGCATCCGGCGATGATCCACCACGCGGGCCGGGCGGCGTCCACGAACGCGGCGGCGGCCGCGGCCGACGCCTTGTGGCCCGGCGCCGCACCCGCCGCCCCGGCCGCAGCGCCCGCGGCCAGCACCGCGCCGATCACCGCGACCCCGAGCGACTGTCCCACCTGACGGCTGGTGGAGGCGACGGCGGAGGCGACCCCGGCCTGTGAACGGGGCATCCCGGAGACGGCCGTATTGGTGATGGGCGCGTTGACCAGTCCGAACCCGATGCCGAACAGCACATAGCCGGTCAGCAGCAGCACATTGCTGGACTGGGCGTCGAACACGGCGAACAGCACCCCGCTGGCCCCTATCGTCACCCCGGCCAGCAGCAGCGGCAGCCGGGGCCCGCCGTGGCCCACCAGCCGCCCGGACAGCGGTGCGCAGATGAAGCACATGAACGCCATCGGCAGCATCCACAGCCCGGCGTGCAGGGCATCGAGCCCGCGGACGTCCTGGAGATAGAGCGTGTTCATGAACAGGAAGCCGCCGAGCGCCGCGAAGGCGCTCACCGCGATGACCGTCGCCCCGCTGAAGGGCGCGCTGTGGAAGAAGCGCACGTCGATCAGCGGTTCGTGACGCCGCCGCTCGTAGCGGATCAGCGCGACGAGCCCGACGACGGCGACCGCCGTGCAGAGGGAGATCAGCGGCGAGCCCCAGCCGTGCCCCGGCGCCTCGATGATGGCGTACGTCAGGGAGCCGAGGACGGCGATGACCAGCAGCTGGCCGATGGGGTCGGGCCTGCGGGGCTTCGGAGCGCGCGACTCCGGCACGAAGCGTGCGGTCAGCGCCACCGCCGCGAGCCCGACCGGAAGGTTTATCCAGAAGATCGAGCGCCAGCCGACCGACTCCACCAGCACCCCGCCGACGATCGGCCCGGCGGCCATGCTGATGCCGACGACCCCGCCCCACACCCCGATCGCCCGGGCCCGCTCCCGGGGTTCGGTGAAGGTGTTGGTGATGATCGACATGGCCACGGGGTTGAGCATCGAACCTCCGACGGCCTGCACCATGCGGAAGATGACCAGCGCCTCCAGGCTGGGCGCGATGCTGCACAGCGCGGAGCCGAGGGTGAAGATCACCAACCCGGCCTGGAAGACGCGCTTGCGCCCCAACCGGTCGGCCGTCGACCCGGCGAGCATCAGCAGCGCGGCGAGGACGAGCGTGTACGCGTCGATCGTCCACTGCATTCCGGAGACGGAGGCGTCCAGATCGCTCCGCATCGAGGGCAGGGCGACGTTCAGCACGGTGTTGTCGAGGCTGACGATCAGCAGGCTCATGCAGCAGATCGCCAGCACGAGCATGCGCCGCCGAGGACTGAGCTCAGGCATGGTTGAACGCTACAACGATGTCGGAGAATACGGGGGTACGAACCGCCCGGGCGGATCCCCTGCGCGGGTGCGGGACAATGAGAGGTCCGCCCCTTACGAACCCTCCTACCCGCCCCCGAAGGAAGCTCCCCCCATGACCCAGACGCAGCTGAAGGTCGGCCCGTACACGGTCCAGCCACCGGTCGTGCTCGCACCGATGGCCGGGATCACCAACGCGCCGTTCCGCACCCTGTGCCGGGAGTTCAGCGGCGGCAAGGGTCTGTTCGTCAGCGAGATGATCACGACCCGGGCGCTGGTCGAGCGGGACGCCAAGACCATGCGGCTGATCCACTTCGACGGCACCGAGAAGCCGCGCTCCATCCAGCTGTACGGGGTCGACCCGGTGACCGTCGGCAAGGCCGTGCGGATGATCGTGGACGAGGACCTGGCCGACCACATCGACCTCAACTTCGGCTGCCCGGTGCCCAAAGTGACCCGCAAGGGCGGCGGCTCGGCGCTCCCGTACAAGCGGAACCTGCTGCGCGCGATCCTGCGCGAGGCCGTGACGGGCGCAGGCCCGCTGCCCGTGACCATGAAGATGCGCAAGGGCATCGACGACGACCACATCACCTACCTCGACGCGGGCCGGATCGCGGTCGAGGAGGGCGTGACCGCGATCGCGCTCCACGGCCGCACCGCGGCCCAGCACTACGGGGGCACCGCCGACTGGGACGCCATCGCGCGGTTGAAGGAGACCGTCCCGGAGATCCCGGTGCTGGGCAACGGCGACATCTGGTCCGCCGAGGACGCGGTGCGGATGATGGACCGGACCGGGTGCGACGGCGTGGTCGTCGGGCGCGGCTGCCTGGGGCGGCCGTGGCTCTTCGGCGACCTGGTGGCGGCGTTCGAACCCGGCGGCGGGGCCGGTTCCGCCCGGCCCACGCTGAAGGAGGTCGCCGCCGTGATGCGCCGCCACGCCGAGTTGCTCGCCGAGTGGCTGGAGGACGAGGAGCGCGGCGTGATCGACTTCCGTAAGCACGTCGCCTGGTACACCAAGGGCTTCTCGGTCGGCTCCGAGATGCGCAAGCGGCTCGCGATCACCTCGTCCCTGGCCGAGCTGGACGACCTGCTGGCCGAGCTGGACCTGGACCAGGAGTGGCCCCCCGGCGCCGACGGCCCCCGCGGCCGCACCTCGGGCCGCAACCGGGTGGTGCTCCCGGACGGCTGGCTGGCGGACCCGTACGACTGCGCGGGCGTGACCGCGGACGCGGAGCTGGACACCTCGGGCGGCTGAGCCGGCAGGGAGCTTCAGGGGGCTTCAGGGGGACGAGCCGACCGCCAGATCCAGGGCCAGCGCCGCGGTCCAGCTGAAGTCCCGGGTGCCGCGCGCCTCCTCCGTGTACGGGTCGACGTACTCGGCGAACCCGGAGGCGGCGGCCACGTCCAGGGCCGCGGCCCGCAGCGCGTCCGCCTCGGGGGCGGCGCCGTGCAGCCGCAGACCGCGCTCCAGCAGCCAGTTGACGTTGAACCAGGCGGGGCCGCGCCAGTAGCGGGACGGGTCGAAGGCGCGGCCGCGCAGGTCGTAGCTGGGCACCAGGCGCACCGAGGTGCCCAGCCCGAAGTGCTCGCCCGCGGCGGTGCGGAGCAGTGCGTCGACCGTGTCCCGGGGCAGCTCCGGGACGAGCAGCGGCAGCAGGCCCGCCGCGCTCAGCTCGGGGATCAGGTTGCCGCCCACCACATCGCGGCACAGGAACAGCCCGGCGGCCGGGTCCCACAGCCGGTCCAGCAGGGCGGCCGTCAGACGGGCGGCCCGGGCGCGGTGCGGGCGGGGGGCCGCGCCGACGCTCTGGGCGATCTCGGCCAAGGCGTGTTCCGAGGCGATCAGCAGCGCGTTGACGCCCGGGTCCTCGACCACGAAGGCGGGCGCGCCGGGGCGGTCCGCGCCGGGGGAGTCCTCGTAGCCCCCGTCCCGGTAGCCCCCGTCCCGGTAGTCCGCCGCGAGGCGCACGTACCGCCCGTAGTCCAGGTCCGTCGGGCGGTCGGTGGCCGCGCCGTGGTCGAGGTCGGCGCGGTGGAACGTCTCCGGCGGTACGGGCTCGACGCGGGCCAACGGGGCGTCCCAGCAGGGGCTGTTGTCCATGCCCGGCTCCCAGGGGTGGACCACTGACACCAGACCGCCGCCGCCCAGATCGCGCCGGTCGGTCAGATAGCGGTGCCAGGCGGCGAGCCGGGGGTACGTACGGGCCAGGAAGCCGGACCGCACCGAGGCGCGCGGGTCGGCGCGGTGCACCAGCAGACAGGCGAGCGCGTGCACCGGCGGCTGGACGATCCCGGAGGTCGCGACGCCGGGCGGGGCGCCGGTGCTGCCCGTGGACGGCCGCCAGAAGTCGGGGCCCGGGAAGTAGGCGCCCGGCGGCACCGCCTGGTTGTAGACGATGTGGGGGATCCGTCCGTCGTCCCACTGGGCCGTGAGCAGGGTTTCCAGTTCCCGCTGGGCGCGGCGTACTGAAAGATGACGCGATCCGATCGCGATGAACGCCGAATCCCAGCTCCACTGGTGCGGATAGAGGCCGCGGGAGGGGACCGTGGAGGAGCCGGTCCAGTTCTCGTCGAGGACGCGCCGCGCGTCGGGCACCACCTGCGCGAGCGCGCGCCGGGCGCTGGTCACGGGGCCTCCTCGTCATGGCGTGTGGGGGCACGATACCGGCCCCGCGACCGCCACTCACCTGCGAATCGCTCATCTGAGCGAGCCCCCTCTCGTTAGTGTCCACGGAATGAGACGAGGCACTCTGGAGGGGGTGATTCTCGCCACTCTGATCAAGCCTTCGCTCAGATGAGCGGAAGCGGAGAGGTGGGTCGGCGGTCGTTCGCTGCGCTCACCTCCTCAATACATGGCACTCAGTGCCATGCCCCGATGTTCGAACCCTCGAACCAGCGATAACACACAGTGATCAATTGCCCGTCGGTGATATGCGTGGCGTGCGCATGTGTTCGACTCTTGAAGGAGTGACCCGCGCCACTCCTTTGAGTGGTGCCCTTTCGAACACGTGGCAGGCGGGTGGTTACAGCCGAATGACGGTGGAGTGGACATACTCAGGAGCCTTCGATCTGGGTACGCTCCCCGCCGTCAGGGCAGCCGAGCCGAGGAGATCGAGTCCCGTGCCGGAAACACAAGATCAGCAGAAGTTCGTTTACGACTTCACCGAGGGCAACAAGGATCTCAAGGACCTGCTCGGCGGGAAGGGTGCGAACCTCGCCGAGATGACCAATCTCGGTCTCCCCGTGCCACCGGGATTCACCATCACCACCGAGGCGTGCAAGGTCTACCTCGACAGCGGCACCGAGCCCGCGGCCCTCCGCGACGAGGTGAGTGCGCACCTCGAAGCCCTCGAGGGAAAGATGGGGAAGAAGCTCGGCCAGGCCGACGATCCGCTCCTGGTATCCGTACGCTCCGGCGCGAAGTTCTCGATGCCCGGGATGATGGACACCGTCCTCAACATCGGGCTCTCCGACGAGTCCGTCGCCGGGCTCGCCGCGCAGGCGGGCGACGACCGGTTCGCCTGGGACTCCTACCGGCGCCTGATCCAGATGTTCGGCAAGACCGTGCTGGGCGTGAACGGCGACCTCTTCGAGGAGGCCATCGACGCGGCCAAGCAGGCCAAGGGCGTCACCGTCGACATCGACCTGGACGCCGCCGACCTCAAGAAACTGGTCGCCGAGTTCAAGACGATCGTCTCCCAGGAGACCGGCCGCAGCTTCCCGCAGGAGCCGCGCGAGCAGATGGACCTCGCGGTCCGGGCCGTGTTCGACTCCTGGAACGGCGACCGCGCCAAGCTCTACCGCCGCCAGGAGCGCATCCCTCACGACCTGGGCACCGCGGTCAACATCTGCTCCATGGTCTTCGGCAACCTCGGCCCCGACTCGGGCACCGGCGTCGCCTTCACCCGCGACCCGGCCAGCGGCCACCAGGGCGTCTACGGCGACTACCTCCAGAACGCCCAGGGCGAGGACGTCGTCGCGGGCATCCGCAACACCGTTCCGCTCGCGGACCTGGAGCAGATCGACAAGCGCTCGTACGACGAGCTGATGCAGATCATGGAAACGCTCGAGACGCACTACAAGGACCTGTGCGACATCGAGTTCACCATCGAGCGCGGCAAGCTGTGGATGCTCCAGACCCGGGTCGGCAAGCGCACCGCCGGTGCCGCCTTCCGGATCGCCACCCAGCTGGTCGACCAGGGCCTGATCGACGAGGCCGAGGCGCTGCGCCGGGTCAACGGCGCGCAGCTCGCGCAGCTGATGTTCCCGCGCTTCGACGAGGAGGCCGCGGCGAGCGACGCCGTACGGAAGATCGGGCGCGGCATCGCCGCCTCCCCGGGCGCCGCCGTCGGCAAGGCCGTCTTCGACTCGTACACCGCCGTCAAGTGGTCCCGCTCCGGTGAGAAGGTCATCCTCATCCGCCGCGAGACCAACCCCGACGACCTCGACGGCATGATCGCCGCCGAGGGCATCCTCACCTCCCGCGGCGGCAAGACCTCGCACGCCGCCGTCGTCGCCCGCGGCATGGGCAAGACCTGTGTGTGCGGCGCGGAGGACCTGGAGGTCGACACCAAGCGCCGCCGCATGATCGTGCCGAGCGCCGACGGCAAGGACGACCTGGTCATCGAGGAGGGCGACGTCGTCTCGATCGACGGCTCCTCCGGCAAGGTCTACCTGGGCGAGGTCCCCGTCGTCCCGTCCCCGGTGGTCGAGTACTTCGAGGGCCGAATGCACGCGGGCGCCGACGACGCCGACGAACTGATCGGCGCCGTCCACCGGATCATGGCGTACGCGGACCGGGTCCGCCGCCTGCGGGTACGGGCCAACGCGGACAACGCCGAGGACGCCGCCCGCGCCCGCCGCTTCGGCGCCCAGGGCATCGGGCTGTGCCGCACCGAGCACATGTTCCTCGGCGAGCGCCGCGAGATGGTCGAGCGGCTGATCCTCGCCCACACCGAAGAGGACCGCGACGCCGCCCTCAGCGAACTGCTGCCGCTCCAGAAGAAGGACTTCGTGGAGCTGTTCGAGGCGATGGACGGGCTGCCCGTCACCGTCCGGCTGCTCGACCCGCCGCTGCACGAGTTCCTGCCCGACATCACCGAGCTGTCGGTGCGCGTCGCGCTCGCCGAGTCCCGCAAGGACCACAACGAGAACGACCTGCGGCTGCTCCAGGCCGTCCACCGGCTGCACGAGCAGAACCCGATGCTGGGCCTGCGCGGCGTACGCCTCGGCCTCGTCATCCCCGGCCTGTTCGCCATGCAGGTCCGGGCCATCGCCGAGGCCGCCGCCGCCCGCCGGGCCGCCAAGGGCGACCCGCGCGCCGAGATCATGATTCCGCTCGTCGGCACCGTCCAGGAGCTGGAGATCGTCCGCGAGGAGGCCGAGCAGGTCATCGCCGAGGTCGAGCGGGCCCACGGCGTGGACCTCAAGCTCTCCCTCGGCACCATGATCGAGTTGCCCCGGGCCGCGCTGACGGCCGCCCAGATCGCCGAGTCCGCCGACTTCTTCTCCTTCGGCACCAACGACCTGACCCAGACGGTCTGGGGCTTCTCCCGCGACGACGTCGAGGGGAGCTTCTTCACCGCGTACCTGGAGAAGGGCATCTTCGGCGTCAGCCCCTTCGAGACGATCGACAAGGACGGCGTCGGTTCCCTGGTCCGCGCCGCCGCCCAGGCCGGACGGTCCACCCGCCCCGACCTCAAGCTCGGCGTCTGCGGTGAGCACGGCGGCGACCCGGAGTCCGTCCACTTCTTCCACGAGGTGGGCCTGGACTACGTCTCCTGCTCCCCGTTCCGCATCCCCGTAGCCCGCCTGGAGTCGGGCCGCGCGGCGGCCAACGGCCGCTGACGGCGAGCGCCGAGCCGATGACGGCGGCGAGCCCGAGCCGATAAGGCCACCGGGGCACCACAGCCGGGACACCACCCTCACCCGGCAACGCGGCCCCGGCTCTCAAAGGGGGCGGCACCTTGTGCGGAGGTGTCGCCCCCTCTTCTTCGCCGAGCGTGAGACGGTCTGGTGGTGCCGGAGATGATGAGCGGGCTGGAGGCGGCCTTGGCCGAGGCCTCGTCTCCTTCATGGTCGCAACGTGCGCGTGCCGGGTGCGGCCTTGCTTCCTTCGTCGATGTTCCCGAGGCCGCGGAGGCGTTGGCAGGGCTGTTGCTGGACGCCGAGGACACGGCGGTGACGCGACGGACGGCAGAGGCCCTGGCCCGCGTGGGCACGGTGGCCGCCGTGCGGCTCATCGCTCGCGCGGTCGCCGAGGCCGACGACAACCATGCCGACTGGCTACAGACCGGGGTGCAGGACGCGCTCGTGGGGCCGGACCGGGTGCCGGACGTCGCAGCGGTCTGCGGTCGGCTCGCACACCACCCGGAAGAGGCTGTTCGTCGGGGCGCCTCGGAGATCCGGGCGTGGTCGGACGACGCAAGCCGTTATTGCCCGCGCTCGACGGGCGTATAGGCGGCGGGGCGGCCGTGGTCGAACGGGTCGCGCTGCTGCGGGAAGGTGGGTGCGCAGTCAGGGCAGGCGAACACCGTTCCGCCACCGGCGCTGGCGCCGTACTCGATCGCGACGACGACCGGCTCGCTTGTCGTCTGCTGGCAGCGGGCGCATACCTGGGGCATCACCGGGCCGTCGCCTCCTCCGCGGACTCGGTGGCGATCGCCCGCACCAGCGCCTCGTGGAGGCGGGTGGCGTCGGTGAGATAGCGGTCGGGGCCGACCGGGATGCGCCAGTGCAGACGAGGGCCGGTGGTGTGAGTGGCCGGTGGTACGCCGACGTAGGTGATCTCGGCTCCGTGTGCGCCGAGGGCACGGATCTCCCGGGGTAGCCGTCGCCAGCGCCGGGCGTGGCCGCTGGGGATGAGCCAGTACATGAGGCCGTAGTCGGCGATGACGGCGCCGGACGCATCGCCGAGTAACGTCAGGGCACGTTCGCCGATGTCGATGGGCGCGCGCAGTGCGTCCCAGTACGGGCCGACCTCGACCACCTCGACGTCGTCGCCGCGTGGTGGTGTCCACGGCGGGGCCGCGGGTTGAGGACTCGTCATGATGATGTCTCCGGCGGATGCGTCTGGCATGGGTGTCCAGACAAACGCGCTTGCCGTGCTGCCGTCCCGGCCACATGCGTCCCACGCTGCGCATATGCAGAACCTGCATACGCATGTGACGGAGTCGCTACGCTGGGTTCATGGTGCAGTCAGAACACCACCGCTGTGCAGGTGAGGCCATCGCTGCCGCCCGTCGCGAACGTGGGTGGACCCAGCAGCGTCTGGCCGATGTGTGCGGGTACAGCCAGAGCACCATCAGCCGGTTGGAGCGCGGTCGCCAATCCGCGCGCGACGTCGATGTGCTCGCGCTCATCGCCGACCGGCTCGGTATGGCCCCCTCCGAGGTCGGCCTGGCCGGAGGGGTGCCGCACACTACTGATGTGAACCGTCGCGACTTCCTGGGAGCGGCGGCAGGGCTCGGCATACTCCCCACCCCGGCCAACGCACCGGCGCGCCGCCCGGTCGATCCGGCCGTCGTCGGGCACCTGCGCCAACTCCGCACCAGTCTCGTCCAGTCGGACTGTCTCTACGGGCCGCACTACGCCATCAGCGCCGTCCGCGACCATCTCACCGTCATCGAGGAGCAGCTGCTTCCCGCGGCCGGTGGCACCCTCCGCCGCCAGGTGCTCGAAACGGCTTCCGAGTGGGCGGAGTTCGCGGGCTGGCTGTATGAGGACCTCGGCCGTCCCGATCAGGGCCTCTGGTGGTCCGACCGTGCCATGGAATGGGCGCAGGAAGCCGGTGACAGCGTGCGTCAGGCGTTCATCCTGATGCGCAAGGCACAGCAGTCGGTGGGCCTGATGCAGCAGCAGCGGGCCTTGGGGCTGGCGGGTGCCGCACTGCGGGTCCGTGGCGACGTGCCCGCACGCATCCGTGCCTCCGCCCATCTCCAGGAGGCCCACGGCCACGCGCTCGTCGGCCATGAAGCCGCCACGGTCCGAGCGCTGGATACCGCCCGCGAACTCGTCGAGGGCCACGACGCGGTGACCGATGACCTCGGCGGCTACTGCGTTCCCGCCTACACGGAGGCGCAGCGAGCGACCTGCTACCTCCGCCTGGGAAAACCAGCTGAGGCCGTGACCATCTATCAGCAGGCCCTCGACCACTGGCCTGCCCTATACCAACGTGAGCGCGGGCTCCACCTGGCACGGCTCGCCAACGCCCATGCCGCGGACCGGTCCCCGGACGCGGCCTGCACCACTGCGATGAGGGCCTTGGAAATCAGCGGTGAGACGGCGTCGCGCCGCATCACGGCAGAACTCCGTCGGGTCATCACCAGCCTGGCGCCGTGGCGACGCACGCCGCTGGTGCGGGACCTGGCCGAGGCGGTCGCCGCGGTGTGAAGACTAGGCTTCCCGGTACCAAGATCTGCCAGGAGGCCCCATGCACATCAGCGAGCTGGTCGGCACGGACGAGTGGCATACCGCCGAGGGGCGACCGTACGTCGTCTACAAGTACGCGGCCACCCTGGACGGCCGGATCGCCGCAGCGGACAGCACCAGCCAGTGGATCACCAGTGCGGAGTCCCGTACGGAAGTCCATGTTCTGCGCGCGGCCTGCCAGGCGACCGTGGTCGGCTCCGGGACTCAACAGGCCGATGACCCGCACCTCGCCGTGCGCTCCGCGAAGGACGACCCCAAGCTGAAGGTGGCCGTACCCGTCGACGAGCAGCCGTGGCGGGTGATCGTGGACAGCAACGCGCGGACCCCGGCCGATGCCCGGGTCCTCGATGACGCGGCGCCAACGATGATCGCTGTCGCCGACGACGTGGACGCCACGCACCTGGAGGGCATCGCGACCGTTGTCCGGCTGCCCCGGGCGAAGGAGGGGCTGGACCTCGGCAAACTGCTCGGTGAGCTGGGCGGCCGTGGCGTGCGCGGCATGTTCCTCGAAGGAGGACCCACCCTTGCCGCGTCGTTCGTGTCGGCCGGGTTGGTCGACCGGATCATCGCCTATATGGCACCCGCGTTCCTTGGTCGCGGCAAGAGCGCGCTCCAGGGCGGCACCATCGAGACGATGGACGACATCCTGCGGTGCGAGCTGCTGGACGTCTCGCGGTCCGGCCCGGACGTCCGGCTGGTAGCACGCCCCCGGCGATGACCGTTCGGGTGCCCTTGGACCGCACTATGAAGGGACGGCACCTTGTGCGGAGGTGCCGCCCCCTCTCACTCCCCCCACGGGAGCCGTTGCCGCCCGGCATCGGATCGGGCGGCAACAAGTGCCCTGTCGCCGTCGCACACTCGTCACCCCCCACGGGAACGAGCAATACGGCCCAGAGCACCGTCTGTTGAATTACGGACGGACGTCGGTGGTGTTTCCCCGGCGCGCCCGGTTTTCCCGGAGAACAGCTTTCCTCTTGGACGGGGCGTAGCGCTCCCCCTTTCACATCTGGCCAAAAGGGCGTGGTCACTGACCGTGCCAGCGTGCATACTCAACGGTGGTCGGGGGGCGGTCACCATGTCACTTGTGAGGGTCTGGTGCTACGTGTTCATTTCAGTGAACTCGATCTGGCCCGGCTGCGGATGGCCATCCGCCCGGACGCGCTCTGGGAGACCGTTCTAAGTTTCCACCGGTTGCGCGAGAACCGTGCGGAGAACGTATACGGGGAATGGCGCTCGGAGGCGCGTAACCGGCTCAACGGCGAAGGGCGGCTGCTGGCGCCGCTCATTCCCTCGCGGGGGTATTTCCCCGACTTCCTGACGCCCGCCGAAGGCGTCATCGGGTGCGACGCCGCCATGGACGCGCTGCACGCGACGCCCGCCGAGCGGCTGCACGCCGAGATCGACCGGCTGCCGTCGGCCCGGGCCCTGCCGGGGTGGATACGCGGGCTGGCGCAGGGCGAACGGCGGCCGCTGGACCGGCTGGTGACGGTGCTGCGCTCGTACCACGAGGCCGCTGTCGCGCCGTACTGGCCGCATATACAGGCCCGCATCGAGGCCGACCGGGCGGCCCGCGGACGGGCGTTGCTGGACGGGGGTGCCGACGGGCTGCTGTCTTCGCTGCCGCCGACGATGCGCTGGCGCGCGCCCGTGCTGGAGGTGGACTATCCCGTCGACCGGGACCTGGAGCTGCGCGGTCGGGGGCTGTTGCTCCTGCCGTCGTTCTTCTGTCGGAGGATGCCGGTGACGTATCTCAACCCGGAGCTGACCCCGGTTCTCGTCTATCCCGTGGAGCACGCGCGGAGCGGCGTCCCGGCCCAGCCGCGGGCCGGTATCGCGCCCGCGCCCGCCGCGCCGGGGCAGACGCGCGTCCTCGGCAAGCTCGTCGGCCACACCCGGTCGGCGGTGCTGCTGGAGGTCGGCGGCGGCTGTACGACGAGCGAACTCGCCCGCCGGGTCGGCGTATCGCTCGCCTCGGCCAGCCAGCACGCGAGCGTGCTGCGCGAGGCGGGGCTCGTCCACACGCTGCGCCAGGGCGGCGCCGTCCTGCACACCCTCACCCCGCTGGGCGCCGCCCTGCTGCGCGGCGGCGTCCCGGTGGCGCCGGCGCGGGGTGTGGGACGTCAGTCGTCGATGCCGGTGCGTTCGACGCCCGCGACGATGTAGCGCTGGAGGACGAGGAAGACGACCAGCAGCGGCACGATCGACACGGCGGCGGCCACGAACAGCTCGTGGAGGTTGACGCTCTGCGCGGTGGTGAACGTCGACAGCGCGACCTGGACCGTCCATGCCTGCCGGTCCTGGCCGATGACCAGCGGCCACAGGAAGGAGTTCCAGGCGCCGATGAAGACGATCGTGCCGACCGCCGCGAAGACCGGCCGCGCGTTCGGCACCACGACCTGCCAGTACGTACGCCAGTAGCCGAGCCCGTCGACTCGCGCCGCGTCCTCCAGCTCCCTCGGGAAGCCGAGGAAGTACTGCCGGAAGATGAACGCCGCGACCGCGCTGAACAGCGTCGGCACGACGAGGCCGCGCAGCGTGGAGATCCAGCCGAGCGAGCTGACCAGCACGAAGCTCGGGACGAAGGTGACGGCGGCCGGGACCATGAGGGTGCCCAGGATCCAGTAGAAGACGGCGTCGGCGTGGGCGTACGGGATGCGGGCCAGCCCGTACCCGGCGAGCGAGGCGAGCAGCACGGTGCCGAGGGTGGTGAGGACGGCGATCAGGGAGGAGTTGAGCAGTGCGTGCGCCATCGGGACGTTCGGGTCGTCGAACAGCTCGGTGACGTTCGACCAGTGCAGCTCGGCGGGGAAGAACGTCCAGCCGGGCGAGGTGATGTCCGCCTCGCTGGACAGGCCGTTGCGGACGAGGAGATAGAACGGGATCAGGAACAGCAGCGCGAGGGCGATCAGCAGGATGAGACGCACCGCGCGTCCTACGGCGACCATGGCGTCGTGCATCAGTCCTCCTTGCGGCCCAGGCCGAACCAGCGCGCCTGGACCACCGTCACCACCGCGATGATCAGCGCCAGGATCACCGCGCCCGCGCTGCCGAGGCCCAGGTTCTGCCCCTGCCCGAGCGCCGTGTAGTAGAGGTAGACCAGCGGCGGGCGGGCGTACGGCGGGTAGCCGCGGGAGTCGGCCAGCAGGTTGTAGAACTCGTCGAACGCCTGGAACGCGTTGATCACCAGCAGCAGCACCACCGCGACCGACGTCGCCCGCAGCTGCGGAAACGTGATGTGCCGGAAGACCTGCCACCCCGGCCGGGCCCCGTCCACGGCGGCCGCCTCGTACAGCCGCGGCGAGATGCGCTGGAGCCCGGCCAGGAACAGCACCATGTAGAAGCCCGCCTGGAGCCAGAGCCGCACGGTGACGATCACCAGCCAGTACCAGGGCGGATCGGTGGTCGACAGCCAGGCGATCTGATCGGCGCCGAACCAGCCGAGGACGGTGTTGGCCAGCCCGAACCGCACCCCGTTGAAGATCGACATCTTCCAGATCAGCGCCGCCACGACGTAACTGCACGCCACGGGAAGGAAGAACACCGACCGGAAGAACGCCTGCGCCCGGGGCAGCCGGTTCACCATCAGCGCGAGGGAGAGCGAGAGCACATAGGTCGCCGGGACGATGAAGGCCGTGAACACCAGGAACGTCACCAGGCTGCCGGTGAACGCGTCGTCGCGCAGCATCGCCGTGTAGTTGTCCAGCCCGACGAAGCGGGTCGGTGTGACCGTGTTGTGCGCGTCGAAGAAGCTGAGGTACGCGCTCCAGGCGAGGGGGACGTACGTGAAGAGGGTCAGACCGAGGACGAAGGGGCCGACGAAGATCCAGAACCAGAGCGTGCGGTTCTGACGCCCCAGCAATCTGCCGGGCATCAGCTCTTCTTCTGCGCGCTCTGCACGCGGCGCAGTTCCGCCGCCGTCTTGCGGACCACCGATCGCAGCTCGCTCTCCGGGTTCGCGCCGCCCTTGATGATGCGGCTCAGCGCGTCCTGGTACGCGACCTTGCTCGCGGGCGTCCACAGCAGCGGCTCGGCGTGGCCGTGCTCGGTGGCGTACCGCACCGCTTCGCCCGCCGCGCCCTGGCGCAGCTTGGGGGCCTTCTGGGCGAGCGACATCCGGGCCGGGATGTGGAAGCCGTAGGTGAGCGCGAAGTCCTCCTGATACTCCGTCTTCTCCACCCACAGCCACTTGACGTACGCCTTCGCCAGCTCCTTGTGCCGACTGCGCGCGCTCACCGCCGCCCCGTACGCCCCCACCGGCACCGCGGGCCGCCCCTGCGTGCCCTCCTTGGGGAACGGCAGCACCCCGAAGTCGTCCCCCAGCGCCTTCTTCACCTGCGGCAGTGCCCACAGCCCCGACCACTGCATGGCCGTCAGCCCCTGGGTGAACGCGGCCGGATCCGACCAGTCCGACGGCGCGCCCAGCAGCAGCGACTTCTCCGCGTACAGCTGGCGCAGCTTGCCGAGCGCGCGGGCGGCGGCCGGGTCGTCGAAACCGACCTTTCCGTCCTCGGTGATCAGCTCAAGACCGGCGGCGTTGAGCGGCGTGCCGCCGAGGACGCCGGGGCCGCCGTCGTTGCCCAGGAACAGCCCCTTGACGTCTCTGGTGGTCAGCTCCTTCGCCGCGTCGACCAGCGCGTCCAGGGTCCGGGGCGGCTCCACCCCGGCGTCCTTCAGCATGCTGGTGCGGTAGTAGAGCAGTTGCATGTCCACGACCTGCGGGATGGCCCAGACCTTGCCCTCGTACGTCTTGGGGGCGAGCACGGCCGGGTTGATGTCGTCCTTCGCCTCCTTGAGGAGGTCCGTCAGGTCGACCACCTGCCCGCCCTGGATCTGGTCCAGCGTCGGCCCGTTGACCTCGAAGACGTCCGGCCCGGACGTCGTCAGCAGCGCGGCGGCCGTCTGCTGGTCGTAGTTGCCCGGCCGCCACTGGACCTCGACGCGGGCGTCGTCGAAGTCGTCCGCGTACCGCTTCACCGCCTGCTCGGTGCCGGGCTCGCCGTACTGGTGGTACCACTGCGACAGGGTCGGCTTGCCGCCTTTGCCGTCCCCGCCCCGCCCGGTGTTGGATCCGCACGCGGTGGCCGTCGCCCCGGCCAGGGCGAGCCCGCCGCCGGTGCCGAGCAGTCTCCTACGGCTGATGGACATGTGGCCGCGCCCCCTTTTACTGCGTCGTCGCCGTCAGACTCAACGATCAACCTTGGGGCGGGATTACGACAGGTGGGTTGCGGCCGTATATCAACTGCCCTTGCTGTCCTCGGTGTCGATCTCGTCGAAGACGCGCTGGGCTGTCGCGAACGCGGAGTTGGCCGCCGGGACGCCGCAGTAGATCGCGCTCTGGAGCAGTACTTCGCCGATCTCGTCGCGGGTCAGGCCGTTGGTGAGCGCGGACCGGATGTGCATCGCCAGCTCGGCGTCATGGCCGTGCGCGATGAGCGCGGTGAGGGTGATGGCGCTGCGCATCCGGCGGTCCAGGCCGTCCCCGGTCCAGATCTCGCCCCACGCGTAGCGGGTGATGAAGTCCTGGAACCGGGCGGTGAACGGGGTCGTACGGGCCACCGCGCGGTCCACGTGGGCGTCGCCGAGGACGGCGCGGCGGACGGCCATTCCGGCGGCGTGCCGGGTGGTGTCGTCGTGCGGTGCTGTGGTTGTTTCCGCGAAGTGGGTGGCCAGGGCCGAGGTGACCGTCTCCGGGCGCTCCGCGCCCGCCAGGTGGGCTGCGTGGGCGACCTCCACCAGGCTCGCGCCCGGGATCGCGTCCGCGATCTCGCGGGCGTGCGGGGGAGGGGTGGCCGGGTCGTCGCGGCCCGCCACGACCAGGGTGGGGGCGGTGATGGACGGCAGCACGTCGCGTACGTCGTAGTCGGCGAGGACGTCGCAGCAGGCGGCGTAGCCCGCGCGGTCGGTGTCGCGGAGGTCCTGGAGCAGGGCGCGGCCGCGGTCGGTGTCGGCGAACGCGTGCGAGAACCAGAGGCCCGGGCGGCTCGCCACCATCGCTTCCGTGCCCTGTTCGCGTACGAGCTTCGCGCGGTCCCGCCAGACGGAGGGCTCGGCGAAGTGCGCCGAGGAGCAGACGATGGCGAGGGATGAGATGCGGTCGGGGTGGTGCGCGGCGAGATACAGGCCGACGGCGCCGCCGATGGAGATACCCGCGTAGGCGAAGCGGTCCCAGTTGTGGGTGTCGGCGAGGTTGAGTACGAGTGCGGCGAGGTCGGCGATGGTGGCGCTGCCGTCGTGGGGGAGCGCGGTGGCTGGAGAGCCACCGTGGCCTGGGAGGTCCCAGCGCAGGGTGCGGTGGGTGCGGGCGAGGGCGGGGAGTTGCGGCTCCCAGACGGCGAGGGATGTGCCGATGGAGGGGCCGAGGATGAGGGGTGGGGCGGTGGCTGGGCCGTCCAGGGTGGTGTGGAGGTGCGGGGTGTGGGTCACGGGGTTGCTCTCCGGGGGTGGTGGTGTGGTGGCTTGGGTGGGGGCGGGTGCGGGTGCCGGTGCGTGGGGTGCTTGTCCCCCACCCCGCCCCTTCCCGAACCATGGGCGCTGCCCCTGGACCCCGGGGTTTCGTCGCCGGGTGTGGGCCGGTGGGTGGGTTGTGCCCACCCGCTCCTCCCCCAGCTACCGCTGGGAGGTGCCCCCTTCGCGGAACGATTGCCCACAACCAGGGTTCCAGTCCCTCCGGGCGTGATCCCCAGCCCCTCCGGCGTTTGAGGAGCGGGGGTTTGGGGGCGGAGCCCCCAACCGGGGGGCCGGGGGTGTCCCCCGGTTCGGGAAGGGGCGGGGTGGGGACAGGCCCGCCGCCAGGCGTTACGCACGGCGGGTCAGGGCTCGGTCCGTCAGGGCGGGGGCGGAGCCTACGTACGCGGTGGGGTCGGTCAGCTCGCGCAGGCGGTCGGGCGGCAGGACGTCCGACAGGGCTTCGGCCAGGGGCCGACCCTCCCGTGCCGCCTCCGCCAGGAGCTCCTTCGCGCGGGCGCGGCCGACCACCGGGGCGAGCGCCGCGATGAGGCGTTCGCTGACGATCAGGCCGTCCGTCAGCTCCAGGTTCGCGGCCATGCGGTCGGGGAAGACCCGCAGTCCGGAGGCGAGTTCCGCGGCGTCCCGGGCGGCGCCACCCGCGAGCCGCAGCAGGTCCCGCAGCGGCTGCCACTCGGCGTGCCATGCCCCGCCGGGGCGTTCGTCCTCGGCGGCGAGGGAGCCGAGCAGGGTGGCGGCGAGGCCGGGGGCCTGGCGGGCGGCGGAGGCGATGAGGGTGGCGCGGACGGGGTTGGACTTGTGCGGCATCGCGGAGGAGCCGCCGCCCGCGCCCTCCGCGACCTCGCCGATCTCCGTACGGGAGAGGACCAGCACATCGGCGGCCATTTTGCCCAGCGCGCCAACAGCAATGGCCAGCGCGGAGCCCAAGTCGGCGATGGGAGTGCGGAGGGTGTGCCACGGGAGGTCGGGTTCGGCGAGCCCGGTTTCCGCGGCGAAGCGGGCCAGCAGCGGGATGCCGTCGTCGAAGGCGGCCAGTGTGCCCGCCGCGCCGCCCAGTTGGGCCACCGGGCGCAGCCCCAAGAGCCGGTCGCGGGCGTCGAGGACCAGCGAACGCCAGCCCGCCGCCTTGAGGCCGAAGGTGGTGGGGACGGCGTGCTGGGTGAGGGTGCGGCCCGGCATGGGCGTGGCGCGGTGGGCGGCGGCGAGCCGCGCCAGCTCCGCCGCCGTACGGTCGAGGTCGGCGACGATCAGCGGCAGGGCGCGGGCCGCAACCAGCATGGTGGCGGTGTCCAGGATGTCCTGGCTGGTCGCGCCGCGGTGGACGTACGCCGCGGCGTCGCCGTCCGTACGGGCCACCGCCGCGGTGAGGTCGGCGACCAGCGGGATGACGGGGTTGCCGCCGGAGCGGGCCCGCCGGGCGAGGTCGCGCACGTCGTACAGCCCGGCGCGCGCCGCGTCCGTCACCATGGCCGCCGCGTCAGCCGGGGCCAGCGCCCGGGCGAGCGCGGCCTCGGCGTCCAGCATGGCCTGGAGGAACGCCGTATCGCCGGTGGCGTCCTCGACCGCCGACCCGGTTCGTACGGGGGTCAGCAGCCCGACGTCGTCCCTGCCTGAATTACCGGAACTCAAGGAAAACCGTCTCTCCCTCTCCCTGGAGGCGGATGTCGAAGCGGTACGTCCCCGGCTGGGGTTCCGCCGTCGCCACCAGGGTCTCCCGGCGCGCCGGATCCAGCGCGGTGAGCAGCGGGTCGCCCGCGTTGAGCTGGGCGTTCTCGGGGAAGTACAGGCGCGTGTAGAGGTGGTGCAGCAGCCCGCGGGCGTGGACGCACACGCTGATGTACGGGGCGCCGGGGGCGCCGGGCCGGAGCGTACGGGCCGTCCAGTGGCCGTCGGCGTCGGTGGCGATGCGGCCGAAGCCGGTGAAGTCGACGCCGTTGCGCCCGGCGAAGCCGCCGGTCACCGGGTCGCGGCGCATCGATCCCGGCGCGCCGGACAGCGAACCGTCCGGGCTCGCCTGCCACAGCTCGATCAGGGCGTCCGGGACGGGCGCGCCCGCGCCGTCGTGGACGCGGCCGTGCACGGTGATGGCGTCGGGGTGGCCCGTGGGGGCGAGGTCGCCGCCGCCGGGGAAGGGGAGCGCGTACCCGTAGAAGGGGCCGACGGTGTGGGAGGGGGTGGGGGAGAGCTGGGTCATCAGCGGCCTTCCTCGATCCAGGTGGCCGACGGCCCGTCCAGCACGATGTCCCAGCGGTAGCCCAGCGACCATTCCGGCTGGGACAGCGCGTGGTCGTAGGTGGCCACGAGCCGCTGCCGCGCCGATTCGTCCGTCACGGACTGGAGGATCGGGTCGTAGACGAAGAGCGGGTCGCCGGGGAAGTACATCTGGGTGATGAGGCGCTGGGTGAACGCCGTACCGAAGAGGGAGAAGTGGAGGTGGGCGGGGCGCCACGCGTTCTCGTGGTTGCGCCAGGGATAGGCGCCGGGCTTGATCGTGGTGAAGCTGTACGAGCCGTCGTCGCCGGTCAGGGTCCGTCCGACGCCGGTGAAGTTGGGGTCGAGGGGCGCGGGGTGCTGGTCGCGCAGATGGGCGTAGCGCCCGGCCGCGTTGGCCTGCCACAGCTCGATGAGCTGGCCGCGGACCGGCCGTCCGCCGCTGTCCAGCAGCCGTCCGGAGACGGTGATCCGCTCGCCGAGCGGTTCGCCCTGGTGCTGGATGGTGAGGTCGTTGTCGACGTCGGTGATGTCGGTGTGGCCGAAGACCGGCGTGTGCAGTTCGACGGTCTCGGGGTTGCCCTGCACCGCGACCAGCGGTTGCTTGGGGTGGCGCAGCAGGCTGCTGCGGTACGGGGCGAAGTCGCGCGCCGGGTGGTCGGCGGCGGGGGCGCCGTCGGCGCGCGCCTTGTCGTACGCGGCGCGGCTGTCGGCGAGTTCGCGGTCGATGTCGGCTTGTGTGAGTGCCATGGGTGGGTGCGCCTTGCCTTTCGAGTACGCCTTGTCTTTCGAGTACGCCTTGTCTTTCGAGGACGAGCTACCGCTCGAGGACGAGGGCGATGCCCTGCCCGACGCCGATGCACAGGGACGCCACGCCCGTGCCCGAGCCCGCCGCGGCGAGCTGGTGGGCGACGGCTCCGGCGAGGCGGGCGCCGGAGGCGCCGAGCGGGTGGCCGATGGCGATGGCGCCGCCGCGCGGGTTGACGATCTCCGGGTCGAGGTCGGGCCATTCGGCGAGGCAGCCGAGCGACTGGGCGGCGAAGGCCTCGTTGAGTTCGAGGGTGGTCAGGTCGGCGAAGCCGCGGCCCGCCTTGGCGAGGGCGCGGCGTACGGCCTCGACGGGGCCGAGGCCGAAGTACTGGGGTGCGATGCCGGTGACGGCGGAGGCGCTGATGCGGGCCAGGGGCTCGCGCCCGGTGGCCGCCAGGCCCTCGTCGTCCACCAGCAACAGGGCCGCGGCGCCGTCGTTGAGCGGGGAGGAGTTGCCCGCGGTGACCGTGCCGGTGTCCTTCGGCCGGAAGGCGGGCTTCAGCTTGGCCAGCGACTCCATCGAGGTGGTGTCGCGGATGGTCTCGTCGCGGAGGAGATCGGTGTCCGGGTACGGCAGGACTTCGGCGTCGTACGCGCCGTCCTTCCAGGCCCGCGCCGCCTTCTCGTGGCTGGCCAGCGCGAACGCGTCCTGGGCTTCGCGGGTGATGCCGTGCTTGTCGGCGATCAGCTCGGCGCCCTCGCCGAGGGCGACGGTCCACTCGGGCGGCATGTCCGGGTTGGTCATGCGCCAGCCGAGGGTGGTGGAGTACATCTGCTGATGCCCGGCGGGGAAGGCGCGTTCGGGCTTCTGGAGCACCCAGGGGGCGCGCGACATGGATTCCACGCCACCCGCGAGCGCGATATGCGCGTCGCCGACGGCGATGGCGCGGGCCGCCTGGAGCACGGCTTCCAGACCGGAGGCGCACAGCCGGTTGACGGTCGCGCCGGGCACGGTGACGGGGAGCCCGGCGAGCAGGGCGGCCATGCGGGCGACGTTGCGGTTGTCCTCGCCCGCGCCGTTGGCGTTGCCGAGGTAGACGTCGTCGATACGGGACGGGTCGAGGCCGGGCGTACGGGCCAGGAGGCCGCGGACGACATGGGCGGCGAGGTCGTCGGGGCGCACGGCCGCGAGCGCGCCGCCGTATTTGCCGATCGGAGTGCGGACGGCGTCGACGATGTAGACGTCGCGCAGGGTGTTCATCGGGGCTCCTTCCCGGCGGCCTTGAGCGCGCGCAGCGCCGCCAGTTCGTCGGGGGTCGGCGGCTCGGTCGTGCTCACGGTGTCGGCGACGGTCAGCTCCCAGCCGGTGGCGGCCCGGACCTGCTCGACGGTGACGCCCGGGTGGAGCTCGGTCAGGGTCAGCTCGGCGGTGGCCGGGTCGGGGCGCAGGATGCCGAGGTCGGTGATGACGGCGACGGGGCCCGCGCCGGGCATGCCGAGCTTGGTGCGGTCGCCGGGGCCGCTGCCGTGGCCCATGGTGGTCACGAAGTCGAGCTTCGGCACGAAGCTGCGGGTGGAGTGGCGCAGCACCATCAGCACCCGGCCGCAGTTGGAGGCGATCTCGGGGGCGCCGCCCGCGCCGGGAAGGCGGCCCTCGGGCTTGTCCGGGCCGCGGTCCACGACGGTGGTGTTGATGTTGGCGTAGGCGTCGACCTGGGCGGCGCCGAGGAAACCGACGTCGATCCGGCCGCCCTGGAGCCAGTAGTTGAACATCTCGGGCACCGGGACCACGGAGTCGGCGGTCTCCGCGAGTTCGCCGTCGCCGATGGACAGCGGCAGCCGGGTCGGCTTGGAGCCGATGGTGCCCGACTCGTAGATGAGGACCAGGCCGGGGTTGATGGTGGCGCGGGCGAGGTTGGCGGCGGTGCTGGGGAGGCCGATGCCGACGAAGCAGGTCTTGGCGCCCGCGAGCGCGCGGGCGGCGTTGATCTCCATCAGCTCGTCGCGGGTGAAGTCGGGGGTCGCGGTCATCGCACTGCAGTCCTTTCGGTGCGCACGTTCTCCTCGATCCACCGCGTGAACGCCTCGCGGTCCCGGGCGATGGGGTCCCACGCCTGGTAGAAGGCGTTGTCGCGCACCGAGTACCCGGTGGCGTACGAGGGGTGCGCCCCGCCGGGGACGACCGACACCGCGTCGATCACCCAGGTCGGCAGGACGATCCCGCCCGGCCGTGGCTCCAGCTCCTCGACGATCTCCTCGACCGTCACCAGCACCCGCTGCGCGGCGAGCGCGGCCTCCTTCTGCACCCCGGTCAGCCCCCACAGCTGGACGTTGCCCGCGCGGTCGGCCTGCTGGGCGTGGATCACGGTGACGTCCGGGTTGAGCGCGGCGACCGCGGCCAGCTCCTCGCCGGTGAAGGGGCAGGTGACGGTGGAGATGGTGTCCGTACGCGCCGGGATGTCGCTGCCGCGGTAGCCGCGCAGCACGGCGAACGGCAGCTTGGACGCCCCCGCCACATAGCGGTTGGCCATGCCCGCGTGGCTGTGCTCGTCCAGCTCCAGCGGCCGGGGCCAGCCGTTCTCGACGGCGTCGCGGAAGCGGTGCAACGAGCCGACGCCGGGGTTCCCGCCCCAGGAGAAGACCAGCTTGCGGACGAGTCCGGCGCCGATGAGCTGGTCGTAGACGACGTCGGGGGTCATGCGGACGAGCGTGAGGTCGGTGAGGCCCTGGCGGATGACCTCGTGCGCGGCCGCGTACGGGATCAGGTGGGTGAAACCCTCCATCGCGACGGTGTCCCCGTCGTGGATGAGGTCCGCCACGGCGTCGTGCAGGCTTCGGATGTCGGCCATCGTCACTCCCGCGGTGATCGACACGGTTTCCGGAATGCTCAGTGTGCTGACTATTTTCGTGTCGCTTCCGAACGCTCCCATCGCTCGGTGCGCTCGTCAAGGGAGTCTAAGGCGAATGAGCACTGCTCGACACTGCTGCTTCCACAGGGCAGAATCATTCAGTACACGAACCAAACGCTCCGACAGGGGAGGTCAGCATGGGTGCGGTCGACCTCAACACTCACCCCGGGCATCTGGCCCGCCGCCTCCAGCAGGCCCATTCACTGCTGTGGGGCGCGATGGTCTCCGAGGAGACGACCTCGCCGCAGTTCGCGGTGCTCAACGCGCTGATCGAGAAGCCGGACATCGACCAGCGCACCCTGAGCGAACACGTCCACCTGGACCGCTCCACCATCGCCGACGTGGTCGCCCGGCTCGGCCGCCGCGGGCTCCTGGAGCGGGTCCGCGATCCGCGCGACGGGCGCCGCAACGTCCTCAAGCTGACGGACGAGGGCGAGCGGCTGCACCGGAAGCTGGTCACGCGGACGGCGCGGATGAACCGGGTGTTCCTGGCGCCGCTGGACGAGGACGAGCGGGAGCTGCTGCTGCGGCTGATCGGGCGGGTGGCGGACGCGGCGGAGGAGCTGCGGGCGTAACCTCCGACGCCGGCCTTATGGGGTTTCCGGGGTGAAGCCCCAGGTCACCCCTCCGTCGGGAGCGCACCCAGGCCGCCCGCCACCGTACGGGCCGCGCCCGCCAGCGAGGCCACGAACCGCGGCAGCCGCTCCGGTGTGAAGCGGACCGACGGGCCGCCGAAGGAGAGGGCCGCGACCACGTCGCCGCCCCGGCCGCGGACGGGGACGGCCACCGAGGACAGGCCCTCCTCGTGTTCGCCGTGGCTCACCGCGTATCCCTGACGGGCCGTCTCCGCCGCCCAGCGGCGCAGCGTCGCGGCGTGCGCCGGGCCGTGGGGGGAGCGGCGGGCGATCCGGTCCAGGAGGGCGTCGTCGGCGCCGAGGAGCAGGACCTTGGAGGGTCCGCCCGCCCACAGCGGCAGTTCGTCCCCGACCTGCACGATGTGGCGCAGCGCCTGGGGTCCCTCCTCCTGGGCGACGCAGACGCGGTGCACATCGCGCCGTACGTACAGGTGCACCGTCTCCCGGTGCTCGGCGGCCAGGTCGCGCAGCGCCCGCCGGGCCGGGGCGGGCAGGCGCCAGCCCTGGTCCGCCATGCGGACCCAGCGCAGGAAGGTGGGTCCGGCGGTGTAGCGGCCGTGTTCGTCGAGCCAGAGCAGCCCGTTGAGGCGCAGGGTCTGGAGGATGCGCAGGACGGTCGTCTTCGGCAGCCCGCTGGCCTCGACGATCTCGCGGATGGCCAGGGCGGGGCGGTGTTCGCTGAAGAGGCCGAGGATGTCGATGGCCCGCTGGACCGTCCTCATGCCGCCGCCCGCGCCGCCTCCGTCGCCCCCGCCGCTGCCGCCGGACCCCGCGTCCTCCGGCCCCGCGCCCTTGCCCATGCCGCCACTCCTCGCACCGGTCCGCCGGCTGGTCCACCGACGGCCCCAGTATGGGCTAGGGGGTGTCTTGTCGGTCAGGCCGGATCAGCGAGCGGCGTCAGGGGGCACCGCCCAGCGGTAGCTGGGGGGAGCGACGAGCGCGGGGCCGCGAGGTGCCGCCCGCCGCGGCAGCGGCTGATGTCACAGCGGCCTCGGGAGCCCGGCGTGATCGGCAAGACACCCCCTGGGTCCGCTGCGCGGACCAGTGGCCTCGGCTCCGGCGCGGGCGTTCGGGCACGTCAGGGCGGCGCCCGGGGCCGCGGTCCGCGTTACGTCGCGGATACTCGTCCGCAACCTCTTGTCGATGCTCAGCATGCGTCCTATCGTCACCGTCACTCGGACCTCAGGGTCCATTCAGCGGACCAATGTCAGGAGTCACGGTGAAAGCAGCCGTTCTCACCGCACCCCGCCGCCTCCGGATCGCCGATGACTGGCCGGAGCCCGTATGCGGCCCCCGCGATGTCCTCGTCCAGCTCGACGGCATGGGGATCTGCGGTTCCGACCTGGCCGTCTTCGACGGCGCGCGCCAACCCCCGGCCCTCCCCTGGGTGGTCGGCCACGAGGGCTTCGGCCGGATCGTCGCCGTCGGCGCTCAGGCCACCGCGGCGCCCGCCCCCGGGACCCGCGTCGTCATCGAGCCCAACTACGCCTGCCTCCAGTGCCCCGACTGCGCCCGCGGGCTCACCTCCGCCTGCGCCAAGCGCACCATCGTCGGGATGAACGCCCCCGGTCTCCTCGCCGAGCGCGTCGCCGTCCCCGCCCCCTTCGCCCACCCGGTCCCCGACTCCGCCCGCGCCGTCGACCTGGCCTGCGCCGAGCCGTACACGGTGGCCCGTACCGCCGTACGCCGCGGGGGCGTCACCGCCGACGACAAGACCCTCGTCGTCGGCGCGGGCGCCCAGGGGCTGCTGCTCTGCCAGGCGCTGCTGGCCGTCGGCGTCCGCCCGGCCGTCGTCGAACCCCATCCGCCGCGCCTGGCGCGCGCCGTGGAGCTGGGCGCCCGTGCCGCGGCCGACGGCGAGGGCGGGTTCGGGTACGTCTTCGAGTCGTCCGGCGCCCAGGCCGCACTGCGCGCCGCGCTGGAGCGTACGGCGCCGGGCGCCACGTTCGTCCTGGTCGGGCTGGGCGCGGACCCGCTGCCGCTCACCCTGAACCAGCTCGTCCGCGCGCAGCTCACCCTCCGCGGCTCGCTCATCTACGACCACCCCGGCGACTTCACCGCCGCCCTGGCCGACATCGCCTCGGGCGCGGTACGGCCCGGCGCCGCGATCGACGCGTGCTTCCCGCTGGAGCGCGCGCAGGAGGCGTTCGCCGGAGCCCGTGAACGCGCGGGCAAGACCTGGATCTCGCTCACCGCCGCCGACTGAGCTCCACCGCCGCCGACCGAACTCCCCCTCCCCACGCCTCTCCCCTGAGACGAAGGAGTCTCGCCATGAGCACCACCGGCACGCCCGCCCCCGCCGCACCCCCGCCGCTCGTCCCCGACTCCGCCCGCCCGGCCGTCAGCCGGGCCCGCTACGGGCTGCTGACCTCCCTCTTCATCATCACCGCGATCAACTACCTGGACCGGACGAACCTTTCGGTCGCCCTTCCGCACATCAAGGACGACCTCCACCTCACCGCCACCCAGCAGGGCATCCTGCTGTCCTCCTTCGGCTGGGCCTATCTGCTGCTCCAGATCCCCACCGGACGGCTCATCGACAAGGTCGGCGCCAAGCTGGCCTTCGGGTACGCCCTGGTCGGCTGGTCGCTCGCGACCGCCGCCGTGGTCCTCTCCCGCGGCTTCGGCTCGCTCGTCGGCATCCGGGTCGCGCTCGGCGCCTTCGAGGCACCGGCGTTCCCGTCCAACAACCGCCTGGTCGTCAACTGGTTCCCGGGCAACGAGCGCGGCCGGGCCACCGCCACGTACACCTCCGGCGAGTACATCGGGCTCGCGGTCGCCGCGCCCGTCCTGTCCCTGCTCACCGTGCACTTCGGATGGCACTCGGTGTTCCTGGTCACCGGGGCGGTCGGGCTGCTCTTCTCCGTCGTCTGGTTCCGCCGGGTGTACGACCGCCCCGAGCAGAGCCCGAAGGTCAGCGTCGAGGAGCTGGCGCACATCCAGCAGCCCGACGAGCAGGAGTCGGCGGCCGCCGTGGAGAAGGCATCCGAGGCGGAACTCTCCACCATGGGCGCCGATCTGCGGGTGCTGTTCACCAACAAGCGGCTGTGGGGCATGTACATCGGCCAGTTCGCCAGCGCCTCCGTCCTCTTCTTCTTCCTCACCTGGTTCCCCAGCTATCTGGTGGAGGAGAAGGGGATGGGCATCATCAAGGCCGGTTTCTGGGCCTCCGCGCCCTACCTCGCCGCGCTGGTCGGCACGCTCGCGGGCGGCGCCTGGTCGGACCGGATGCTGAACAACGGCCGCTCCCGCACGGTCGCCCGCAAGCTTCCGGTGATGATCGGCTTCGTACTCGCCTCGATCATCGTGTGCGCGAACTTCACCGACTCCGCACCGCTCGTCATCACCTTCATGTCGATCGCGTTCTTCGCCCAGGGGCTGATGCAGAACAGCTGGGCGCTCTTCGCGGACTCCGTCCCGCGGCGGCTCACCGGCACCGGCGGCGGCGTCTTCAACTTCATGGCCAACGCGGGCGGTGTGCTCACCCCGCTCGTCATCGGCTTCATCGTCGACGCGACCGGCTCCTTCGCCTGGGCGCTCGGCTACATCGGCATCGTCGTCGCCGTGGGGCTGGTCGCCTACGCGCTGCTCATCGACCGGGTCGAGCGCATCGAGGCCTGACCGCGCTGGTCCGCTGCACGGACCACGCGACCCACTCAACGGTCCACCGGCGTTACGATGGCCGGGTGACCGTGACCCCAGAACCCCCCACCCCCGGCGACTGGTGGGTGACCGCGGACCAGTCGCTCACCCTCGTCGGCCACCACACCGACGCCGCCCACACCGCGCCCGATCTGCTCGCCACCCTGAGCCGGATCGGCGAGGCCCGCCGAGCCACCGACCACGCGCTCGGTGCCGCCGTCCACGCGCTGCTCGCCTCGGGCCGTACGTGGGACGAGATCGCGGGCGCGCTCGGCCACCCGGATGCCGCGTCCGCCCGGCGGGCCACCGCCGCCGCCCTCGACGGCGCCCGCCGCGCGCTGGACCGGCGCATCGGCCACCACCGCACCGGCTGACGCATCGAGAAGCCGCCTCCGGCGGGAGATTTGGGCTGTTTCGTCCATGCGTGACGGAACCTCAGAACATTGACATCCGCTACTCATTAGTCACGGGTTCCACAAAACTTTACCCGCGTCTTCACATTTCCCCCACATATGGAGTCTAGGTTCTCCATATTCGTTCGACGCACGCGGGGAGGGATGTCACGGTGCCCGGCATCGACGAGTGCCTGCTGGAGGCCATGAAACTGCCCGGCGCCCGGGGCGCCGCCGTGGTCGACTGGACCAGCGGTCTGGCTCTGGGCACGGTCGGGGAGTCGCCGAGCGGCGACCACGAGACCACGGCGGCCGAGACGGCGGAACTCGCGCGGATGGCGGCGGAATCCCCGTCCTTCGCCCCCGCCGACGGCTCCGACTGGTCGGACTGCTCGGACGCTGACATTCCCGTCAACGATCTGATCGTCAGCAACCGCGACAGCTACCACCTCCTCCAGTTCGTCCGCACCACCTTCGACAGCAGTGTCTTCCTGCATCTGTGGCTCGGCCGTACGGAGGGCAATCTCGCCCTCGCCCGCATCCGGCTGGGCGAGATGGCGCGGCAACTGGTGCTGGGGTGAGCGCCTTGCGGGCACTCTCTTCCGGTCTGCCCCGGCGGCGCCCCGCGACCACCGCCGACAGTGCTCCGGCGGGCTTGTCCATGCTGCACCGGCTCGCCGCCGAGAAGGCCACCGGCTCCTTCATGCGGGAGCGGGGCACGCTCCATCTCGCCGACGGACACGTGATCCACGCGGAGAGCCCGGACACGCCCGATCTGGAGCTGCTGCTCACCACGGGCGGCGCCCTGTCACCCGAGGAGTGGCGGCAAGCCCTCGACGCGGCCGGACCCGAACAGCGGGTGGGGCGGTTTCTGGTGGACAGCGGCCGCTTCCCCGAGGGCGCGCTGGAACTGTGCCACCTCGGGGCGCTGTACGACGCGGCGTTCTTCGTCCTCGGCCCGGACGATGGCCCGGCCCGCTTCCGCTACGGGGTCGGACACTGGCTGGGAGCCGTGCGCCCGGTGCCGGTCGACGCGGTGCAGCGTGAGACATCGCGCCGACAGGAGCTGCTGCACGAGATCTGGCCGGAGGACGCGGCGGACACCGAACCGCTGTCGCGGACCCGGCTCCCCCTCGACGCGAGGTTGCCGCGGCGGCAGCGCGCGGTCCTCGAGCACGTCGACGGGGTGCGCACCGCAGCCGACATCGCCCGCCTCCTGGGCCGCCCCGCCTTCCACACGCTCGTCGACGTCCGCCGTCTCGCCGCCGCCGGGATCGTGGCGCCGGCCCGCCGCCACGATCCCGTAGCGCCGACCCGGCGGCGGCCACGGCCCGAAGCCGTGGCCGCCCGGCCTCCGGAGACGTCCACCGGCCCCGACATCAGCCTCCTGCGCCGACTCAGGAACGCACTGGAGGCCCTGTGATCCGCGCGCTCGGACAGCGTGCCGAAAGGAGACAGCTCATGTCGGCCGAGGCGGAAATCCTCGACGAACTCCACCGGCTCCGGTCCCGCATGCCGCAGCTGACGGGCGCGCTCGCGGCCAGCGCCGACGGCCTCGTGCTGGCGCAGGACACCCGGGGCGTGGAGCCGGAGGGCGTGGCCGCCCTCACCGCGGCCGCCCTGGGTATCGCCCTCCGGCTCACCGACGCCACCGGGCAGGGCGGCTTCCGCGAACTCCTCCTCCGCAGCGACCGCGGTTATGTGGCCACCTACGCCGCCGGGCCGTCCGCCGTGCTGACCCTGCTGGCCGAAGGACAGGTGAACGTCGGCCGACTGCACCTGGAAGGACGCCGCTCCAGCAGCCGCGTCGGCGAACTGCTCCAGGCCACCGCGCGGGTGTCCGCCCAGCAGCCCGACCGTCCCCGCGGACAGCCATCCGCCACCCCCGGCGCGCCTCCCTTGCCCGTACGGCCCACCTCCCCCCGCGCGGGCGGGGCCCGCACCCGCTCCCGGCGCCCGGCCGCGGGGGAGACCCCGACGACGTAGCCACACCCCACACCGCAGCACCATCGCAACCCGAAGGGAACCGTCATGGCGAACACCGAATCAGCACTGAAGGACGCACTCTCGACGATCGAGGGCGCCACCGGAGCCGCGCTCGTCGACTACACCAGCGGGATGGCGCTGGGCACCATCGGAGGCGGCGCGAGCTTCGACCTGAACGTGGCGGCCGCCGGTAACACCGACGTCGTCCGCGCCAAGCTGCGCACCATGGAACACCTCGGCCTCCAGGACGAGATCGAGGACATCCTCATCACCCTGGGCACCCAGTACCACCTGATCCGGCTGCTCAAGAGCCGTGGAGGCAACGGCCTCTTCCTGTACCTCGTCCTCGACTCCGGACGCGCGAACCTCGCGATGGCCCGCCACCAGCTGAGAAAGATCGAGGCCGAACTGGAGGTCTGAATCTCTCAGCGGCCGAGGGTCCCGATCACGATCGTGGCCTCCCGCTCCTCACACACCTCCACCCGCGGGACCAGCCCGTCACCGGCGACGATGTCGAGTGCGTGCGACGCCTGCCGCTCGCTCGTCTCGAACAGCAGACTGCCGCCCGGCGCCAGCCACCCCGACGCCCCGGCGGTCACCCGGCGCAGCACGTCGAGCCCGTCCGCGCCCCCGTCCAGCGCCACCCGCGCCTCATGGACGCGCGCCTCCGGCGGCAGCAGGCCGACCTCCCCGGTGGGGACGTACGGCACGTTGGCCAGCAGCACATCGACCCGGCCGCGCAGGGCGGCGGGCAGCGGCTCGTACAGATCGCCCTCGAACACCGCCCCGCCCGCGGGCTCGACGTTACGGCGGGCGCAGCGCACCGCGGCCGGGTCGATGTCGGCCGCGTACCACTCGGCCCGGCCCCCCAGCGCCGCCACCAGCGCGGCCCCCAACGCGCCCGACCCGCAACACAGATCCACCACCACCGCGCCCGGCCGCGCCAGCGCGGCCGCCCGCTCCACCAGGAACTCCGTACGCCGCCGCGGCACGAACACCCCGGCGTCGACGGATATCCGCAACCCCCGGAACTCCGCCCAGCCGAGCACGTGCTCCAGCGGCAGCCCGGCGGCGCGCCGGTCGACCATGGCGTCTGTTTCGGCCGGACCGCGGCCTGCGGACAGGATGAGCTGCGCCTCATCCTCGGCGAACACACACCCGGCGGCGCGCAGCCGGGTGACGACGGTGGACATGCTGATGAGTGAAGGTGAAGAAGATGTAGCCGACATGGAAGCCTTTCGGGATGCCCCTGGGGCGCTCCCGGCGGTCAGCTGTGCCGCATACGGCCCTGAGGCGAGAGCACCCAGCCTGAACTGGCGTTGATGGGTCTCACCTCCTTGGTGCGTACGAGTGACGGCCACATTACCCGATCAGCGCCCGCCGGGCCTCGTGGATCAGACGGTGGGCGTCGGCCCCGTAGACGGCGGATTCGCGGAGGGCGTTCCAGGCGCGGAGATAGAGGGCGATGCTGTCGGCGTCGTTGATCCAGAGTTCCGCGTGCCAGTCCTCGACGAGCACCAGCCGCTCGTCGTGGATCCAGAATCCGTTGGAGGGATGGATCTTCAACGACGCGGTGAATGGGACGATCCCCAGCTCGACCGTGTCCAGTCGATCACGCTCATCAGCCGGTCGAGCTGTGCGGCGAGCACCGACGGCGGGCAGACACGAGCGCGGAGCGCTCCTTCCCACATGAGGATGTGGTACCGCTTGCGCGAGTCGTACAGCGCTTCCTGACGCTTCACCCGGGCGCGGACCGCGGCTTCGGTGTCTCGTGGAGACTTGTGCAGGTCGGCATTCCGGGTGAAGACCGCTCGTGCGTAGTCGGCCGTCTGGAGCATGCCTGCCACGAGACAGTTTTCCCAGATGCGCAGTGTGGCCGTGCGGTCGTGTTCAGCGGTGATCGCGTCCTGTACGGGCTTGTGCCCCGCGGCGAGTTGGCTGCGCCATGATCGGATGTGGGATTCCAGCCCGTTGAACCGGGAGAGCAGTTCCTCGGCGGCTTCCGGCTGATCGGTTGCCGTGGCCCAGGCGCGCAGATCCTCGGCTGTCGCTGTCTGGCGGCCGTTTTCCAGCTTGTAGATCTTGGAGTGCGGCCAGCCCAGTCGCTCCGCGAGTTGTCTACCGGTGAGCCGACCTCCAGGACATGACGCACGCAGCTCCCGAAGCCGCGCTCCCAGGGCCACCCGTGCCTGTTGAAAGTCAGTGCTCACCGGTCACACGGTACTTGCAGCCTACGTGGTCAGTCCCGCTGCGAACGTGTCGTACCGGACGGCGTAGTGCCATGCCGCATCCCGAACCTGGAGATAGCGGTTGACCGCCACCGGCTCCGTGATCACCTCCACGGTGAGCAGATTGTCGTCGTCATCGAAGTTGAGGAGGGCGACGAGCCGGGAGTCGAAAACCCAGAAGTCTTCGGCGGGCAGTCGCAGCCGGTCGGCGTCCGCGCGCCACATGTTGCGGATGTCCTCTCCTGCCGCACAGTTCCGCTTGGCGCCCTCAAGCAGATAGAGCTGCCCGGGAGTGGGCGGGTTGTCGACACCGGATACGAGCTGTCGAAGGACGGGCCCAGGCGGCCCATCCACCCCGAGTTCACGTCCAGCAAGGTCGTCCCGCTGGACGTGGCTCACTGGCTGCTGAAGCCGCCGTCGTTCATCCAGGGCACCTGGTCCGACCCCGCCGAGGCAGCTGACTGGTTCGCCGAGCAAGTGCGCACGCACATGGCGGGCTTCGTCCCGGAGGCGGACAAGGCCTCCCGCGCGGTGCGGGCCTGGGAGGACGTCGTCGGGGGCTGGTACCTCGCGGGGCAGCGGTTCCTCTCCGTCTGCCTGGTCGCGTGCAGCCCGCACCGTATGCGGCCCGAGATCCCCTGCCCGCAGCGGCTCACGTGAGCGCCCCGTACCGCACCCCCGTGAGCTGTTCCGAGGCCGCCCACAGCTGGCGGGCCGCCTTGTCGCTGAGGGTCCACTTGGCGCGGGCCGCCCGGGTGGGGGAGCCGGGGCGGAGGCCCTGGAGGGGCGGGCCGACGTAGTCGTCCTGCCGGATGCCGGGGGCGGTCGCCGCGTAGAGGGTGGGCAGCGCGCCGCGCTCCGCGGGCTGGGCGAAGTAGCGGTTGCCGATCTCCATGAAGCGCTCCTTCGCCCGGTGGCCCTCCATCTTCGGCGCGGCGGACATCAGGTTGGTCGCGGCGTAGCCCGGATGGGCGGCGGCCGCCACCAGGGGGAGGCCCGCGGTGCGCAGGCGGTGGGCCAGTTCGTGGGTGAAGAGGAGATTGGCGCTCTTGGAGCGGGCGTAGGCGACCCAACGCCGGTATGTGCGCTGCATGGAGAGGTCAGCCGGATCGACCGTGCCCAGCAGGTGCATGAAGCTGGACACGGTGACCACGCGGGCGCCCGGCCCGGCCTCCAGCAGCTTCGGCAGCAGCAGTCCGGTGAGCGCGAAGTGGCCGAGGTGGTTGACGCCGAACTGCATCTCGAAGCCGTCGGCCGTCCGGCGGTACGGGAGAGCCATCACGCCGGCGTTGTTGATCAGCAGATCGAGCCGGTCTTCCGGGAAGTCCGCGGCGAAGGCCCGTACGGACGCCAGATCCGCCAGGTCCAGCGGCGCGAACCGCACCGCCGCGCCCGGCGCCTCCGCCCGGATCCGCTCCTCGGCGTCCTTGCCGCGCCCCGCGTCCCGGCACGCCAGCACCACCTGGGCGCCGCGCCGGGCCAGTTCGCGGGCGGTGGCATAGCCGAGGCCGCTGTTGGCGCCGGTCACCACGGCGGTGCGGCCGGTCTGGTCGGGGATGTCGCTCGCGGTCCAGCCCTTCATCACGCACTCCTTCGCGGTCTGCGTTATGCGCCGGTAGCCCTCGCTCGGAGCGACAGCCTAAGCGCGCGGCCGTGAAGGTGCGACACCATGTGCCGGGGCCTCAGATTCCCGGATCTAGCAGATGCGACTCTGCCAGCTCCCGGTGCCGCCCCTCGCCGAACACTTCGCCGATCACCATGCCCGGGAACTCGATCGGCTCCGTACGGCCCGCCAGGGCCACCCGCACCCGCCACCGCTCCCCGTGATGCTCCGTCAGCACATCCGCCCACTGGCGTGACGGCACCTCCACCCCGAGCAGCGTCGGGCCGCCCTCATGCCCGTACTCCCGGAACGCGTGGACGAAGGGAAGCTCCCGCAGGAGCCACGCCAGATGCGCCCACGCCGGGGAGGACGCCGCGGGCGCCCCACCGGCCGTGTCGACGACGGCGCGGGCATCCGGTTCGGGTGCCTGACGGAAGGTGCACGACCGGTCGACGGCGTCCAGGCGGGTCAGCTCCCTCCCCAGCGGGCCTCCCGTGAGCACCCTGTCCGAGACCTGCTGGAAGAACTCGGACACCGCCACGTCCTGCTCATCCTGACTGCCGGGAGCGGCCTCCGGCCCGCCCAGCGGCTCGTACGAGGACACGTACCGGAAGATTCCCTTGCCCATGCCCGCTGCCTTCCCGCTCTCCGCGCACCAGAACCCGGCGCACCAGAACCATTGTCGGACCCGTGGGGAGGATCTCCCCATGACGCGATCGAACGGGGAGGGTCGATGACGGACGCGCGCGCCCGGGCCGCTCTGGACGACCGGTGGCTGGTGCACGCGCTGGCGGGGCCATCGACGGCACGGGGCACTGGGATGCGCCTTGCGCCCCGCCCGCCCGCTACTTCACCCGCGCCTCGCACACCAGCCGCCGCCGGTGGTCCACCCGGCGCTCGGGCCCGGTCAGCGTCAGCGGGACGGTGTGGCGTACGTCGGCGTCGGCGCTGGAGGACGCCAACCGCAGCTCCAGCGCGCCCGGTTCCACGATCCGGCTGCCGTCCCGGTCCACCGGGTACGCGGCCATGTCGGCGTGGAAGGTGAAGTGCACCTCGGCCGACTCGCCCGGGCCGAGCGGCACCCGGGCGTAGCCGACGAGCCGCGCCACCGGGCGGGCGGTGCGGGCCACCGGGTCGTGCAGATACAGCTGCACCACCTCGGTCCCGGCCCGGTCGCCGGTGTTGCGCACGGTCAGCCGTACCGTCGTCTCGCCGTCCGTCGCCACTTCGGCGGCGTCGGCCTCCGGCCGCTCCCAGGCGAACGAGGTGTACGTCAGCCCGTGGCCGAAGGGGAACAGCGGGGTCGGGTCGACGGTGCTCGCCCCGCTGAGGTGGCCGAGCGGCGGTTGCAGATACGTCCAGGGCTGGCCGCCGGGCGCGTACGGCACGCTCACCGGCAGCCGCCCGGACGGGCTGACGCGCCCGCCCAGCACACCGGCCACCGCCGGGCCGCCCTCCTCGCCGGGGAAGAACGCCTGCACGGCGCCCGCCAGCAGCCCCGACCAGCGGCCGAGGGCATACGGGCGGCCGGTGAGCAGCACCAGCACCACGGGCGTACCGGTGGCCAGCAAGGTGTCCAGCAACGCCCCCTGCTCGCCGGGGAGTTCGAGGTCGGCGGCGTCGCACCCCTCGCCGGAGGTGCCGCGGCCGAAGAGCCCGGAGCGGTCGCCGAGCACGGCCACGCACACCTCGGCGTCCGCCGCCATCCGGGCCGCCTGCGCCAGGCGGCTCTCGGCGGTGAGCGCCGCCGCCCCCGCCGAGCCGGGCCCGGCCGGGGCGGTGGGCGCCGGGCCGGGCGGGGCGCACCCCTCGGCGTGGCTGATCCGGGCGTCGGGCAGCTCGGCGCGCAGCGCGGCGAGCAGCGTCGGCACCTCGACGCCCATGGGCAGGTCGGGGTGTTCGATGCCGACGTGGCGGGGGAAGGTGTAGCAGCCGAGCATGGCGGCGGGGTCGTCGGCGAGCGGCCCGACGACGGCGATGCGCGCGGTGGGCGCCAGCGGCAGCACGTCCCCGTCGTCGGCGAGCAGCACCACGGACTCCTCGGCCAGCTGCCGCGCGACGGCCCGCATCGCGGGCGGGTCGAAGTCGACGCTGTCAGGGGCCTCCGGCGACCAGTCCGGGTCCAGCAGCCCCAGTTCGCCCTTCTGGGTGAGCACCCGGCGCACCGCCCGGTCGACCAGCCGCTCCGGCACCTCCCCGGCCCGTACGGCGTCCCGCAGCGGGGTGCCGTAGCAGCGGACGGCGGGGAGTTCGACGTCCACGCCCGCCGCGAGGGCGAGGGCGGCGGCGCGCCCGGGGGAGTCGGCGACGCGGTGGGCCAGCTCCAGGAAGGAGACGCCGAAGTAGTCGGCGACGACGGTGCCGGTGAAGCCCCACTGCTCCCGCAGCAACTCGGTCAGCAGCCATGGGTTGGCGGCGGAGGGGACGCCGTCGAGGTCGTTGTAGGAGTGCATCACCGAACGTGCCCCGCCGTCCCGCAGCGCCATCTCGAACGGCGGCAGGATCATCTCCGTCAGCTCCCGCGGGCCGATCGAGGCCGGTGCGTGGTTGCGGGCGCCGCGCGAGGCCGAGTAGCCCGCGAAGTGCTTGAGCGTGGCGATGATCCCGGCGGATTCGAGGCCGCGGACGTACGCGGTGCCGACGGTCGCGACCAGATACGGGTCCTCGCCGATCGACTCCTCCGTACGCCCCCAGCGCGCGTCCCGCACCACGTCCAGCACGGGCGAGAGCCCCTGGTGGACGCCGACCGAGCGCATCGATCCGCCGATCAGCGCGGCGGCCCGCTCCACCAGCGCCGGGTCGAAGGACGCGCCCCAGGCGAGCGGGGTGGGGAAGACGGTGGCGCGCCAGGCGGTGAACCCGGTCAGGCACTCCTCGTGGACGAGCGCCGGGATCCCGAAGCGGTTGGCGGCGGTGATGTGGGCCTGGGCGCGGGCGAGGGCGGCGGCGCCTTCGGCGGGTTCGACGGGGGCGGTACCGAAGGGGCGGGTCAGCTGGCCGAGGCCGTGCGGAAGGAGGCCGTCGAGGTCCACGGCCTCCGCCACCTCATGCTGGAGCGGCGCGACGTCCCCGCCCGCCTCGGTCTCCGAACCCGGCCACACGCTGTACAGCTGCGCGAGCTTCTCCTCCAGCGTCATGAGGGAGAGCAGATCGTCCGCGCGGTCCTCGGCGGGGAGGGAGGTGTCCTGCCAGGGGTGAGGCATGAAGCTCCTTGTGGTGAGCGGCGAACTGGGGGCGGCCGGATTATTTGCCGCCCACACCCATCAGACCGTTGATCAGCTGGCGCCGCGCGAACAGATACACGAGGAAGATCGGGACGATGGACAGCACGACCGCGGTGAGCAGCGCCGGGGTGTCCACCCGGAACTCGCCGACGTAGTCGTACAGGCCCAGCGTCAGCAGCCGGTTGCTCTTGGACTGGGTGAGGATCAGCGGGAAGAGGAACCCGTTCCAGGCGTGCAGCGCGGACATCACCCCGACCGTGGAGATCCCGGACCGGGACAGCGGTACGACCAGCTGGAGCAGCACCCGGGTCGGGCTCGCGCCGTCCAGCGCCATCGACTCGTACATCTCCTCGTCGATGTCGCGCATCGTGCCCACCAGGATCAGCACGCTGACCGGGAGGGAGAACGCGGCCGTCGGCAGGATGACGGCGAGGAGGGTGTCGTACAGATGCAGCTTGGTGATGACCAGGTAGATCGGGATGATCACCGCTTGGGAGGGGATCGCGAGCCCGAGCAGGAAGAGCTGGAAGATCCGGCGGGAGGTGCGGCTGCGGGTGCGGACGACGCTGTAGCCGACGGTCACCGACAGCACGATCACGAGCGCCGCGCAGACGGCCGTGACCAGCGCGGTGTTGAGGAGGTAGTGGAGGAAGCCGGAGGTGAGCACCCGCCGGTAGTTGGCGAGGGTGGGGTGGTCGGGCAGGGCCAGCGGGCCGTCGTCGATGTAGCCGTCGCGGGTCTGGAAGGTGGCCGCGACCAGCACGTACAGCGGCAGCCCGACGATCACCAGCCAGATGAGGGAGCCGAGCCCGGCGGGATAGTTGCGGCGGGACAGACCCCGGCGGCGTTGGCGGGGGCGTGACGCCACCGGGGTCCTTTTCGGCGTATGGACGCCGTTTCGGGGGCGGCCGTGCAGGACGTCGGTCACATGCCCTCCCGGGTGCTGCGCATCGTGGTGAAGCCGGTGAGCCGTACGAGCAGCAGGGAGACGGTGGTGGCGACGACCACCAGGATGGTCGCGACGGCGCTCGCGTAGCCGAGGTCGAACGCCTGGAAGCCGTTCTTGTACATCAGGTACGGCATGATCGTGGTGTCGGTGCCGGGACCGCCTTTGGTGAGGATCAGGACCGTGTCGAAGAAGGTCAGCGCGCCCACCACCATGATCACCGACGAGGTGACGATGGTGTTCCGCAGCTGCGGCAGGGTGATCGAGAAGAACTGGCGTACGGTGCCGGCGCCGTCGATCGCCGCCGCGTCGTAGAGAGACCGCGGGACGGCCCGGGCGCCGCCCTGGTAGATCAGCGTGTGCAGCGGGATGAACTGCCACGCGGTGACGAAGAGGACCGCGCCGAACGCACCCGTGGAGCTGCCCAGCAGATCGCCGTCCTCGAACCCGAGGGCCGGGCCGATGTCGGCGATCAGGCCGAAGTTCGGGTCCAGCAGCGACTTCCACACCAGCGCGAGCGCCACGGACGACCCCAGCAGCGGCAGGAAGAAGATCGCCGACAGCACGGCCCGGTTGCGCTGGTGCCCCGCCGCCCAGACCCCGAGCAGCAGCGCCAGCGGGGTCTGCACCAGCCAGGTCAGCACGGTCAGGACGAGGCTGAGCCGGATGGCCTGGTGGGTGTCGGGGTCGTCCCACAGCCGGGTCCAGTTACTGAGGCCGGTCCACTGCGGGGTGCCGATGCCGTCCCAGTCGGTGAAGGCCAGCGCGACGACGAGGACCATGGGGGCGACGGCGAAGAAGACGAAGAACAGGGCGCCGGGCAGGGCCCAGGCGGCGCTCGGCCGCCCGACGCTCTTGCTGTGCCGGATCGCCGCGTTGGCCATCACATGCCCTTCATGGCGTCGACGAACGCCGTCGGGCTCAGCTGGCCGTTGAACAGCTTCTGCACGTTGGTGTGCAGCGGCGGGGTGTACTTGGCGGGCAGCGCCTGGTCCCAGGAGAGCGTGAAGTCCGGGGCGTCCCGCACCATGTCGTACTGGAACTTCGCGTACGTGGGGTTCTCGTGCCCGTTCAGCAGCGACGACGCGTCGGAGGTCGTGGGGACGTCGCCGTTGGCGATCAGCGCCTTGGCGTAGTCCTGCTTGGCCGCGAACTTCACGAAGTCGATCGCCGCCTGCTGCTTCTTGCCCTTCAGCTTTCCGCTGATCGACCAGTAATTGGTCGGGTTGCCGACCACGTTCTTGGGGTCGCCGGTGCCGCCGGGGACGGCCGGGAAGGTCGTCCAGCCGAGGCCCGACTTGGCGAACGCGGGCTGGTTGGCCTGCTGGTTGGCGTACTCCCAGCTGCCCATCAGATGCATCGCGGCCTTGCCCTTGGCGAAGTACGTGGACGCGCCGTCGGCGGTGTAGTTGACCGACTTGTAGTTCTTGCCGAACGCGCCGCGGTCCACCAGGTCCTTGATGGTCTCCGCCGTCTTCAGCACCGCCGGGTCGCCCCAGGCGTCCTTGCCCTCGCTCTGGATCTTCTTGAAGACCCCGGCCCCGCCGTAGCGGTCCACCAGGTACTCCACCCACATCAGCTCGGTCCACGGGTCGGTGCCGGCCACGACGAAGGGGGTGATGCCCTTGCCCTTGAAGGTGCCGATGAGCTTGATGATGTCGTTCCAGGAGGTGGGCGGCTGGGCGCCCGCCTTCTTGAAGACGTCCTTGTTGTAGAAGAGGATCACCGGCTGCATGCCGCGCATCGGGATGCCGTAGTGCTTTCCGTCGATGCCGCCCGCGTCGAGGATGGAGGGGATGAACCCCTGCTTCAGCGACGGGTCCTTCTTCATCGCGGGCCCGAGGTCGAGCAGCATGTCCTTCTTCACGAACTCGCTGATGCTGCCGCCGCCCCAGTTGAAGAACACGTCCGGGGCGTTGGGCGTGCCCATGGAGGTGCGCAGCTTGTCCGAATAGCCGTCGCCGGGCACCTGGGTGAGCTTGACCTTGATCTTCGAGGTCTTGTTGAACCGCTCGACGACCTGGCGCTGCACCTTGGTGGAGGGGTCCTGGTAGACCCAGACGCTGATGTTCCCCTCGCCCGACCCTCCGGGCCCACTGCTTCCGCAGCCGCTGAGCGTTCCCCCCACCACGAGCGCGGCTGCCGCCGCGAGGCCCGTCGCACGGAGGGATGACCTTGACCGAGGTATGCGCATCACGTGCCTTCCGGAAGTAGCCCGATAATTCTCGGAAGCGGTTGCGTGGACGGTATGGGGGGTCTGATGCGGTGTCAATACCTCGGGCAGCGACGCGGCCTCAGTCCCCCACCCCGCCCCTTCCCGAAACCGGGGGCAAGCCCCCGGCCCTCCGCGGCGGGGAGCCACCCCAGGGGCTCCGCCCCTGGACCCCGTTCCAGCGCAGCCCTCGGCCACGGCGGCTCGCTATGGGGGCTCCGCCCCGGTCCGCGTCACGGGGACTCCACCGGGCTTCGCCTCGGGCCGCCACAGCGGCGCCGCTCCCGGTCCCGCCGGGGCTCTGCCCCAACCCCGCCACCGGGGCTCTGCCCCAGCCCTGCCGCAGCGGCGCCGCTCCCGGCCCCCGATCGCCGGCTTGGGCTGGTGTACCGGACGCGCTTCGGGCGTGTCCTCAAGCGCCGGACGGGCTGGAAAATCCAGCCCGTCCAGGGGGCACCTCCCAGCGGTAGCCCCGGGTTCGGGGAGGGGCGGGGCGGGGGTCAGGCTCCGGCCGGTGGGGCGGTGCTGGCTCGGATCATCAGCTGGGTCGCGAGTTCCACGCGGGGGGAGTCGATCTCCTCGCCGCGCGCCTGCCGCAGCACCGTGCGGGCCGCCAGTTTGCCCATGTCGGCCAGGGGCTGTCGCACCGTCGTCAGGGGCGGGGCGGACCAGCTGACCTCGGGGAGATCGTCGAAGCCGACCACGCTCACATCCTCCGGCACCCGCAGCCCCCGCCTCCGCAGGGCCTCGATCGCGCCCAGCGCCATCTGGTCGCTGGAGGCGAAGACGGCGGTCGGCGGGGTGGGGGAGGCCATGAGCTGGTCGCAGCCGTGGAAACCGGATTCGTGGTAGAAGTCCCCCTGGGCGACGAGAGCTTGATCGAACGGAACACCTGCCGCCTCCAGGGCGGCCCGGTGTCCGTCCAGCCGCGCCCGGCTGCACAGCAGCCGCGGCGGGCCCGCGATGAAACCGATACGGCGGTGCCCCAGGCTCAGCAGGTGTTCGGTGGCGGCCAGGCCACCGGCCCAGTTGGTGGCGCCGACCGTGGGCGCCGCGGGGCCGTCGAGGGCGGGGGAACCCGCGGGGTCGACGACCACGATGGGGACGTTCAGCCGCCGCAACTCGGCGTGGACCACCGGCTCCAGGACGGACGTCACCAGGATGACCCCGTCCGAGGCGCGGGCCCGCAGGTTCTTCATCCACTGCCGGGTCGAGCCCGCCCGCCCGTGGATGGCGGAGACGACCGTACCGACCCCGTCCTGGTGCGCGACCTCCTCCACACCGCGGATGATCTCCACGGCCCAGGGGCTGTCGAGGTCGTTGAAGACCAGGTCGACGAGGGCGGCGCGGTCGCCGGGGGCGGACGGGCGGCGGCGGTAGCCGTGGAGACGTAGCAGGTCCTCGACCCGGGCCCGGGTCTCGGGGGAGACGTCCGACCGTCCGTTGACGACCCGCGAGACCGTGGGCACGGACACCCCGGCCTCCTGGGCGATGGCGGTGATCGTCACCTTGGGCTTGGTACCGCCGTCGGGGCCCGCGCTCTCCGTAGCCATTTCCGCCTCCTCCGTTGACGGGCGTCACGCCCGCCTCTAACTTTCCGGTCGCACCCTCGGAACCTTGCAGAAGTCTTCCGGAAAACCGGAACAGACGTGAAGAGAAGAGAGGGACACTCCCATGAAGCTCCAGCTCCTGAGCTTACGCAGAGCCCACGCCACCGCACTGCTCGCTTCCGCGGTGCTCGCCGTCACCCTCGCCGCCCCGACCCAGGCGGCCGCCAACCCCACGCTGCGCGAAGTCGCCGACCGCACCGGCCGCTTCGTCGGCACCGCGGTCAACGACGGACGCTTGAGCGACGGCACCTACGCGAACATCGCCAAGAGCGAGTTCTCCAGCGTCACCGCCGAGAACGCCATGAAGTGGGACTCGGTCGAGCCGAACCGGGGCCAGTTCAACTGGGCCGCCGCCGACCGTCTCGTCTCGTTCGCCCAGGCCAACCGCCAGAAGGTGTACGGGCACACCCTGGTCTGGCACAGCCAGATGCCGAACTGGCTGGCCAACGGCTCGTTCTCCAACGCCGAGCTGCGCACCATCATGACCGGCCACGTCACCACCCAGGTCGCCCGCTACAAGGGCAAGGTCCAGCGCTGGGACGTGGTCAACGAGGCGTTCAACGAGAACGGCACCCTGCGCGCGTCCAAGTTCTCCAACCAGCTCGGCCAGTCGTATATCGCCGACGCCTTCCGGGCCGCGCGCGCCGCCGACCCGAGCGCCAAGCTGTTCATCAACGACTACAACACCGAGGGCACGAACGCGAAGAGCGACGGCCTGTACAACCTGGTCAAGTCGCTGAAGTCGCAGGGCGTGCCGATCGACGGCGTCGGCTTCCAGAGCCACCTGATCGTGGGCCAGGTCCCGTCGACGATGAAGGCCAACCTCCAGCGCTTCGCCGACCTCGGCGTGGAGGTCGTGATCAGCGAGCTGGACATACGGATGGCCACCCCGGCCAACGCCACCAAGCTCCAGCAGCAGGCCAACGACTACAAGGCGGTGGCCCGGACCTGTCTGGCGGTCGCCCGCTGCACCGGCATCACGGTGTGGGGCTTCGGCGACCGGGACTCCTGGGTGCCGGGCACCTTCCCGGGCCAGGGGGCGGCCAATCTGTACGACACCAACTACCAGCCCAAGCCCGCCTACAACGCCTTCCGCGACGGGCTCGCCGGGTCGTAGGCGTCCAGGCGTCTAGGCGGCCACGGCCTCCTCCGTGCGCGTGGCGTACGCCTGGACGGTGACCGTCTCATCGTCCAGGCACCGCCCCGTCTCCAGGTCGAAGCGCTGCTTGAGCAGCGGCGAGGCCACGAACGGCCGTCCGTCCGCCGAGCCCAGCAGCCCCCGGGAGAGGACGTACGCGCCGGTGAAGGGGTCGCGGTTGTCGATCGCGTACGGACGGCCCGCCCGGTCCAGGAAGACCGCCACCTGGCGGCCGTCCGGCAGCAGGGCGGCCACGCCGCGGCCCGGGATGAGGTCGGTGAGGCCGCAGATCGCGAACCACCGCTGGTCGACGAGGAGTTCCACGCGGAGGTCGATCCGCTCGGGCGCCATGGTCATCGGCTCGAAGTCCCTTCGAGAGTGCGTGCGGTACGGACGGGGATGGTGGGGCCGGACAGCAGCGTCAGGTCCGGCTTGACCTGGTCGCGCTCGGGGACGAAGGCGACCGTCGGGTCGGGCGATTCGGGCGCGTTGACGAAGGAGACGAAGCGCCGCAGCCGCTCGGGGTCGTTGATGGTCTCGGCCCATTCGTCGCGGTAACCCGCCACGTGGTCGGCCATCAGCGCCTCCAGCTCGGCGCACAGCCCCAGCGAGTCGTGGACCACCACGTCCCGTACGTGGTCCAGGCCGCCCTCGATCCGCTCCAGCCAGGCCGAGGTGCGCTCCAGCCGGTCCGCGGTGCGGATGTAGAACATCAGGAAGCGGTCGATGAGCCGGATCAGCCCCTCGTCGTCCAGGTCCTGGGCGAGCAGATCGGCGTGGCGCGGCTCGGCGCCCCCGTTGCCGCCGACGTACAGGTTCCAGCCGCCTACGGTGGCGATGATGCCGAAGTCCTTGCCGCGCGCCTCGGCGCATTCGCGGGCGCAGCCGGAGACGGCCGACTTCAGCTTGTGCGGGGAGCGCAGGCCCCGGTAGCGCAGCTCCAGGTCGATGGCCATGCGCACCGAGTCCTGGACGCCGTAGCGGCACCAGGTCTGGCCCACGCAGGACTTCACGGTGCGCAGCGCCTTGCCGTACGCGTGGCCCGATTCGAACCCGGCGTCCACCAGCTTGGCCCAGATCACCGGGAGCTGGTCCACCCGGGCGCCGAACAGGTCGATCCGCTGACCGCCCGTGATCTTCGTGTAGAGGCCGAAGTCCCGGGCGATCTCGCCGATCACGATCAGCTTCTCCGGGGTGATCTCGCCGCCGGGGATGCGCGGCACGATCGAATACGATCCGTTGCGCTGGAGGTTGGCCAGGAAGTGGTCGTTGGTGTCCTGGAGGGCGGCCTGTTCGCCGTCGAGGACGTAGCCGCTGGCGCCCAGCGTCGGGGCGAGCGAGGCGATGATCGAGCCGACGGCCGGCTTGCACACCTCGCAGCCGTCGCCGGTGCGCGCCTCCTCGCGGCCGTGGCTGTCCAGCAGCTGCGCGTAGGTGGTGATGCGCAGGGTGCGGACGATCTCGTACAGCTCCGCGCGGGTGTACGCGAAGCAGCCGCACAGCCCCTTGTCGACGCTGATCCCGCTGGCCTCCAGCTCGCCGCCCACGAGCGTGGTGAGCGTCTTGACGCAGCTGCCGCAGCCGGTGCCCGCCTTGGTGCACTTCTTCACCTCGGGCACGGTGGTGCACTCGTGCTCGGTGACCGCCGAGCGGATCGAGCCCTTGGTGACGTTGTGGCAGCTACAGATGACCGCCTCGTCGGGCAGCGCGGACGGGCCGAGCGCGGCGGGCGCGCCGAGCCCCGCGGGCAGCACCAGCTGCTCGGGCGCGACGGGCGGCACGGAACCGGTCAGCGGCCGCAGCATGCCGTACGAGTCGGCGTCGCCGACCAGCACCCCGCCGAGCAGTTCGCCGCCCGCGCCGATCACCAGCTTCTTGTAGACGCCCGCGCGGGAGTCGGAGTAGACGACGTCGAGACAGCCGTCGGCGGTGCCGTGGGCGTCGCCGAAGGACGCCACGTCCACGCCGAGCAGCTTGAGCTTGGTGGAGGTGTCGGCGCCGGTGAAGCCCTCGCAAGCAACCGCGGCGAGGTCGTCGGCGACGGTCTGCGCCATCTCGTACCCGGGCGCGACCAGCCCGTACACCTTGCCGTCGGCGGTCAGCGCGCATTCGCCGATCGCGTACACCGCCGGATCGCTGGTGCGGCACCGCTCGTCGACCGTGATGCCGCCGCGCTCGCCGACGTCCAGGCCGCAGTCCCGGGCCAGCTGATCGCGGGGGCGCACCCCGGCCGAGAAGATCACCAGGTCGGTGTCGATGGACGAGCCGTCCGAGAGGGCCATGGCGGTCACCGCGCCATTGGAGTCGGCGGTGATCTCCTTGCCGCCGACGCCGGTGTGCACGATCAGCCCCATGTCCTCGACGGTGCGGCGCAGCGCGGCGCCGCCGCCCTGGTCCACCTGGAGCGCCATCAGCCGCTCGTTGAACTCCACGATGTGCGTGGTCAGCCCGAGCCCCTTGAGGGCGCCCGCCGCCTCCAGGCCGAGCAGCCCGCCGCCGACCACGGTGCCGGTCGCCCGGTCCTTGGCGTACTCCTCGATCGCGAGCAGGTCCTCGACCGTGCGGTAGACGAAGCAGCCCTCGCTGTCCTTGCCGGGCACCGGCGGGACGAACGGGTACGAGCCGGTGGCCAGCACGAGCGTGTCGTACGTGACGGTGAGCCCGGAGCGCGCGGTGACCGTGCGCGCCTCCCGGTCGATGGCCTCGGCCGGGTCGCCCAGGTGCAGCTCGATGCCGTGCCGCTCCATGAAGCCGTCTTCGACCATGGACAGATCGTCCGGGGTCCGGCCGGAGAAGTACGAGGTCAGCTGCACCCGGTCGTAGGCGGGCCGGGGCTCCTCGCACAGCACCACGACCCGGGCGCGGGCGGTCACGCCCCGGTCGGCCAGGCCCTCCAGGAAGCGCTGGCCGACCATGCCGTGCCCGACGAGCACGATCGTGGGGGCAGTCTCGGTCTTCGGTGCGCTCAACGTCATGCCAGGAAGCGTGCGGGAGTGCTGTTTCCCGACCGCATCACCATCGTTTCCCGGACGAAACGCTGCCCTCAGCGCGCCGCCCGGGTGGCTGTGAGCCCCTACCCCAGGGTGATCGGCAGCTTCTGCGGGCTGTTGCCGACGAAGCTCCGGTGCGGCACCAGCTGATCGTCCGGAACGGCGAGGTCGAGGCCGGGGAAGCGGGTGAAGAGCGCCTCCAGCGCGATCACGGCCTCCATCCGGGCCAGCGGGGCGCCCAGACAGAAGTGCGCGCCGTGGCCGAAGGACAGATGGCGCGCCGCCCGGGTCACGACGAAGCGGTCCGCGTTCGGTCCGTACGCCCGCTCGTCGCGCCCCGCGGAGGTGTACGAGACGAGCACGGGCGCGCCCTTCGGGATCACCGCGTCGCCGACGGGCAGGTCCCTGGTGGGGTAGCGGAACGGGAAGTAGCTGACCGGGCTGTCGTACCGCAGCGTTTCCTCGACCACGTCGTCCCAGGTCGCGGCGGAGGAGCGGACCAGCTCCAGCTGATCGCGGTGGTTGCACAGCGCCCGCACCGCGTTGGTGATCAGGTTGAGCGTGGTCTCGTGCCCCGCGATGATCGTCAGCATCAGGGTGCCGATCAGCTCCTCCTCGCTGAGCCGGTCCCCGTCCTCCGCACGCGCCGCGATCAGCGCGCTGGTCAGGTCGTCGCCCGGGTCCTTCATCCGGGCCGCGGCCACCTGGCCGAGAATCGCCACCATCTCGCGGTTGGCCTCCGGGACCCGCTCGGGGGCGGTGCCGGTGGAGACGATCTCGTTGGACAGCTCGTGCAGCCGGTCCTGGTACGCCGCGTCGACGCCCAGGAGCTGGGAGATCACGCTCATCGGCAGCGGCATCGCGAAGTGCCGGCGCAGATCCGCCACCCCGTCCGGGTCCGCGGCGGCGGCCTCGCCCAGCCGGTCCAGCAGCGTGCCGGTCAGCTCGTGCACGACCGGACGCAGCGCCTCCATGCGGCGCGGGGTGAACGCGCGCGTCACCAGGGACCGCAGCCGCTTGTGGTCGTCGCCGTCGGCGGTGGTCATGCCCCGCACGGTGGCGAAGGTGAGCATCGGCCAGCCCGGCGGAAGCTCCCCGTTCCGGAGGGCGGCGAAATGGCAGGCGTTCTTGGCCACGTCGGGGTGAGTGAGGAAGCCCTTCAGCTCCTCGTGCCGGGTGACGGCGTACGCCGGTACGTCACCGGGCAGCAGGACCGGGACCGCGGCCCCGCGGGCACGTAACCGGTCGTTGACCGCGTGCTGGTCGTCGGGGTCCAGCCGGTGCGGCGCGGGGCCGTCGTGCGGGAGGGGCCCGTCGTGCGCCACGGGGTCGTCGTGCGGGACGGGGCAGCGGCCGTCGGTCATCTGCGGTCTCCTGGAGGCGAGTCGGGCGCGTCGGACGCGTCGGACGCATGGGACGCGGTGGGCCACTGGTGAAGCGGTGGCGGGGCCGGGGCGTCGGCGGCGAGCTGCGGCGCGGAGAACCGCACGGGCAGCCCGGCCAGCCCCTTGGACCAGGGCGAGGTGATCCACGGAAGCTGCTCCTCCGGCACCGCGATCTCCAGATCCGGCAGCCGGTGGCGGAGCGTGTCCACGGCGGTACGGGTGATCAGCCGGGCCGGATCCCGCGCCGGGCAGGCGTGGGGGCCCGCGCCGAACGCGAGATGCGAGCGGTTGCCGACCACCGGGCGGCCGTCCTCCGGCAGCACCTCCGGATCGGCGTTCGCCCCGGCAAGACCCAGGATCAGCATGTCCCCGGCGCGGATGTCCTGCCCGCCGAGGCGCAGATCGCGGGTGGCGTAGCGGCCGGGGAAGTTCTGCGTGGGCGGATGGCGCCACAGCACCAGGTCGAGCGCGTCGTCCACGGTGAGATGGCCACGGGTCAGGGAGGAGCGGAACGCGGGATCGGTGAGCAGGATCTGTGTGGTGGAGGCGATCCAGTTCACGGTGGTCTGGTTCCCCGCCACGATGATCACCACCAGGTTGTGCATCACCTCCTCGTCGCTCAGCCCGACCGGGTGCTCCAGCAGCCACGAGGTGAGGTCCGCGCCCGGCCGCTGCTTCTTCCACGCGACCAGCTCCAGCAGGATCTGGCCCATCCGCTTGTTGGCGCCGGTGGCGGCCACGGTGGGGGCGACGATGGTGGAGATCGCGTCGACCAGCCGCGGCCCGCTCTCCTCGTCAAGACCCAGCAGCTCGGTGACCACCTGGAGCGGCAGGACGCGCGCGTACTGCGCCACCAGATCGGCCCGGTGCTGCTCGGCGAACCCGGCGACCAGCCGCTCCGCGGTGGCCCGCACCGTACGGATCAGCTCGTGCCCGTTCACCCGGCCCAGCGCGTCGGCCACCGCCGAGCGCATCCGGCGGTGCTGCGCGCCGTCCGCGAACAGCAGCGCGGGCCGCCAGCCCACCAGCGGCATCAGCGGCGAATCGGCCGGAACCCGGCCGTCGCGCAGCGGCGTCCAGCGGCGCGGATCGTGCGAGAAGTACTGCTCGTCGCGGGTGAGATGGAGCAGCTCGCGGTAGCCGATGACGAGCCACGCCTCGACCCCGGGCGCGATCTCGACCGGCACCACATTGCCGTGGTCGCGGCGCATCCGCTCGTACAGCTCGGTCAGCGGCCCGTCCAGCGCCGTCCCGTACAGCGGCACCCGCTCCGTCGCCGTACCGGCGGAACCGGTGGCGCGCGCCGCCGTCATGCCGTCTCCGTGACGGTCTCGATGAGATGGCTCACCAGCGAGATCAGCGCCTTGACCGACGACTTGTGCTCGCGCGCGTCACAGATGACCAGCGGGGTGTGGGGGAGCAGATCGAGCGCCGAGCGCAGATCGTCCTCGCTGTGCAGCACGCTGTCCGGGAAGGAGTTGACGGCCACCGAGAACGGTACGTCCAGGTCCTCCAGGTGGCCGATGGCGTCGAACGACGCCTCCAGGTCGCGGGTGTCGACCAGCGCGAGCGCGCCCAGGGCGCCGCGCGCCAGGTCCTTCCACGCGGGGAGGAAGCGCTGCTGGCCGGGGGTGCCGAAGAGGTACAGGACCAGCTCGCCGCCCAGCGTGATCCGCCCGAAGTCCAGCGCCACGGTGGTGGTGGACTTCGTCGGCCGCACCGGCGTGTCCAGCCGGGCGCCCGCCCGGCTCATGGTCGCCTCGGTGGACAGCGGCTTGATCTCCGACACCGTGCCGATCAGCGTGGTCTTGCCGACCCCCATCGGCCCGACGACCAGGATCTTCGCCGCGCCGGACACGCTGGGCTGCACGTACATGACCGTCGTGTCGTCCAGGTCGTCCAGGTCGTCCAGGTCGTCCAGGCCGTCCGCGCCGTCCGTGCCGTTCATGCCGTGGGTGTCATCCATGTCGTCGTCCACGCCGTCCGTGCCGTCGACGCCTTGCGCGCCGTCCGTGCGGCCCGTGTCGGGCATCGAGATCTCAGAGCTTGCTTTCAAGCCCATCGAGCACCTTCCTCAGCAAGTCCATATCGGCGCGCTCGGCCGCCCGGATGGGCGGGCGCGCCACGATGTGCCCCCAGTCGATTAGATCGGCGAGCAGCACCTGCACCACGGCGGGTGGCTGGCCGAGGTGAGCGGCGACCTCCGCCACCGACAGCAGCCCCTGACAGCAGCGGACGATCCGCCGGTACTCGGGCTGGAGGGCCGGGGGCAGCGCGCTTCCGGAGGACTTCACCAGCGTCTCCAGCGGCAGAGCATCCCGTGAGGAACCCGCGCGCCCCCGTGTGATCACGTATGGGCGCACCGCGGCCGTGGTGCGTTCCTCCCCGGGCTCGGTCATGGTGTGCTGATCTGCTCCCGTGGCCGACTGCTCAGATGGGCGCCGATTCTCGCCACCAGCACTTGCATCTGCTGGGCCACCAGGCCGACATCCGCCTCCGTGCCGGTGGCCACCCCCAGCGAGGCGCCCTGTCCTGCCGAGGTGAACAGCACGAACCCGCCGTCCGATTCGATCATCAGCTGTCTCACCCCCGCCTCCTCGCCGAACAGCAGCGACACCGTGGACTGGCTGGTCACCGTCAGCGCCGCGCAGGCCGCGGCCAGCGACTCGGCCTCGGCGACGCCCAGTTCGGGGACCTCTCCCGTCAGTCCCTCGGCGGAGCCGTGCCCCATGCGCAGACCGTCCTCCGAGACCACGACGGCGTGCCGCACCCCCGGAATCTGGGTCAAGGGACGCAGCATCCATCCAACGTCGGGCAGCCTGGATATGGTTCCGGCCACTACCGGCCTCCTTCTCGATCCTCTTCTCGGTCCTCGTGGTCTTCGCGGTCCCGGCCCCGGTCGTGCTCCGGACCCCGCCCCCGGTCATGGCCCCCGCCTCCGGCTCCGGCTCCGGCTCCGGCCTCCGTGGCCTCGGCCCGCCCGCGGCGGGTGCCGGACACCACGCTCGCGACGGAGGCCCGGGCGGCCTCGGGCGTCCAGGGGGCGGCGTCCGCCGCGGTGTTCCCGGATGCGGTGTCCCCGGGTGCGGTCCCGCCGGGCCCGGTGGCGGCCGTACGCGGGGCGTCGCCGCCCGGGGCGGCCGTACGGGAATCCGTCCGCGGGGCCGTACGCCGCCGGTTGCGGCGCTGCGGAAGGCCGCCGCCCGCCGGGGCGGGGGTGCCCCCGGCCGTGGCCGGGCCCGAGTCGGCGGGCTCCGCGGTCACCGGCCCCGGGTCGATGACCACCGGCTCGGCGTCCGCCTCCGGGGCGCCCTCCTGCGGCTCGGTCAGCAGCCGGTGCGGGACGAAGACCACGACCCGGGTCCCGCCGTACGCCGAGGCGGTCGACAGCTCGACGCCGAAGCCCAGCTCGCGCGACCAGCGCCCCACACACGCGAGTCCCAGCCGTGGGACCGCTCCCAGTTGGGCCAGATCCAGCCCCTCGCGGAGCTGCCCGGTGGCCTGTTCGAGGACGTCCGGCGGCATGCCGAGCCCCGCGTCGTCGATCTCGATGACCGCGCCCGCCGCCACCTCCCGGACGGAGACGGCCACCTGGGTGCGGGACGGGGAGAACACCGTCGCGTTCTCCAGCAGTTCGGCGACCGCGTGCATCAGCCCTTCGACGGCCGGTGCCACCGCGTACAGCGTCTGTCCGCCGTGCACCTCCACCCGCCCGAACTCCACGATCCGCGATTGGGCGCCGCGCACGCAGTCGAAGAGCGTCACCGGCCGGGTCTCCCGCCGCGCGGGCCAGATCCCGCACATCACCAGCAGCGTCTGCGCCTTGCGGGTCATCTGGGCGGCGGCGTGGTCGGCCTTCATCACCTCGGCCATCAGCCGCGCGTCGGCCACGTGCTGCTCCAGGCCGTCGAGCACCTGCTGCTGGACGGTCGACATGGCGTGCATGTTCCGCGCCACGGACTCGAACGACGCCTGTACGGAGTCGCGCAGGATCCGCTCGCGGCGGGCCGCCTCGTCCAGTTCCTCCCGTACGGCCGCCAGCCGGGCGATCTCCTCGGCGCGCTCGGCGGAGCGTGCCCGTTCCCGCTCGGCGGTCGCGCGTTCCTGATCGGCGACGGCCCGTTCCCGCTCCGCCGACGCCCGGAACCGGCTGACGGAGGAGCGCAGTCTGGAGACCCACAGCAGCCCCAGGAGCAACACCAGCGCCAGAACGACGGACAAGGCCACGATGACGGCCACCGTCCCCGACAGCACCTTTGACACCTCCATCCGGGACACGGCCATGAACCGGGCAGATACTACTCATCAACTGATCAGTTGCGTCTGGTAGTTGCCAAACTCTCACCCGTGACGGATCACGCCTTCACAGCGGCCCGAACATGCGGTAAACGCACCCGAACCCGGACCCGCCGGGCGGCCCGCCCGGCCCCATCGAGCGGCCCGGATCATAGGCTCCCGACCATGCCCGACATACCGCTGATGACGTTGCTCCTGCTCTGCCTGGCCGCCGGGGCGGCCGGCTGGATCGACGCCGTGGTGGGAGGCGGGGGACTGCTGCTGCTCCCCGCCCTGCTGGTCGGGCTGCCGGGCTTCCCGCCCACGTACATCCTCGGCACCAACAAGGCGATCGCCATCTGCGGTACGACGGGCGCCGCCGTCACGTACACCCGCAAGGCCCCGGTGGACGTCCGGATCGCCGTACGCATCGGCATCGCGGCCGCCATCGGCTCCCTCGCCGGGGCCTCCCTCGCCTCCGGTATCGACAGTGCCGTGCTGCGCCCGCTCATCATGGTCGTCCTGCTGGCGGTCCTCGCGTTCGTCCTCCTCCGCCCCACCTTCGGCAGCGCCCCCGCCCTGACCGGCCCCCTCTCCCGCCACCGGGTCCTCGCCGCGGTGCTGGGCGTGGGCCTCGGCATCGGCTTCTACGACGGCCTGATCGGCCCGGGCACCGGCACCTTCCTGGTCATCGCCCTGGCCGCGACGCTGGGAACGGACCTGGTGACGTCCTCGGCCACCGCGAAGGTCGTCAACGTCTGCACGAACGTCGGTGCCCTGGTGACCTTCGGCTCCCAGGGCACCGTGCTGTGGGGCCTGGCCGCCCTCCTGGCCTGTTTCAACCTGGCGGGCGGCATGGTCGGCGCCCGCATGGCCCTGAAGCGGGGGAGCGGCTTCGTCCGCGGCGTGCTGGTCCTGGTCGTGGTCTCGCTGGTGGTCAAGCTCGGCTACGACCAGTGGCTGTCCTGAGCCGCGCCCCGCGGCCGTCAGGAGAGTCCTGGGATCGGGCGGTAAGGATGCACCGGGTCCACGACATAGGAGAGGTGTGGACACCTTGCAGACTGGGAGCGACCGTGACCGCGCCGCGCGGTTCACGGCCCTGTACGTCCGTGACCACCCGCGGGTGTGCGCCTTCGTGCACCGGCGGTCGGGCGATCGAGGAGCGGCGGAGGAGCTGACCGCCGAGGTCTTCCGTATCGCGTGGGAGCGCATGAAGGCCGGGGAGGAGGTCGGGACCGGGTGGCTCTTCGTCACCGCACGCAACCTGCTGAGCAACCACTACCGCTCGCTGGCACGCCTGACGGAGCTGCACCGGACCATCGCCGATGCGTTGGGCCGCGCTCCGGCGTCGGGCCGGGACAACGCCGTGCTCGACGCGCTCGACCGGCTTCCGTCCGCTCACCGCGAGGTGCTGCTGCTGAGCTATTGGGACGGGCTCAGCGCCGCGGAGGCCGGTGAGGTTCTCGGATGCAGCACGTCCGCGGTATGGGTGCGGCTGCACCGCGCGCGCAAGGCGTTCCGTGCCGTTTGCGATCTTCCTGGGGAGCCGGAGTGATGCGCGTCAAACCTCTGATCAAGAACGCCAACCCGATCCCGGCCCCGGCCCACGAGGGCCTGTCGGAGCGTGCCGCCGAGGAACTCGCCGCGCTGGTCGGACCCGGCGGCGCGACACCCGCCGCGGCCCCCCGCCGGTCGTCGCGGCGGGGTTTCGTCATGGCCGCCGTCGCCTGCGGGGCCGCCGTCGCCCTCGGCGGTGTCACGCACTTCGGTCTGGAGAGCGACCCGGCGGGGCCGGGCGCGGGACCGGGAGTCATGGTCGATGAGCCCTCGTACGGCAGCACGGCCGGGCTGGAGGGCGCGGCGGACGTGATCGTACGGGCGCGGCTCGGCGCCGGGCGCGAGGAGACCGACGACGACGTCCGCTCGACCGTGGCCACGGCGAAGGTGGTGGCGACCGCCAAGGGCAAGACGTCGGGCGATGCGATCCAGGTGGCCTACACGACCCCCGGCTCCGGGCCCGAGACCGCCGGACTCGGTGCCGGGAAGGAGTACGTCCTGCTGCTCGAAAGGGGCGACGGCGGACGGTACTTCCTGGTGAACACCACACAGGGCTGGTACGCCGTCGAGGGCGGCGCGGCGGTCGCCGGGAAGGACAACGACGTGGCGCTGAGCCCGGGCGTGCGCCGGGCGCTCCGGCTCGAAGCACCGTAGGGCGGCACCGTGCTCCTCCGGGCGGCTGGGGAAGATGGGGTCCCACAACGGCAAGAGGCAGCACAGGGAGCGGGAATGGCAACGGGGACACGGGACAGCGAGATCGCGGTGATGAACGGGCGGTTCCCGGAGGACATCAGCCCGTGGAAAACGGTGCGGCGCACGCTCGCGCTGGCGGTGTTCGCGTGGGCCGCCGCGGCGGGCACCGCCTGCGCCGCCTATCTGGCCGTGGGCATGGAGGCGGTCCCGATCTCGATCGGGGTTTTCCTCTGCCTGGCCTTCGCCGTGCTGCTGATCCTGCTCCACCGCGCCCTCTGGCTGGCCGTACTGTCCGCGGTGCCCGCGCTGTTCGTCCTCGTCGGGGCCGTCCAGTACGCGCCCGAGGCGGCCCTGGACCGGCGCGGTGTACGCGAGAGCGTGACGATCGTGGCGGACAGCGCGGCCAGGACGGGCGGCGACAACCACCGCTTCACCCTTCGTCGTACGGACGGAAAGCAGCTCAAGGAGAAGCTGGAGTACGACGGTGACACCTGGGCTCCCCAGGTGGGCGAACGGCTCGATGTCATCCGTGACCCGGAGGGCACCGTGCCGATGGAGCAGGCGGACGACGTGGACGCCGCGGGTCGGCTGGGCGGTCTGATCGGCGGCACCGTGGCCTGGACCCTGATGGCGGTCCTGGCAGGTCGGCGCGGCCATGTCCGCCGCCGCCGGGGCATCGAGCTGCCGGACTACATGTGGTGACCGGCCTTGCCGGTGAAGAGGGAACACCACACCGGCCGCGGGGGTTCATGGGGCATGGCTGTCATCCACAAAACGACCATGAAGCCCACCAAGCTGGAGCTTCTCACGCCCTGGCTCCCCGCCCAGCCCTGGTACCTCGGCGCGGGCCGGGATCCGGAGCTGTCCAGGGTCGGGGGCTTCCGGCTCGATGATCCGCGCGGCGAGGTGGGGATCGAGTTCATGGTGGTCCGGGACGATTCCGGGGAGCGTCCCGTCCACTACCACCTGCCGCTCAGCTACCGCGGTGCCCCGCTCGACGGCGCCGAGCAGGGCCTCATCGGCACGTCGGAGCACGGAGTGCTGGGGCGGCGGTGGGTGTACGACGGGACGCATGCCCCCGTCCTCGTCGCCCAGTTGCTCGCGCTCCTCCAGGGCCGCGCCGAGCCGCAGATGCAGAGCGTGTCCGACACCCCCGACCCGTCCGTCACCGTCGAGGCGGCCGATGTCCCCCTGGCGGACGGCACCGCGGCCATCACCAACGGGACGGACGGCACCCGCCTCGTGGTGGGGGAGGTGGCCCTCGATGTGACGCGCGTCCTCGAAGCGGACCGGCGGGCGCCGGAGGCCGAGGGGCGTGTCACCGCCATCTGGCGGCTGCCGGACGGCAGCGAGGAGCGTGGCGTGTTCGCCGTCCTCACGCGGGAGCGGCGGTAAACGGACCGCCGCTCCCGAACGCCGCATCGGCGAAGCGCTCGCCGATGCGGCGGTGGGTGACCGCGTCCGGGTGGAGCTGATCGGGCAGCGGCAGCTCCGCGAAGTCGGCCTCGCCGTAGAGGTCGCGTCCGTCGAGGTAGTGCAGAAACGGATCGTCGGCCGCCCGCTGCCGCACGATGCGGGCCAGCTCGTCCCGTATGACGGTGAGCGTCAGCTTCCCGGCGGCGCGCTCCGCGGGGTCGCCCGTGGCCCGGAACTGGAGCTTCCCCTCGCTGAGTCGGGAGAAGTCCGGGGCGCAGGGGCCGGGGGTGTCCTCGTGGATCGGGCAGTACACGGGGGACACGACCAGCAGCGGCGCCGTGGGATGCCCCTCGCGGAGGGTGTCGAGGAAGCCGTGCACCGCCGGGCCGAAGGCGCGCAGCCGCATCAGATCGGCGTTGACCAGATTGATGCCGATCTTGACGCTGATCAGGTCCGCGGGGGTGTCCCGGATCGCGCGGGCGGTGAACGGGTCGAGCAGGGCGCCGCCGCCCAGGCCGAGGTTGATCAGTTCCACGCCGCCGCGTGAGGCGGCCAGCGCGGGCCACGTCGTGCTGGGACTCTCGGCGTCGGAGCCGTGGCTGATCGAACTGCCGTGGTGCAGCCACACCCTGCGGCCCCGGTCCGGTACGGGCTCGACGGCGGCGTCCGCGCGCAGGGCGACCAGCTCGGTGATCTCGTTCCACGGCAGCCAGATCTCGATGTCCTTCATGCGGTCGGGCAGCCCGGCGAACCGTACGGTGCCGACCGGACCGGGCTCGGTCTCCGCGGCGCCGCCGCCCATGTCGACCGTCCGGACGTTGCCACCGGTCACACTGCCCCGCGCGGCCAGGTGGCCGTCGACCAGCAGGTCGTACACACCGTCAGGGCGGGGCGGGGCGCCCCGGTAGGCCATCTTCGTGCGGAGTGCGTCGAGTTCGACGGCGGTGGCCCGGGTACGGAACACCAGCCGTACGCCCGAGGGCTGCGCCTCGACCATCGCCAACTGCCCGTCGGCGCACTGCGCACGCGCCCGGGCGGGCAGCCGGTGCGGCAGCAGGCCGTGCTCGGTGCGCTCCAGATCGAGGGCGCCGCGCAGGAGTTCCGCGGTGATGGGGGTGGTGGTCATCTCGGTCGGTTGCTGGGGTGCCATGTCCTTCCTTCCTTTCGCCATAAGCGATTATGTGTCTGCCTAATTGCTTTAGGCAAAGTTGGGTGCGGGACGACGTCGGCCGCCAACCTCAAATCTCCCTCTGAACTGGCGTGATCACGGTTCGTGATCACGTTGTCCGGACAAACCTGACGACAAGGAAGCAGTAGGGGTGGAAGGGGGCATTCCGATGAAGGGTATTTTCCGACGCACCACCGATGCCGCACCGCACACGCTGGATCTGTACGACGTCGCCTATCTGAGCGGCGCGCCGCAGCGCATGATGGAAGTCGCCCTCGTCGCGCTGCACGAGCGCGGCGCCGTGCGGATCCGCCTCTCGCGTGTGCGCGTCGTGGACGAACCGGCCGACCAGCCCGCCCACCCCGTCGAGCGCGCCGTCCTCGCCCTGTGCCGACGCCGCTCCCGGAGCACGGTCTCCCTGCTCGGCGCGCTCGAGATCGGGCCCGAAGTGGAGGAAGTCCAGCGCCGCATGGTCTCCTCCGGCCTGCTCACCGCCCGGCGCCTGCGCCTCACCCGTGCGGGCCGGCAGCACCTGGAGGCGGCCGAGCAGAGCGGGGCGTATCCCGCGTACGTCTTCGACGGCCTCGACGCATTGCCGGACGGTGCGCTGCGATACCACATCGGCGAGGTGATAGAGCCGCCGCCCACCCTCGGCCGCCGCCTGATCCGCCTGGGCGAGGCCCTCGACGACCGGGCGTCGGACCGCGGCCACGACGGCGGCGGCCACTCCTGCGGCGGCCACTCCTGCGGTGGCGGTGGTGGTGACTGAGCCCCGCTGCGGTGAGGGGTTGGAGTTGCTGCCGGTTGGCGGCCCTTAGGTGAGATGTGGTGTGTGCGTGAGTATCGATGACCGTGTGATGGGCTTTCGAGCGGGACGGAAGTTCTTGCGTCGAATGCGTGACCTGTACGGGGCGTGTTCGTTGGATGCAGTGACGGGGGATCTCGGGTTGTATAGGGGGCGGGGTGAGCGGGTTGCGCGAGGTGACGGCGCGGTTCGTGGTGCCTGGCCCGTCCGGGGTGGCCATCCGCACCGGTCTCAAGGGGCTTACCGGGGAGGACGAGATGGCCCTGCGTTTGGTCGGTGATCTGCTGGGCTCCCTGGCCTCCCGGGACTTGAAGGCCCGCTGTGCGGCTGGGCTGGATCATGACAGTGCCCGGTGGGCGCAGCGCAAACGGGCGTTGACCGGCCAGTCCTCCTCGCGTTGGGCGGGCAGCATTACCAAGGCCACGCATGATCAGTGGACGCTGGCCCGGCGTGGTCAGCTCGCGTATGTCCAGTCCCTTGAGGCCGGTGTTCGTACGATCGCTCGCAGGCTGTCGCTGCCGGTCGGGGCGAAGGGCTCCCGGGGCTTGCCGGGTGGTTACCGTTCCCGGCAGGAGTGGTTCGCCAAGTCCCGGCGCCTGCGCCTGCTTCAAGACCGGCTGGAGCGGGAGCGGGCCGACCGTGCGAGCGGTCGCGTGCGGGTGGTGCGGGGTGGCAGAAAGCTGCAATGCAACCGGCACAACCTTCAAGCCGCCCGGCTGGCCGAGGCCGAGTGGTGGGTGCGGTGGGAGGCTGAGCGCTGGTTCCTTCAGGCCGACGGCGAGTCGGGGAAACGGTACGGGAACGAGACGATCCGGGTCAGTCCCGACGGTGAGGTGAGCATTAAGCTTCCGGCGCCGCTGGCCGGGCTGGCGAACGCCTCCAACGGCCGGTATGTGCTGGCCTGTCGGGTCGGCTTCCGGCATCGGGGCGAGCAGTGGGCCGACCGTATCGCGGCCAACCGCGCTGTGGCATACCGGATCCACCTCGACGTGGAGCGAGGCCGCTGGTACCTGACCGCTTCTTGGAAGATCCCTCCGGTGAGAATGGTGCCTCTGGAGGCGGTCCGGTCCGGCGGGCTGATCGGTGTGGACACCAACGCCGACCACCTGGCGGCCTGGTGCCTGGACACCCATGGCAACCCGGTCGGTGAGCCCCGCAGGTTCGACTATGACCTGTCCGGCAGCGGATCACACCGGGATGCGCAGGTGCGGCATGCCCTCATCCGTCTCCTGCACTGGGCCAAACGCCACGAGGGAGCCATCGCGATCGAGGACTTGGACTTCCAAGCCGACACCACCCGGGAAAAGCACGGGCGGCGGAAGCGGTTCCGCAAGTTGATCTCCGGCATGCCTACCTCCAAGCTACGGGCAAGGCTGGTGTCGATGGCCGCCGAACTCGGCATCACCGTCGTGGCTGTGGATCCGGCCTACACCAGCCGCTGGGGCGCCCAGCACTGGAAGAAGCCCCTCACCAGCAAGAACAGGAAGACCACTCGCCATCACGCGGCAGCGGTGGCGATCGGCAGGCGCGCCCTGGGGCACCCGATCCGGCGACGGACGGCACCGCCCCCGCACGACCAGAGCGATTGTGCGGGGCATCGGACCGTCCAGGCCGCATCGGGCACCTCGGGGCGTGAGGAAACCCGCCCCCGCGTTCCCGGACCACGGACACGATCCGTCGGCGCCGGACGCGGAGCGAAAGCGGGCGACCAGGGTGCTCACAACCGTTCGGGGCACCCGGCTGAGCACGAGTTCTGGTACCAGGGCTCGCCCCCGCTCAGTCACTAGGACCGGTACTCAGGTGTTCGGTGGCGCCCTGACATGATCGGGGCGTGAAGGTCACGGGGAAACGATGGACACACCTCGCCCTGTACCTGGGGCTGGTGTGGGCGGCCGGGGCACTGGTGGTGCCGCGCGCCTACCGCATCGGCTTCGGTCGCGGGCTCGGACTCGACGTCGACCGGCTGCCGGCGGTCGCGATCGGCGCGGCGGCCATGGTCAGCGTGCTCGCCGTCGGCGTGGCCCCGGTGGGCCATGTGGTGGCGCCCTGCCGTACGGCGGGCGGGCGGCTCGGCTGGGCCGTGACGGTGTTCCTCGGCGGCACGGTCGGGCTCGCGGCCGGGGTCGGTGCCTGGCACTCCGGGGCGCTGCACGTGGGCGGGCCCGCGCAGCGCGCCGCGCTGTGCGGGGTGCCGTACGCGCTGGTGGCGGCGCTGTTCATAGCGGGCGTGACGGTCCGTCTGATCTCCGGTGTGGCGGTGCTCGGAGTGGTGGCGTACGGCACGGCCGTCACCCACAAGTCACAGCAGGAGAAGGAGATGCGGGGGCTGATGTCCGGTACCTCGCTGGCCCGCCAGGAGCTGCTGCTGCCCGACCCGCCCGCCGGATACCGCGTGGACGAGGGCAACGGCGACCTGACGGCCGACGGCTTCCGGGTCCACTACATCCCGTACGTCCCGGGCTCGGCGGGCGTCGCGCGGCCCGATGTGGCGTTCGCGGTGACCCACGGCACCGGGCCGCACGGCGACGGCATCACCGAGGTCACCCGGGAACTCGGCGGCGGGGCCGTCGAGTTCGTTCTGACGGCACACCGCGACGGCGTACGGCTCACGGTGACCGCCCAGGGCACGACGGACCCGGCCGACCGGGACGAGCTGCGGCGCATGCTGCGCACCGCCCACCCGGCGAGCGATGCCCAGGTGCTGCACGCGCTACGACGCCCCGCCGCCTGAACCGGCGTCCCTCACAGCCGGCGCCGTGCGGCCTGCGAGCTGTCGCCGGGATGGGTGTTGGCGCCGTGCTCGCGGAGGCGGGCCATGTCCGTGTCGATGAGCGCGAGAACGGCGTCCGTGTCCATGCCGGGCGCCAGCCGCGGATCGAGTCCCGGAAGGAGCACAGAAGGCATGCCGCGAGCCCGGCATGATCGGCGAGACCCCCCTAGCGCGCCGGTCGGTGCGGGGCGGCGGTCAGGCGGAGCAGCAGCGCCGCGGGGGTGTGGGGGAGCGTGACGGTGAGTTCGGCGCGGTCCGGCGCCCAGGTGGTTTCGGCGGGGGAGGCGGCCGGGTGGAGATGTTCGATGCGGAGCGCGCGGCCCGCCACGTGGGGGAGCGGTACGACCCGGGTCGGCGACGCGTCGCCCCGGCGCCAGACCGTCACGTACGTCCGGTCACCGCCCGTACGCAGCCCCAGCGCCAGCCACGCGTCCGTCCACCCCGGCAGCCCCAGCGGCCAGAAGGGGACGGCCGAGGGCAGGTCGGGGCGCACCTCCCGGTACGCCGCCAGGGCATCGCGTACGAGGTCCAGTTGGGCCGGGGTCATCCGGTCGAGGTGGCCCGAGAGGTGGACGCGGCCCAGCAGCGCACCGGCCAGCGCGAAGCGGATCTCGTCGTCGGTGAAGCCGGGCTGCGGGTACGCCCACACCGCGCCTTGCTCCGGCGGCACGGCGGTCGGCGCGGCGGCGGCGATGGGCGGGTAGCGGAGCGGGTCCTGCTGGTCGCTGGTGGACTGGAGTTGGGTGAGGGCGAGTGAGGCGCCGTCCATGCGCAGGCCGCCCGAGGCGCAGTTCTCGATGACGAGCGCCGGGTGGCGGTCGAGCACGGCGGCCAGCCAGCGCTGATGGGCGCGGGCGTGGGCGAGCAGGCCCGCACCGGGGGCGGCGTGGCCGTGTTCCGGATCCCAGTCCGTGCCCGGGGCGATGCTGATGTTGTAGTCGAGCTTGAGGTAGCCGACGCCCCAGTCGCCCACGAGGCGGTCGACGGTCGCGTCGAGGTGGCGGCGCGCGGCGGGGTGGCGCAGGTCGAGGTGGTGGCGGCCGTTCTCGGCGAGGCGTACGCCGTCGCGCTGGAAGAACGCGTCGTCCGGCAGCGCGGCGGCCACCGGGCTGCGGACGCCGACGACTTCGGGCTCCAGCCACAGCCCGGGGACCATGCCGAGGGAGCGGATGCGGTCGAGGACGAGCCGCAGCCCTCCGGGGAAGCGGCGGGTGGAGGGCTGCCAGGCGCCGACGCCGTCCCACCAGGCGCCGGTGTCGTCGTACCAACCGGCGTCGATGCAGAAGTACTCGGCCCCGGCCCGGGCGGCGGCGTCGATCAGGGGCAGCAGCCGCTTGGTGGTGGGGTCGCCCATCAGGGTGTTCATGTAGTCGTTGAACACGATGGGCAGCGCGGCGTGGTCGGGATGCGGGCGCCGGACGGCCCGGCGGTACGCGGTGAGATGGGCCGTCGCCGCGTCGAAGCCGCCCCGGTCGGCGAGCGCGAGGGCGACCGGGACGGTGGTGAACGATGCGCCGGGCGCGAGCCGTTCGCGCCACTGGTGCTCGGCGTCGGTCGGGCCGCCGAGCGCGACGTACGTCCCGTGGGCCCGCTCCCCGGCCTCCCACCGCCACCCCACCGGCGACTCGACCTGCCAGAGCCAGGCCCGGCCGGTGGCGCGCTCGGTCAGGGCGCCCATCGGCAGATGGCCATCGGTGGGCCAGCTGCCGACGCTGCCGAGGACGAGGGCGGCGCGGCTGTCGTGGCCGTGGGCGTCGCGCGAGACGTCCACGATCCGGTCGCGCAGCGGTACGGCGGCCCAACGGCACTCGGCCAGCCACTCGTTGTGCGCCCAGTGCACGTCGAGCGCGTCGGGGGAGGGGAGGCCGCCGAGGACGAGGCTGGGGACGGCCTGGACGACGAGCGGCTCCGTGCCCTGGTTCGTCAGCAGCACCTCGGAGCGCAGCACCGGCAGGCCGTCGGGGGAGGAGAGGCGGACCTCGGCGGTGAGGCCGGAGCCGGGGTCGTGGAGGTCGAGCGTCAGGCGGTGCCAGCTGCCGCCGTGGTCGCCGCCGTCGGTGTCGCGTCCGTCCGTCTCGGCGCGGTGGCCGCGGTAGCGCAGCCGCGCGCCGAGCGCCGTCTCGATGCCGCGCTGCCCCGACCAGTCGCTGCCGTGGCCGAGCGCCAGCACCTCCACCACGGGGAGCGGGGCATGGCCGTCCGGTGGCGGTGTGCCCGGCGGGGTGCCGTCCGCGGGGGACAGTCGTACCAGCCGGAGCACCCCGTCCAGCCCGGTCGCGAACGCGGCCGCCAGCGCCGAATGGCCCCATGTGAACGTCTCCCGCACGCCGCGCCCCTTCCACCCGCAATCGCTTGACGAGTGCCTTGACGGCCCCTGTGTGACCGGTCACAATCCTGGCGTGCATGTGACCGGTCACACAAGAGGCGGCAAGCGGCCCGGCATCCGCGACGTCGCCACCGCCGCGGGGGTCTCGTACCAGACCGTCTCCCGGGTGATCAACGACCATCCGAGCGTCAAACCCGCCACCCGCGAACGCGTCCTCGCCGCGATCCAGTCCCTCGGCTTCCGCCGCAGCGCCACCGCGCTCGCCCTGGCCAGCGGGCGGACCCGGTCGGTCACCGTGCTGACCGCGAACACCACCCACTACGGCTATGCCGCCACCCTCCAGGGCATCGAGGAGGCCGCCCGCGCCGCCGGTTACACCGTCGCCATCGGCGTCCTGGAGTCCGACACCGTGGCCGACGTGCGGGCCGAGGTCCGGCGGGCCGCCGACACCGGCGGCGGGCTGATCGTGATGGCGTACGACACCGCCGGGGTCCGGGCCCTGGCCGCCGTACCCGACGAACTCCCGGTCGTGGGCGTCGTCGAGACCCCGTCCCGGCCGCCCGCCGGGCACCGCCCCTGGGTGTGGACGGACGACCGCGAGGCGGCCCGCACCGCCACCCGCCACCTGCTGGACCTCGGCCACGAGACGGTCCACTACGTCGCCATCCCCTCCAGCACCCGCCGCACCGGCCGGCGCACCGCGGGCTGGCGGGACGCGCTGCGCGCCGCCGGGGCGCCGGAGCCGCGCCCGCTGGCCGGGAGCTGGGATCCGGCCGGGGGCTACCAGGCGGGGCGGCGGCTGGCCCGCGACCCGTCGGTCACCGCGGTCCTGTGCGGCAATGACGACCTCGCGCTCGGCGTGATCCGGGCGCTGCACGAGGCGGGCCGGGCGATCCCGGGCGAGGTGAGCGTGGCCGGTTTCGACGACGCCCCCCACTCCGCGTTCCTCACGCCCTCCCTGACGACCGTGCGGCTCGACTTCAAGGGCCTGGGCGGGGCCGCCTTCGGCCGGTTGTACGGCCTGCTGGAGGAGGCCGAACCGGTCGCGCCGTGCCCCGTCTCCGTACCGCTGCTGATCGTCCGCGAAAGCTCCGGCCCACCGCCGGCCCCGTTACCGCCGAACCCACCCTCGGAGGTCCCCCGCGCATGAGCAGGTCCAGCAGGTCCAGCAGGTCCGGCAGATACCGGATACGAACGGCCGCCACCGCCACCGCCACCGCCCTCGCCGCCGCGCTCCTCGCGGCGGCCGTCCCCGCCGACGCCGACACCCCCGCCGACACCCCTGCGGCCGCCCCGAAGGCGGCCCAGAACCTCGCAGTCGACCTCGCCGCCTCCGAGGGCCCCGTCCTGCGCGGCGCCAACGGATCGCTGTACGGCCTCAGCGACGACGGCGTGCCGACCGACGCCGCCCTCGCGCCGCTGAAGCTCACCACGGTCAGCCAGAAGCCGGAGGGCGGAGCCCAGCACCCGAACGGCGACGCCGTCACCGTCTCGAAGTCGTTCTTCCGCAACGGCGGCGGCGACGTCCTGGTGATGATGCAGGACATCTACGCGAAGTGGCCGTACGAGGACCTGGGCATCGAGGACTACCTCACCAAGGTCGGCAAGGTCGTCCGCGACATCGCCGACGCGCCCGACAGCGAGCACTTCGTCTACGTCCCGTTCAACGAGCCCGACCAGATCTGGTACAACCTCGGCGTCGCCGACCAGGCCACGTACGAGAAGAACCGGGACCGCTTCTTCCGCGACTGGAAGACCGTCCACGACCGCATCCGCGCCATCGACCCGGACGCGCGCATCGCGGGCCCCAACGAGTCCTCGTACCACTCCCGTCTGATGGGCGACTTCCTGACCTGGGCGAAGAAGGAGAACGTGCTGCCCCAGGTCACCACCTGGCATGAGCTGGGGCCGGACTCCCTGCGCGGCTTCCAGGGCCACTACGACGACTACCGCGCCCTGGAGAAGCGCGCGGGGATCACGCCACGCCCGATCAACATCGACGAGTACGCCAACCGCCGCGATCTGTCCGTCCCGGGCCAACTGGTCCAGTGGGTCTCGATGTTCGAGCGCAACAAGGTCTACGCCGACCAGGCGTACTGGGACGCCGCGGGCAACCTCTCCGGCAGCGTCGCCCAGTCCAACATCCCCAACGGCGCGTGGTGGTTCTTCCGCTGGTACGCCACCATGACGGGCCGGACCGTCAAGGTCACCCCGCCCACCGCGAACGCCGTCGACACCCTCCAGGGCCTCGCCTCCTACGACACCGCCAAGCGCCAGGCGCAGGTGCTGCTCGGCGGGGCGGCGGGCGACACGGACGTGACGATCGGCCACGTCGACCCGAAGGTGTTCGGCCGCCAGGTCACCGCCGCCGTCTCGGAGGCCGCCTGGTCAGGCTACGAGGGCGCGCACGCCGCACCCCGCACCCTCGCCCGGCTGAAGCTGAGGGTCGGGCCCGACGGATCGGTGACGGTGCCGCTCAGGGCGATGGAGCGGATGTCCGCGTACCGGATCGTGCTCACCCCGGCGGGCAGCGGCTCCCCGCAGCCCGCGCGGGTGCCGTGGCACGCGGCGTACGAGGCGGAGGACGCGGCGATCACGGCGGGCAAGGTCTACACCCAGGGCACCGTCTCCAACGCCAACGGCTACGCCGCCTCCGGCACGAGGGACGTCGGCTCGCTCAACCAGGACACCAGCAAGGTCGCCTTCACCGTGGACGTGCCCCGCTCCGGGGACTACGACCTGTCGGTCCTCTACGGCAACCAGAGCGGCGGCCCGGCCACCCAGCGGCTCACGGTCGACGGCGGCGCGGCCCGCACCGTCACCTACCCCTCCACCGAGAACTGGACCTACCGCGGGCTCAAGCCCGTCCCCGTCCGGCTCTCCGCGGGCCGCCACGTGATCGCCCTGGCGCACGACACCGCCGAGGTGACCCTCGACCGCATCGACCTCACGGCCGCCACGAAGCCCTCCGCCGCGTACGAGGCCACGCTCGCCGACACCACCGGCAGCCCGTCCTACGACTACGGCTCGGCGAGCGGCACCGGCACCGGCGCGCTGGTCCTGGGCGGCGGGGACGGCGCGGTCTTCGACGTCTACGCACCCCGCGAGGGGTACTACACGGTGACGCCGCGCGCGACCGGCGGCCCGCTCGAGCTGACCGCGCACGGGGCGACCACGACGACCTCCCGGCGGCTCTACCTGACCGCGGGCAACAACCGCGTCACCGCCGCCCCGGCCGGAGCGGCGCCCGTCCGGCTGCGCTCCCTTGACGTCACGGGCGCGGGCGACGACACGGCTGGGGTGCGCGGGTACGAGGCGGAGAGCGGTGCCCTGTCCGGCGCCGCCAAGCCCGAGTCCGGCGCGCACGCCTCGGGCGGCGCTTATGTCGGATGGCTCGGCAACGGCGCGTCCAACACCGCCACCCTCACCGTCCGGGCCCCGGCCGCGGGGCGCTACCTGATGGCCGTCCGGTACGCCAACAACGAGCGGCGCGACAACGGTCACGCGTACAACACCGACATCGTCTCGCGCGGCGCGGACATCACGGTCGGCCAGGGGAAGCCCCGGCGCGTGATGTTCAAGAACACCTGGGGCTGGGACGACTACTGGACCCTCGCCGTCCCCGTCGACCTCGCCAAGGGCGCCAACAAGGTCACCTTCGCCAACCCGGGCGCGTACGCCCCCGACCTCGACCGGATCGACCTGGCCCCGGTCATCGGCTGACCGCCTCCGCGTGATGCGCCCCGGTGCGGCCGTGCAGGCGCACCGGGGCCTGATCCCCGCCCCGGCGTCAGCGCGGTACGACGCCGGGGCGGCGTACATCCGGGCCGCGGCTTCAGGCGGTGGCCGCGTCCTCGGTGGGGGTGGGACAGCCGACGGTGGCGGTCACGGCGGTCAGCAGCACCACCGAGTCCTCCAGCGCGAGCATCCCGTGCCGCTCGTGGGGGACGCGCTCCACCTGCCCGGCGATGAGATCCGTGCGCACCCCGCTCCCGGTCAGCCGCACATGACCGTGCAGCACGTGCAGACTGGCCGCCGGGGGAGCGTTGTGCTCGTCCAGCTCACAACCGGAGACCATCGCGATCACGCTCTGCCGCAGCGGCCCGTCGTGCAGGAACAGATGAGCGCTGCGCCCGTGCGGATCGGCCTTCGCCTGGTCCAGATGGTGGCGGGCGAGCGCGGTGAGGTCATCCATGAGTGCCCCTCGATCGGCCTGATCTGTTCCTTGCCGGGTTCCCTCAATCGTCACCGGCTAGCGTGATGCGCGCCAGTTCGCACCCCCGCGACACCCGAGAGAGGCAGCCGTGGCCGACTACCTGACCGTCCTGACGACCACCGACACCCCCGAGAAGGCGGAGGCGCTGGCGCGCGGCGCCGTGGAGGCCCGGGTGGCGGCCTGCGCGCAGATCAGCCAGCCGGTGACTTCCGTCTACCGGTGGCAGGACACCATCGAGACCGCCGCCGAGTGGCAGGTGCTGTTCAAGACGACCGCCGCCCGGTACGACGAGCTGGAGGCGCACCTCCGCGAGGCGCACGACTACGAGACGCCGGAAGTGATCGCGACGCCGATCACGCAGGGCAGTGAGGACTATCTGGCGTGGGTGGTGGCGGAAACGACGATCGACTGACAGAAATCAAAATCTGTCACCCGCTATCTACTATCTGTCATCCGCCACCTGTCATCCGATAACTGCTATCCGCAATCTGCTATCCGTCCGCCGCCAACGCGTCGCTGATACCCCGCTCCCGGGGCCCCAGGAAGTGCGGGTCGGGCCGGAACGTGGCGTCGAGCACCGCCTTGCTCGCCGCCACGGTCTCCCGCAGCCCGCCGAAGCCCCACGTCGCGTCGTGCGGCTCGTCCACCGCGACCCCGTACGCGTCGATCCCCGCCGCCCCGCACAGCGCCACCGCCCGGCGGATATGGAACCCCTGGCTCACCAGCACCGCCCGGTGCACCCCGAACACCCGCCGGGCCCGGCTGCACGAGTCCCAGGTGTCGAAGCCCGCGAAGTCGCTGACGATCCGCCGGTCCGGCACGCCCCGCTTCACCAGATAGGCGCGCATCGCGTTCGGCTCGTCGTAGTCGTCCCGGCTGTTGTCCCCGGTGACCAGTAGCGCCCGTACCTTCCCGTCCCGGTACAGCGCGACGGCCGCGTCCAGCCGGTGCGCCAGATACGGCGACGGCTCCCCGTTCCACAGCCCGGCCCCGAACACCACCCCGACCGGCGCCGACGGCACGTCCCCGACCGCCGCACGCACCCGCCCTTCCGTGCTCAGCCGCAGCCAGGTCGCGGGCAGCAGCGCCAGCACGCTGACGAGCGCGGCGACCTGAAACGCCCGCCGCCACCCCCGCCGCGTCCGCGGCAACCTCCGCCGTGCCCACTCGAGCATGCCCGCCTCCCCTTGGCCCCACCAGCACCATCGCGCTGTGTGACGCGGCCAAGGGGCGCGGCGGTTGCGCCGGGCTATTCGGCGGCGTCGTCCTCTTCCGGCTCCTCGGGAACAATGAATTCGCTGGTGTCGAGATCGAAGCCGAACGGAGCCGGGATGGGCAGCGGCTTGCCGAAGGGAACGGTCGTCCGGGCCCGGTAGCCGTGGTCCGACGGGTCCCAGAAGGCGGTGATCTCCTCGGCCTGCATGTCGAGTACGAGATACACCGGCACATGGCGGCCGTAGACCTCGAGCTTCTCCTGCCAGTCGACGTCACGCGTGGAGACCGACGTCAACTCGGCGACGAGGGACAGCGCCTCGCCGTCAACATGGCGCGCGTTGCCGCGGAAGGCCGCCAGGTCCGCGACATGCAGGTCCGGTCCGTAGGCGCGCTCGGAGGAGGCGAAGCTGAAGAGGAACGGGGAGGTGTCCGCGTCGTGCCCCTCGGGGACATGGGCCGCAAGCTGAAGGCGCAGCGACCTCATGTACAGCTTGTAGAACGGCCTCGACCACGGCGACACGACGATCTTCCCCCTGATGAGCTCGGCCTTGAAGCCGTCCGGCGTATCCAGTTCCTCCGTGGTCCGGAGCAGGTCGTCGAACCCCTTCCGGGGCTCCTCGGCATCCGGTTTGTCTGTGGTCATCGGCCGCTCCAATATCGCGGTCACTGCATCCTCCATCTGCTACGGAGCGTACTCTCGGGCTCACCGTAGCGACGCGCGGCACCAGGTATCCGTTATCCGTTCGCATTACCTCGAATGAGCGATGTGCCCCATCCCGCATAGCCTTGGGGGGTCATCCCGTACCAGCGAAACCAGCAGGTGATCCCAGCCGTGCCGCCGCTCCCCAAAGCCGAACTCCACCTCCACATCGAGGGCACCCTGGAGCCTGAACTCGCCTTCGCGCTCGCCGAGCGCAACGGCGTCGAGCTGCCCTACGCCACCCAGGACGAGCTGCGCGCCGCGTACTCCTTCACCGACCTCCAGGACTTCCTGAACCTGTACTACGCGCTGATGGCGGTCCTGCGCACCGAGGACGACTTCGCCGACCTCGCCAACGCCTATCTCGCCCGCGCCCGCGAACAGGGCGTTCGGCACGCCGAGATCTTCTTCGACCCGCAGGCGCACACCGCCCGCGGTGTCGACATCGGCACCGTCATCCGCGGCCTCTCCCGTGCCCTCGACGCCGCCCCCCGGGCCTACGGCATCACCACCCGCCTGATCATGTGCTTCCTGCGGGACGAGTCCGCCGAATCGGCCCTGGCCACCTTCGAATCCGCGCGCCCCTACCTCGACCGGATCACCGCCGTCGGCCTCGACTCGGCGGAGGTCGGCCACCCGCCGTCGAAGTTCCGCGAGGTGTACGCGCTGGCGCGGGAGGCCGGGCTGAAGTGCGTCGCGCACGCGGGCGAGGAGGGGCCGCCCGCGTACGTCTGGGAGGCGCTGGACATCCTCGGGGTGGACCGCGTCGACCACGGCGTCCGCTGCCTGGAGGACGACGCCCTCGTGGCCCGGCTGGTCGCCGAACAGGTGCCGCTGACGGTCTGCCCGCTCTCCAACGTCCGCCTCCGCGTCGTCGACCGCCTCGCCGACCACCCGCTCCCCGCGATGCTGGACGCGGGCCTGCTGGTGACCGTCAACTCCGACGACCCCTCCTACTTCGGCGGCTACGCGGAGGACAACTTCACCGCCGTACGGGACGCCCTCGGGCTCGACCGGGCGGCGCTGCGCACCCTGGCCCGCAACTCCTTCCGGGCGTCCTTCCTGGACGAGGAGACGCGGGCGGCGTACCTGAAGGAACTCGACGCGTCTTGACCTCAACCTTGGTTCAACTTCTACGTTCGTCGCCATGGAGTTCTCACACAGCGACACCGAACTGATCCGCCAGCCCATCGGCTACTGGAGCTGGGCCGCTTCCAAGGCGGTCGTCACCTACATCCGCGAAGGGCTGTCGGAATTCGGACTCAGCCAGCCCCAGTGGTGGATCCTGAACCAGGTCTTCGACGGCGGTGAGGACGGCCGCACCCGCGCCGAGGTGCGCGCCGTCCTCCAGGGCTACCTGGACGTGGGCGCCGCCCTGGAGCCCGAGACCGACGCCCTCCTGGACCGCGGCCTGCTGACCATCACCGACCAGCGCCTCCACCTGACCCCCGAGGGCCGCGCGCTGCGCGCCCGGGCGGCGGAACGTCAGGTGGGAATGCGGGCACGCATCCACGACGGGATCCCCGACGAGGACTACGTCGCCACCCTCAAGGTCCTCCAGCGCATGATCCACAACACCGGCGGCCAGGCCTGGCACCACTGACCGTCACCTCATCCCGCCCCGCACCCCACCGTGAAGTCGACGCAATCACCCGTCACGGCCGTGCAACGGGGGCGCAATATGCCCCTGCCACAGTCGCTTCATGACAGCGTCGCTCCGCCCCTTCCCCTCCGGCCGCCCCACCGGCGAGCGTCCCCCGACGCTGGTCGCCGTGGCGCACGGCAGCCGGGACCCGGCGGCGTTGCGCACCGTGACGGCGCTCGTGAACGCGGTCCGGGCCCTGCGGCCCGACGTGCCCGTACGGCTCGGGCACATCGAGCTGAACCGGCCGCTGCTCGAGGACACCCTCGCCGCGCTCCGCGGCGAGGCCGTCCTCGTACCGCTGCTGCTCGGCCGCGGCTACCACGTCAAGGAGGACCTTCCGGCGGCGGCCGCGCGGGCCGCCCACCTCAGCACGCGCATCGCCGCGCCGCTCGGCCCCCACCCGCTCCTCGCCGAGGCCCTGCACGCGCGCCTGAACGAGGCCGGTCGGCGGCTGCGCGCCCCGCGCCGCCCCGGGGCCGTCGTGCTGGCCGCCGCCGGTTCCCGCGACCCCGACGCGGCCGTCGACGCCGCCGCCACCGCCACCCTGCTCGGCGCCCGGCTGGGCGGCGTGCCGGTCGTCCCGGCGTACGCCTCCGCCGCCGGCCCCACCGTGGCCGACGCCGTACGCGCCCTCGCCCCGCACCACCGCGACATCGCCGTGGCCTCGTACTTCACCGCCCCCGGCCGCTTCGCCACCCAGTGCGCCGACGCCGCCCCCGGTGTCGCGGCGGCCCCGCTCGGCGCCCACCCGGCCGTCGCCCGGCTGGTGCTCCACCGCTACGAACAGGCCCTCGCCTGTGCTCCGCTGTCGTACCGGGCGGTTACCGTCGGTGTATGAGCCGCAGAGCAGGTCGTACGACAGGTCACACCCCGGACCGCACCACGCACCACCCCACCGCACCACCGACGACCCCCGGCTATGACGCGGCGGACCTGGAGCGCTGGGTCCAGGAGCCGGACAAGCGGCCCGGCCGGACGGCGTTCCAGCGGGACCGGGCCCGCGTGCTGCACTCGGCCGCGCTGCGCAGGCTGGCCGGAAAGACGCAGGTCGTGCCCGCCGCCCCGGCCACCGACGCGGACCTCGGCGGCAGCGCCCGCACCCCCGCCTGGGACGCCACGCCGCGTACGCGCCTGACCCACTCCCTCGAATGCGCCCAGGTGGGCCGGGAGCTGGGGGCCGCCCTCGGCTGCGATCCGGATCTGGTGGAGATGGCCTGCCTCGCCCATGACCTCGGCCACCCGCCCTTCGGCCACAACGGCGAACAGGCCCTCAACGAGGTGGCCCGCGACTGCGGCGGCTTCGAGGGGAACGCCCAGTCGCTGCGGCTGCTGGCCCGGCTCGAACCGAAGCGGTTCGTCCCCGACGAGACGACCGGCGAACCGGTCAGCGTCGGCCTCAACCTCACCCGGGCGGCCCTGGACGCGGCCACCAAATATCCCTGGCCGCGCGGCGGCCACCCGCGCGACCCGGATTCGCCGAAGTTCGGGGTGTACGAGGACGACCTGCCGGTCTTCGCCTGGTTCCGGCGCGGCGCGCCGGACCGGCGGACCCCGTTCGAGGCCCAGGTCATGGACTGGGCCGACGACGTGGCGTATTCGGTGCACGACGTCGAGGACGGCCTGCACGCGGGCCATCTCGACCCGAACAGCCTGCTCGCCGAGCCCGAGCGGCGCGAGGTGTTCGCCGTCGCCGCCGCCCGTTACGCGCCGGGCGCCGAGGCGGAGGAGCTGGCCGAGGCGCTGGACCGGCTGCTCGACCAGGAGTGGTGGCCGCACGGCTACGACGGCACGTCCGTCGCCCAAGCCCGCCTCAAGGACGCCACGAGCCAGCTGATCGGCCGGTTCTGCCTCGCCGCCGAGGCCGCGACCCGGGCGGCGTACGGCACGGGCCGGTTCACCCGCTACCGCGCCGAGTTGGTGGTGCCGCGCCCGGCCCGGCTGGAGTGCGCGGTGCTCAAGGCGGTCGCCGACCGTTACGTCATCCAGCGGGCCGACCAGGAGCTGGTCCGTGCCGATCAGCGCGTCGTGATCGCCGAACTGGGCGAGGCGCTGATCGCCCGCGCCCCCGACGGGCTCGACCCGCAGTTCCGCGCCCTGTTCGACGCGGCCGACGCGGCGGGCGACGAGGCGGGGCGGCTGCGCGCGGTCGTGGACCAGATCGCGGCCTTGACGGACGTCTCGGCCCGCTCCCTCCACGCCCGTCTCACGGCCCCGCGTTCGGTGCGCCACGTATGACCGCCCCTGACCGTATGTGGCCACCCACGACCGCGTACGACCGCCACCGCTTCGCTCTCGCACCTCACAGGGCCCGTTCCCGCCACTCCGCACGGCCCCCTTCCCCCGTCCCGCTTGGTGCGGGAGGCTCCCACGAGGCTCCCCATGGCCAAAGCTCCGGCTGATGCGACTGGTCGACGCGACCGGGGTACAAGCAAACGCAGAGGCACCGCCCGGCAGCGAGGAGGAAAACAAGTGGTCGACGCACACCAGACGTTCGTCATCGTCGGAGGGGGTCTGGCCGGGGCGAAAGCCGCGGAAACCCTTCGGTCGGAGGGCTTCACCGGCCGGGTGATCCTGATCTGTGACGAGCGCGACCACCCCTATGAGCGTCCGCCGCTGTCCAAGGGCTTCCTCACCGGCAGCCAGGAGCGCGACAGCGTCTTCGTCCACGAACCCGCCTGGTACGCGCAGGCCGACATCGAGCTCCACCTCGGCCAGCCCGCCACCCACCTGGACCGCGACGCCAAGGCCGTGACCCTCGGTGACGGCACCCGCGTCCACTACGACCGGCTGCTGCTGGCCACCGGCGCCGAGCCGCGCCGCCTCGACATCCCGGGCACCGGCCTGGTCGGCGTCCACCACCTGCGCCGCCTCGCCCACGCCGAGCGGCTGAAGGGCGTCCTCACCAGCCTCGGCCGCGACAACGGACAGCTGGTCATCGCGGGCGCGGGCTGGATCGGCCTGGAGGTCGCGGCCGCCGCCCGCGGGTACGGCGCCGAGGTGACCATCGTCGAGCCCGAGCCGACCCCGCTCCACTCCGTCCTCGGCCCCGAACTGGGCGCCCTCTTCGCCGACCTGCACAGCGAGCACGGCGTCCGCTTCCACTTCGGCGCCACGCTCACCGAGATCACCGGCCAGGACGGCATGGTGCTCGCCGCCCTCACCGACGACGGCGAGGAGCACCCCTGCCACAGCGTCCTCGCCGCCATCGGCGCCGCCCCGCGCACCGCCCTCGCCGAGGCCGCCGGGCTGGAGGTGGTGGACCGGGCGTCGGGCGGCGGCATCGCCGTCGACGCGGCACTGCGCACCAGCGACCCGGACATCTTCGCGACCGGCGACGCCGCCTCCGCCCCGCTCGCCTTCCTGGAGGGCACCCCGGTGCGCGGCGCCCTCCCGCCCGGCGCCCGGCTGCGCGTCGAGCACTGGGCGAACGCGCTGAACGGCGGCCCGGCCGCCGCCCGCGCCATGCTCGGCCAGGACGTCTCGTACGACCGGGTGCCGTACTTCTTCTCCGACCAGTACGACGTCGGTCTCGAGTACTCCGGCTACGCGCCGCCCGGATCGTACGACCAGGTGCTGATCCGCGGCGACGTCGGCAAGCGGCAGTTCATCGCCTTCTGGCTGAGCGACGGCCGGCTGCTGGCGGGCATGAACGTGAACGTGTGGGACGTCACCGGGCCCATCCAGCAGCTCATCCGCAGCGGCGCCCAGCTCGACCCGGGCGCCCTCGCCGACCCGTCCGTCCCGCTCACCTCCCTGCTGCCGTAAGCCCGGGCCGGGGTCCGACCCGTGCCGGAACACCGGTGTCCGACCCCGGCCGTAGAATTCACGCGTGGCAGGCCGGATCAACGATGACGACGTAAGGGCGGTGCGGGACGCGGTCCCGATCGACGCCGTCGTATCCGAATATCTCCAGCTGCGGAACGCGGGCGGTGGCAATCTCAAGGGGCTCTGCCCCTTCCACGACGAGAAGTCACCGTCCTTCCAGATCAGCCCCAGCAAGGGGCTCTATTACTGCTTCGGCTGCCAGGAGGGCGGCGACACCGTCGACTTCGTCATGAAGATCGACCACCTCTCCTTCTCCGAGACGATCGAGCGGCTCGCCTCCCAGGCCGGCATCACCCTGCGGTACGAGCAGGGCAGCGCCACCCCCGGCCGCCAGCAGGGCGAGCGCACCCGCCTGGTCGAGGCGCACCGGGCGGCCGCGCAGTTCTACGTCGAGCAGCTGGACGGCCCCGAGGCGGAGATCGGCCGGAAGTTCCTCGCCGAGCGCGGCTTCGACCAGGCCGCCGCCCAGCACTTCGGCGTCGGGTACAGCCCGGCCGGCTGGGACCACCTCGTCCGCTTCCTGCGCGGCCGCGGCTTCACCGACCAGGAGCTCCTCGTCTCCGGACTCGCCCAGGAGAGCCGCCGCAACCCCATCGACCGCTTCCGCGGCCGCCTGATGTGGCCCATCCGCGACATCACCGGCGAGGTCGTCGGCTTCGGCGCCCGCAAGCTGCGCGACGACGACAACGGCCCCAAGTACCTCAACACCCCCGAAACGCCGCTCTACAAGAAGTCCCACGTCCTCTACGGGATCGACCTCGCCAAGAAGGACATCGCCAAGACCAGCCGCGCCGTGGTCGTCGAGGGATACACCGACGTCATGGCCTGCCATCTGGCCGGTGAGACGACCGCCATCGCCACCTGCGGCACCTCCTTCGGCGGCGACCACATCAAGATCCTGCGGCGGCTGTTGATGGACAACTCCGGCGCCGAGGTCGTCTTCACCTTCGACGGCGACGCGGCGGGCCAGAAGGCCGCCCTGCGCGCCTTCGAGGACGACCAGAAGTTCGCCGCCGAGACGTACATCGCGATCACCCCGGGCGGTATGGACCCCTGCGAGCTGCGGCTCGCGCAGGGCGACGCCGCGGTCAAGGCGCTGGTCGAGAGCCGCACCCAGCTCTTCGAGTTCGCCATCCGGCAGATCGTCGGGCGCCACAACCTCGACACGGCGGTGGGCCGCGCCGCCGCCCTGGACGAGGCCGCGCCCGTCGTCGCGGGCATCAAGAACAGCTCCATCCAGCACGAGTCGGCCGTCCATCTCGCCGGGCTGCTGGGCATCCTCGACACCCAGTTCGTCGTCCAGCGCGTCAGCCAGCTCGCCCGCTGGGCGCGGGACCGCGGCCGGGGCGGCGACCAGCGCCCCGACCAGCGCGGCCGCCCGCAGCACCGGGGCGCCGCCCCCGGCGGGCCCCAGAGTCCCGCGGCCCCGCCCGGCCCCCGGGGCCCCGCCCTGAACCTCCGCAGCCCGGCCCGCCGCGTCGAGCGCGAGCTGCTGAAGCTGGCCCTCCAGCGCCCCGAGCTGGTCTCCCCGGCCTTCGACGCCTACGGCGAGGACGAGTTCACCGCCCCGCCCTACGCCGCCGTGCGCCGCGCCATCGAGGCCGCGGGCGGCGCGGAGGCCGCCGACGCCGACTACCTGCGCCGCGTCCGCGAGGCCGCCCCCGACGACACGGTCCGCGCGATGGTCACCGAGCTGGCCGTGGAGCCCCTCCACACCCGCCGCGACGCCGACGAGGCGTACGCGGGCGAGCAGCTGGTGAGGGTCCGCCAGGCCGCCGTCAACCACCGCATCGCCGAGGTCCAGGGCACCCTCCAGCGCCTGGGCCAGCGCGCCGACCCGGCCCATCTGGCCGCCGTCCAGAACGAGCTGTGGGTGCTCCAGCAGTACGCCCAGTCCCTCCAGACCCAGGGCGCCGCGGCGCTCTAGCCCGGCCGTGCCCGCGCTGTGGCCACGCCGTACCCGCGCCGTGGCCGTGCCGTAGCCGGGCTGTGGCCGCGCCGTATCCGAGCGTCGCGGACGTCGCGTAACCGGGCGGTCACCGGCCGCTGCGCAAAAAGTGCCCGCACGCCCCTCGTGGCGGGCGTGTGTCGTACTCCACACTGGTTGCGGTGCCTGAGTCCTCGGAGCGCGGCGGTGTTGGCCGGGTAGGCCGGGACCCCCCGCAGATCCGCTCATGATGTACGGGACGGACGGCGGCGTGGCCGGCGCATCCGTACCCGATCGTTCTGCCGCCTCAGCAGCGATCACCCTGGAGGTCGCCCCCGTGCAGACCCAGACCCTCACCGACGCGGCCCCCGCGGCGCCGCCGAACCCCCTGGCACCGTCGCCTGTGGAGCCACCGGAACCGCCCCCGCTGCCCGACGCGGCCCGCGCCCCGGAGCCCCCGGACGCCCCGGAGCCCCCCGAGCCCCCGGGCGCCGCCGACACCCGGCCCGCCGACCAGGACCCCGAGACGGCAGACGCCGAGGCGGTGACCGAAGCGGACGCCGAACCCGACGCCGACGCGGACAGCGGCCCCGCCGAGCGCCCCGTACGCCCCGAGACCACCGGCCCCTCCTCCGACCTCTTCCGCCAATATCTGCGCGAAATCGGCCGGATTCCGCTCCTCTCCGCCGCCGAGGAGGTCGACCTGGCCCGCCGGGTCGAGGCGGGCCTGTTCGCCGAGGAGAAGCTCGCCTCCGCCCCCGACCTCGACAGCCAACTCGCCCTCGACCTCGACCGGTTGGTCGTCCTGGGCCGCATGGCCAAGCGTCGGCTGATCGAGGCCAACCTGCGCCTCGTCGTCTCCGTCGCCAAGCGCTACGTGGGCCGCGGCCTGACGATGCTGGACCTCGTCCAGGAGGGCAATCTCGGCCTGATCCGAGCGGTCGAGAAGTTCGACTACGCCCGCGGGTACAAGTTCTCGACGTACGCGACCTGGTGGATCCGCCAGGCCATGTCCCGCGCCCTCGCCGACCAGGCGCGCACCATCCGGGTGCCGGTCCACGTCGTCGAGCTGATCAACCGGGTCGTCCGCGTCCAGCGCCGGATGCTCCAGGAGCGCGGTTACGAACCCACCCCCGAGGAGGTCGCGGTCCACCTCGACCTCACCCCGGAGCGGGTGAGCGAGGTGCTGCGCCTCGCCCAGGAACCGGTGTCGCTGCACGCGCCGGTCGGGGAGGAGGACGACGTCGCGCTCGGCGACCTCATCGAGGACGGCGACGCCGCCTCACCGGTCGAGTCCGCGGCGTTCCTGCTGCTCCGCGAGCACCTGGAGGCCGTGCTGTCGACGCTCGGCGAGCGCGAGCGCAAGGTCGTGCAGCTGCGGTACGGACTCGCCGACGGCCGCCCCCGCACGCTGGAGGAGATCGGCCGGATCTTCGGCGTGACCCGGGAACGCATCCGCCAGATCGAGTCCAAGACCCTCAACAAGCTCCGCGACCACGCCTTCGCCGACCAGCTCCGCGGCTACCTCGACTAGACCCCGCTACGGCTGCGCCTCGAACGCCCCCGGGTGCGTCTGCTCCCGTACCGCCACGTACTGCTGCCGCACCGCCTGCCCCACCGCCAAGTCGTCGCCCGGCTCGAACACCTGGCTGGCGGCCGCGGGCCAGCGCGGCGGCTCGTGCGGGGACAGCGTCCCGTGCGCGGCGCCCAGCGCCCACGCGGCCTGCCGGGCGGCGCCCAGCGCGCCGTAGTCGGCCGGCTGCGGCACCACGATCTGCGCGCCCAGCAGCGCGGGCGCGATCGCCCGTACCGCCTGGAGATCGGCCGCCGGGCCCAGCAGGAACACCCGCCGCACCCCGACCCCGCGCCCGCGCAGGATGTCGAGCGCGTCGCCGAGCCCGCACAGCATGCCCTCGAACGCGGCCCGCGCCAGATGCTCCGGCTTCATCGACTCGCGCCGCAGCCCGGTCAGCGTCCCGGCGGTGTGCGGCAGATACGGGGTCCGCTCGCCCTCCAGGTACGGCAGCATCACCATCCCGTACGACCCGGGGGTGGACTTCAGCGCGAGCGCCGACAGCCCCTCCAGGTCCGTGCCCAGCAGCTCCGCCGTACCGCGCAGCGCCCGCACCGCGTTCAGCGTGTGCACGACGGGCAGATGCATCCCGGTGGCGTCGGCGTACGACAGGATCGTGCCGGTGTGGTCGGCCAGCGCCTCGTGGTGGATGGAGAAGACCGAACCCGAGGCCCCCAGCGAGATCACCGCGTCGCCGACCCCCACGCCGAGGCCGAAGGCCGCGGCCATGGTCTCGCCCGTACCGGCCGATATCAGCAGCCCCTCCGGCGTCTGCCCCGCGGCCTGGGCCGGTCCGATGACCTCCGGCAGCCGCACCTGGTGCCCGAGCGCCAGCTCGACCAGATCCGGCCGCCAGGCGCCGGTCGCCGCCGACCAGTAGCCGGTGCCGGAGGCCGTACCGCGGTCCGTCGTACGCCGCAGCGGCCGCCCGAGCAGCTGCCACACCAGCCAGTCGTGCGGCTGGAGCACCTCGGCCACCCGGCGCGCCGCATCCGGCTCCGACCGCGCCATCCAGCGCAGCTTCGCGACCGACTGGGCGGCGGTCGGCACCGCGCCCACGGCCTGGGCCCACGCCGCACGCCCGCCCAGCGTCTCGACCAGATCGGCGGCCGCGGACTGCACCCGCCGGTCGTTGCCCATCTGCGCGGGCCGCACCAGCGCCCCGCTGCCGTCCAGCGCCAGCAGCCCGTGCTGCTGCGCCGACACGCCGATGGCCTGCACCCCCTCCAGCAGCCCGCCCTCGGCGGCCTCCCCGAGGGAGAGCAGCCACGCCTGCGGGTCCACGTCGTTGGGCGATCCACCGGAGGACGGCGCCGGGTGCGGCGCGTACCCCTGCTTGAGTACGGCACCCGTATCCGTATCGCAGACGACGATCCGTGTGCTCTCGGACGAACTGTCCAACCCGGCGACTATCCCCATGGATCAGATCATGCCACCGCGGCGGCTAGGTGTTGCTGCTGCCCCAGTCGTCCTCCTCCGCCGCGGAACGCGACTCCCGCTGCGCGATCTTGTCCCGCAGCGGCCGCACCTTGCCGAGCGCCTTCGTGGCGGCCTCCCGGCCGCCCAGCGCGGCCGACTCGGCGGTATTGCGGACGGCCGGATTCTGCGCGAGCCGCTGCGCGCACGCACGCAGCTGCTCATACCGCTCGCGGCCGGCCCGCGTGCCGAACACGTAACCCACAGCCAAACCGGTCATGAACGTCAGCCGGTAGCGCATCGACCTGCCCTTCTGGTTGTCCTTCGCATCGGACCCCGGAGTCGTGCCGCACGTCTACCCGTACACGCCGCAGATCACCCTCCGATCATCCGCGGCCATACCGATTGGCGGAGCACCCCCCTGCTTGCGCTAATGTATGTGTCGCAGCGAACGCACGCCCTCCGGGAACCCCGGACGGGGGCGCGGTCGAGGCACACGGAGCAATCCCCTGTAGCTCAATTGGCAGAGCAGCCGGCTGTTAACCGGCAGGTTACTGGTTCGAGTCCAGTCGGGGGAGCTCGGTCCCCTGTAGCTCAATTGGCAGAGCATTCGGCTGTTAACCGGAGGGTTACTGGTTCGAGTCCAGTCGGGGGAGCAGCACGGGAGAGGACCCCTGGCGGGGTCCTTTTTCATGCCCTCATCCCCAGATCACGGGCCTCTCCACCCCTGATCCACGGCATGGGGGCGCCCAACATCGGCCCGCCGAAGCAACAGATCGTATGAGCGGCTATGCTGCGGCAGACGGCGCGCACAGATGTGCACGACGCGCCGTTACGGGGCGGTAGCTCAGCCGGTTAGAGCAGCGGACTCATAATCCGTCGGTCGAGGGTTCGAGTCCCTCCCGCCCCACCAGGAAGGTCCGTGACCTGCGGAAACGTCTCAGCGGGCGTGCGGATGATCAGGAACGGTCGGTGCTGGCCTCACAGGTCATGGCGACGGAGCCCCGCTACAGCGGCCGGGGCTCATCGGATGTGCTTCGTCGGCTTGGTGGCGGAGTTGAGCAGATACTCCAGGGGGCCGCGGCGGAAGAAGCGGGACCAGATCGCGGCGAACAGGGTGGCCCCGAGGATGAACATGAGCAGCGGTCCCCATGATTGCTGAGTGCTGGTCCCGACTGGCAGGGACAGCGCGGACTGTGCGATGAAGTGGCCGACGTAGGCCGTCAGGGACATGGTGCCCACGGCGATGACCGGTTTCGCCAGGCGGCGCAGTCGTGGCAGGCGGTCCATCGCCGCCGTTGCGCCCACGATCACGAGGGTCGCGACTCCGACGCTGCCGATGATGTCGAACGTGGTGCCGCTGTGCGGCCCGGCCGTCAGGAGCGACGACGCCGGCATATCGGGGAACGACCCGCCGTCCAGTGGTGCCGATCCGCTGTCGACGGGCAGTGACCCGGAGCTGCCGGACGACGGCCCGTCTTCCGCCATGCTCCGCAACGCGTCCTTGCCGGCGAGCAGCAACGACATGCCGTACGCGGCCACCGTGAGGGTGGCACCGAGCGCGGCCAGGCGCCGCTGGACAGTGCCGGAGGACAGGTCGAGGCGGCCCAGCGCCATGCCCGCGATCACGAACGACATCCACGTGAGCGCCGGGTAGAAGCCGGTGAGCAGCAGATCGAGCACTCCCACGTCGCTGAGCCGGTGGAGCGGGTCGTAGGCGTTGATGCTCTGTCGAACCGGGTCGGTCAGCAGCGCGTTCAGGGCGAACGCCAACTGGGGTGTGACGAGGGCGAGGGCGGCCGCGGTGATCGCGAGCGTCCTGGCGCGCAGTCGCACCAAGGGCAGGGCGAGCAGGAAGTAGACCCCGTAGAAGCCGAGGATGATCACTCCCCCGTACTCCATCGCCATCGCGGTGCCCAGCGCCAGCAGGACCACGGCGCGGATCGCGATCCGAGCCTTCGCCTGCCGGCCGGCCAGGCCGGTCTTCGGCTCCCGGCGGCCGGCGATCAGCATCAGTGAGAACCCGGCGAGGGTGGCGAACAGGACCGACGAGTGACCGTCCGCCAGGTACCGGATCCAGCTGGCGACACCCTCCGTGGCCGACAGCGGGGGGCCGATGTGCACGACGTACATGCCGAACACCGCCAGCGCGCGGGCCAGGTCCACCCCGACGAGGCGTCCCATCGAGGGACCGGGCGAGGCCGGCACGGCGGACTCGGGCGGGGTCCGGGGCTGCGGAGGTGAGTTCTCCTGGGGAGCTGACGTCTCCTGCGGCGGCTGCGACTTTGTCATACGGAGAATCTCGCGTGGACGTCAGGGGCGGACCATCCGGCAGGCTTCGGTAACGGCCCCGCCGATCGGCGGGTACTGCCCTGCCGACCGGCGGAGTCTCGTCCCCGGCCGGTCCGGGGTGCGACCGGACGGCTGTGTACCGGCGCTCCTGGGAGTGGCCGTCGCATTGGTCAGCACATTGCTGAAGTGACGCGGCGACTTGTCACAGATACCGGTGAGGAGGGCGTGACCGATATGCGAGCCCGCGTACGAGATCCACGCCGATAGGCCGACCGACCGAAAACATCCAGCCACCACCACGGCATGTGGTCACGTCCGCGGAGGGACCGTCGGCAAGCTTCCGTCGTCCCGTGAGCCGGCACCACCCGATGGGTCAGCATGAGGTGGCGAGCCGTGGCCAGTAGCCGGGCGGCGGCTGGGCCGTCCGGCCGCCTGGCCGGTCAGTCCGCGCTGAGGGGAATCCGCAGCCGCACCCGGTAGCCACCCTCCGCGGTCGGGCCCGCTTCCAGGTTGCCGTGCAGGATCTCGGCCCGTTCCCGCAGACCTACCAAGCCCTGCTGCGAACCGGGGAGGGAGAGGGAGGGACGCGTGGGCGGGGTGTTGGTGACGGTCACTCCGACGTCGCCGTCGTCCTGCCACAGCTCGACGCACGCGGTGGCGCCGGGTGCGTGCTTGCGTGTGTTGGTCAGCGCCTCCTGGACCGTGCGGTAGACGGCCCGTTGCGCGGGTGTGCCCACGGTGGGCGGCAGCTCACCCGTCAGCTCCGCTTGTGTGCCGCTGGATTCCACCAGTTTGCGCAGGTCGGCCAGGGTGGGCTGAGGAGTCAGCTCGGTTGTGTGGCCGCCGGAGGCGCGCAGCAGCGTGACCATGGTGCGCAATTCGTCGAGCGTGGTGACGCTCAGCGAACGGATCGTATGGGCAGCCTCCTTGGCGTCCGCGTCCTTGGTGGCGACCTGCAAGGCTCCGGCCCGTACAGCGATCAGGCCGACCTGGTGGGAGACCACGTCGTGCATCTCACGGGCCAGCTGGGCGCGTTCGCGGGCGAGCACCGCCTGGGCGTGCAGTGCCCGCTCGTGCTCCCTGGCCTCCTCGATCTCGACGAGCCGCCGCGCCAAGACCCGATGCGTCTGGAGAAGTTGTGCGATGAGGACCGGTGCGGCGGCGGTCGCCAGGCAGTATACGAAGGTGATCAGCGTCATGGTCCGGCCAACCTCGGTGAGGCCGGCCAGGGGCCACGGAGTGCTGTTGGCGAGGGCGGTCAGGGCGACGCACACCGCGAGGAGAGGACGGTTCCGGGAGCGTTCGGCCAGCGTGAACAGCGCCGCGAGCGGAGCGACGGCGACGGGCTGCGTCAGCGCGATGGGCAGGGTGAGCAGGAACACACCGAGCGGGAACCTGCGCCGGAAGGCCAACGCGGCGCAGCCGAGCGTGGCCAGCGCGACGCCGAGGCGCGTGTCGTCCCACAGGTTCAGCCGCAGGTCCACGGCCGCTGCCACCACCAGAACGAGGTCGACGGCCGGCGCGGGCACACGCTCCCACAGCGCGCGGGCGCCATTCATCGCCCGGCCTCCGGCCGCGGGTGCTCGTCGAGCAGTCCGGCTCGCTGCGCCAGCAGCGCGGCCTGCACCCGGCTCGTCACCCGTAGCTTGGTGAGCATCGCGCTGACGTGGTCCTTGACCGTGCCGACACCCAGGTGGATGCGCGCCCCGATGTCGGCGTTCGACAGCCCCTCCGCCACCAGGACGAGGACGTCGCGCTCGCGGGCGGTGAGCAGCCGGACGCGGGCCGCCTTCTCGTCGACGACCGCCTCGGTGCCGGGGTGGCTGTGCAGCAGGGTCCGCGACGCCTTGGGGGAGAGCACCACGCCGCCGGCGGCCAGGGTGCGCACCAGGTGGGCGAGCTGCTCCGGCTCGGTGTCCTTGAGCAGGAAACCGGCCGCGCCGGAGTGCAGCGCGGTCAGGATGTACTCGTCGGCGTCGAATGTCGTCAGCATCGCCACTACCGGCGGATCCGGCATCGTTCGCAGCTCGCGCAGGACGGTGAGTCCGTCGACGTCCGGCATCCGTATGTCCAGCAGCACCACGTCGGGTCGCTCCCGGCGGACGGTTTCCAGGGCCTCGCCACCGCTCGTGGTCGCGACGACCTCGATGTCCTCGGACGCGCCCAGAATGAGTTCGAAGCCCGAGCGGATCAGTGCCTCGTCGTCCACCACCACTACCCGGATCACGCGCTGCGCCTCACCTTCGTTCATGCCGTCCGGCCCATGCCGACTCGACCCTAAAGCCATGCAGAGCCCCGGCGGCCCGACGAGCGGCGGCTCCAGCCACACGGCAGGGCAGCACCCTCCAGTCGGCAGGGAGCCCCCAGCCTTCTGCCGGATACTCCGTGATCAGCCCGGTCTCCAGCCTGAGTGGCATGACAGATCACGCGGACTCCCCGCCGACCGCACCGTCCCCTGCACGCGAGCGCAGTGAGCCCTCGACGGGCGCGCCCGGCGTGGGCCGACTGATCGGGCTGGACCTGGCCCGCGGCCTGGCCGTCTTCGGCATGTACGCGGTCCACGTGGGGCCCGCCCCGAGCCAGGGCGGTGTCATCGGCTTCCTGATGGAGCTGGCGCAAGGACGCTCCTCCGCCCTGTTCGCCGTCCTGGCCGGCTTCGCGGTCGCTCTCATCACCGGGCGTCGCAGGCCGAAGACAGGCCTGGCCGGCCGCCAAGCCGTCGCCAAGGTCGTCATCAGGGCCGTCATCCTGTTGGTCCTCGGCAGCGCCCTGACCATGACCGGCACCCCGGTCGTCCCGATCCTCGCCTTCTACGGACTGTTCTTCCTGCTCGTGTTGCCGCTGTACCGGCTGGGCGCCAAGCCGCTGGCGATGATCGCCGCAGGATGGGCCCTGGTGGGCCCGCAACTGCTGTACCTGTTGAAGCCGGTGGTCGGCGGCCGCGAATTTCCCACCGTCGGCCAGGCCGACGGCATCGTCTCGCTGCTCTTCACCGGTGGCTATCCGGCCCTGACCTGGGTCCCGTTCGTCATCGCCGGTATGGCTGTCGCCCGCTTCGACCTGGCAGCCACGGCTGTCCGGATACGCCTCGCCCTCACCGGCGTCGCCCTTGCCGTCACCGGCTATGGCGGCTCCTGGCTGGCGCTGCGTCTCGTGCCCGGTGCCGCAGAAGCCATTCGGGAAGCTGCGGGGGGACCGGGCATGCCGTCCATGTCGTCCGCACCGCCCGGCAGCGCTGGCATCTTCGGCGACACCTCCGCCGGGATGCTGGTCGCCTCCCCGCACAGCGAGGCGACCCTGTCCATCGTGGGCCACACCGGTGTGGCGATCCTGGTGATCACCGCGTGTCTGGCCGCCATGGACGCCTTCCCCCGGCTGCGCCGCTTGGCCAAGCCCGTCATCGCGGTCGGCTCGATGTCACTGACGGCGTACGTCTACCACATCGTCGCCATCTGGCTCCTGGATACCGAGGAACTGGCCGTCCCGCCGCTGTACGTCCTGCTTGGCTTCATTGCGTCCGTCACCGTCCTCGCCACCCTCTGGTCCCGCTTCTTCCAGCGGGGGCCGCTGGAATGGCTGATGGGCAGGGCGACCGGGATCGCCCGACGCATTCGATGAGAGCCATCCGAAGCGGCACGGGCCGCGAGATCCCGACCTCGTCTCCTCATTGCCCCTTACCGTGGATCACTCCGGCTGGCCCGCCACGGGCAGGGGTGGCCCAGCACACTGGTCATAGAGCCTCCGTCCCCGGTTCCGGCACCGTGCGCATTCGCGTTGGAAGGGAAAGCCGCTGCGTACGAGTTCGAGGTCCGTTTCCGAGCTCCCGCGATGTCCGGCCAGAGCCTCAGGCTCGGTCCTGGTGGGGCCGGTGAGGACGCGTTGGGGACACAAGATAGGAACAGACCGACAAGGACCAAGGGTTGCCGACATGATTCACCCTGTTTGACCTGCAGAGACGCCAAGAATCGACGTAGAAGCGCAAGGAGATCCTCGAAGGACTCATCATCCGTCGGCCGTGGGTTCGAGTCCCGCCCGCCCCACCACGCGCTACGCGGGCAGAATCCTTCTGGCCTGCGAGGACGGGAAGGCCATGGGCTGTCGTCCCGCCTTCCTCACCCGTGGCGCCACGGTAGGCACAGGCCTGCGGACATCTCGAACCCTGGCGTCACGCCGCCGTCGGTGGCTGTCACGCGGCAGGAGCCCCGGGTCAGTACGGCGACCGGTCCCGTCGCCTGAGCGCTGAGGGCGGGTACGGCCTCCCACCGTGTAGCGGCCGCGGGGACGGCCGGGGCCGTTACACAGTGTCCTCGGGGGTCGGCGGGGTGTCGGAGACCGAGCCTCAGCCCTCCAGCCCCGGGCCACACGACAGTTGCTGCGTTCGAACAACGCGTCGCCGATGCCCTTCAGGCGGGGTTTCGTTCGCCCTGTGGCCTGCCCACCATGGAAGCGCGTGGTCAGTAGTGGTACCTGGCCTGGACGATGATCAACTCGTCGTCTGTCGGCTTGTACACCAGCCGGTGCGTGTCGTCGATCCGCCGGGACCAGTATCCGGAGAGGTCGCCCTTCAGGGGCTCCGGTTTGCCGATGCCCTTGAAGGGGTCACGCATCGTGTCGTCGATCAGCTTGTTGACGCGCTTGACTATCTTGCGGTCGCTCTCGGCCCAGTAGGTGTAGTCCTCCCAGGCGTGCGACGTGAACGAGATCCTCACGCATGCTCCGCGTCGGGGTCGATCAGCTCACGCTGCTGAGTCCGGCCGTCCTCGGCCTCGGCGATGGAGTCGAGCAGGCGGCGGGCGTTCTTGGGGGAGCGCAGGAGGTGCACCGTCTCCGTCCAGGAGGTGAAGTCCTCTTCGGACATCAGGACGGCGTTCCCCTTGCGGGAGGTGATGTGAACCGGGGCGTGGTCCTCGTTGACCTGCTCGATCAGCGGGAACAGGTTCTGGCGTGCCTCGCTGGCGGTGATGGACATGGTTGCTGCCTCCTCTCTTGACTTGTACAAGATATAGTACGAGTTCTGTGGGTGTCCACTGGTCGCGAGCCGGGGGCCGGACCCAGGACAGGGTGGGGTGCGGGTGACACCCGCGATGACAGCGGTCGTCAGCACCCAGCCGAAGGCGGGGGAGTCAGCGCCGAAGGACAGCGTGCCCAGCAGGATCAGCGCGAGGAGCCAGATGCCTGCCAGCCAGGGGCGGTAGCCGTAGCCGACGGTCACGTCGAGGAGATGGCCCCATGCGCGGGCCGCCGGGGACAGGGCGCGGCGCCGGTGGCGTTGCTTGGCGAGGAGGACGCCCGGATGAGCGCCTTCGAAGCGGTCACCAAGATGCCCTGCGGCTTCTCCGCGGCCCGGACGCGGTGCATGGAACTCACGGCACAGCTCCTTTACGGGGACCTCTCCGCAGACAGCTGATCGCTGGTGCGGCCGTGCGAATCCACACAAGGTTTGGCGCTTCGCTGACCTGCGCATTTGGTTTTCCGTATGCATCGCGGAGGCTGTCAGGCGAATGACTCTCCGGCGCGCGGCGGATTCAGGACGTCGGCAGGACGGGCTCCGCAACATCTTCCGCGGGTAGGCTGGCCTGATCAGGCAAATGCGGCGGGGACGAGGCATGGGCGGGGTCGACAAGACGCGGAGTGGCGGGGCTGAGCGGGCGACCTCGCGGGATGTCGCCCGGCTTGCCGGGGTGTCGCACACGGCCGTGTCCTTCGTCTTCAACGGGCGTGCCCGGGGCAACCTCTCCGCCGAGACGCAGGAGAAGATCCGCAAGGCAGCCGCACAGCTCGGCTACCGGCCGAACGCGGTCGCCCGCGGCCTGCGCCGACGTCGTACCGCCGTGATCGGTCTGGTCACGGACGAGATCGCCACGTCGCCGTTCGCCGGGCGGCTGCTGCGCGGGGCCATGGACACGGCCTGGAACAGTGAGCATCTGGTGCTCACCGTCGACTCCGGGCAGGACCCGGTCACCGAGGACGCGGCCGTCGCCGAACTGCTCGACCGGAGGGTCGACGGGATCATCTACGCCGCGCTCTCATTGCGCCGCGCCCGAGTCCCCGAAGGCCTGCACCGCACGTTCGCCGTGCTCGCCAACTGTCTCGCCGAGGACGGCTCCCTCCCGGCCGTCATCCCCGCCGAGCGGGCCGGTGGCCGCAGCGCCGCGCGCGTCCTCCTCGACGCGGGCCACCGTCGTGTCGCCCAGGTGGGCGGCCTGGACGACATCGCCACCGCGGAGCGCCTGCGTGGCTTCCGGGACGCGCTGCGGGCGGTGGGGCTGACCGCCGAGAAGGACTGGCTCCTGCGGACGGGAGGGGAGATCGCCGCCGGGTACGAGGGAGCGTTGCGGTTGCTGGACGGTGTTCCCGCAGACCGGCGGCCCACGGGGATCGTCTGTTACAACGACCGGGTCGCCGCGGGCGTCATCCACGCCGCCGCGCGTCTGGGCCTCGACGTGCCCGCCGATCTGTCCGTCGTCGGCTACGACGACCAGGAGCACATGGCTGCTTTCCTCAGCCCGCCCCTCACCACGGTGGCGCTGCCCCACCGCGCGATGGGAGAGACGGCCGCCCGCCTGCTCCTGGACGCCATCGACAGCGGGACGGCGCCGCCCGTCACCACCCGGCGGCTGGAGTGCCCCGTCGTCATGCGGGGCTCGGTGGGACCAGCGCCCAACCCGTGACCTCGACGTCCGTCCCCGACACGGTCAGCTCCGGGACGTCGTCGTCCCGTCGGTACACCCGTTCCGTGGCCATCGCCCGGTCGCCCGCGAACAGTTCCAGAAGGGAGCCGTCCACGAGGATCCGTACGGTGAGGGCCTCGCCCCGCGGGGTCGGCAGGACCAGGGGGGCCGTGCCGTCCGGGCGGGAGCGTGGCCAGGCCGTGCGGTTCAGGGTCACGGTGCCGGACCCCGGGTCGAGCCGCACGGTCAGTTCGCCTCCGGACGCGGCCCGCAGCAGACTCAACGTCGCCGCCGACCGGGCGGTCACCAGCAGGTCGTACGAGAGGGGGAGCGGCCAGTGCGGTCCGGGTGTGGCCGTGAACGGGACGGCCGCTCGAAGCAGTTCGAGCTCCGCAGCCGGTGCGACCCGCAACGTGCCGTCCTCGTGGGTGTCCACCACGCGTGGTGCCGTGAGAACTCCGGACCAGTCGGCGCGGTCCACCCCCTCGGGCGGACGTGACTCCCAGGACCAGCCCCACAGCAGGGTGCGGCCGGACTCCGTGTCCTGGAGGACGGAGGGGGCGTAGAAGTCGCGGCCGAGGTCCAGGGGGCCGCCGGTGCCGACTCCGAACCGCAACGCACCGTCCTCCTTTTGCAGCAGATGTCCCGTCAGGTAGGCCGTGTTCAGCGGGTCGCCGTCCCACAGCGCCACCGCCAGCACCCAGTCGCCCCGGGCGGTCTCCCACATCTGCGGGCATTCCCAGCCGATCGCCCGCGTACCGAAGGCGCGGGCCGCCGCCGCGTCACGGCCGTCCAGCAGGACCCCGGCGAACCGCCACGCGTACAGGTCCTCACAGTCGTACACCACAACGGACGGGGTGCCGTCGGCGTGGCCCGCGCCCACCAGCGCCCAGCGACGTCCGGCGAAGCGGAAGACGAAGGGGTCCCGGAACATCGTCACGTCCATGCCGGGTGGCGGGCCGGCGACCACCGGCACCGGCAGTTGCTTCCACTCCTCCAGGCCATCGTCCTCGGCCACGGCGAGACAGATCGTGCTCAGGCCCTGGTGATCGCGGTCGATTCCGGAGTACACCGCTGTCGGTACACCACCGTCGTCCACCACGCAGCCGGACCAGCAGCCCGCTTCGTCCGGGCCGCCGGGTGTCGGCCGCAGGGCGATCCCGTGGTCGTCCCAGTGGGCGAGGTCGGGGCTGGAGGCGTGGCCCCAGTGGATGTTCGCGTGGACGGGGGCGTCGGGATTGTGCTGGTAGAAGAGGTGGTAGCGACCGCCCCAGCGGAACGGCCCGTTCGGGTCGTTCATCCAGTTGGTCGGCGGGCGGACCCGGAAGCGCGGGCTCTGTGCGTCGGTCGACCGGCTCACGGAACTCAACGATTGACTCCTGCGGAGGTGATGCCCTCGCGCAGAGGGCGCTGGCCGACGACGAACACGACGACGGCGGGGATCATGGAGAGGACGACTCCGGCGAGGACGACGGAGATCGAGCCGGTGCCGAGGTTGCCCTGGAGGGAGACCAGACCCAGCGGCAGCGTGAGGTTCTCGGTGGAGGTTTCGAGGATCAGCGGCCGGAAGAACTCGTTCCAGTGGTAGTTGAAGGCCAGTACGCCGACGATGGCGAGACCGGGGGCCGCCAAGGGGGCGTACACGGACCGGAAGACGCGCCACGGGCCCGCGCCGTCGATCATCGCGGCCTCGCCCAGGTCCTTCGGCATGCCCAGGAAGTACTGGCGCATGAGGAAGGTGCCGAAGGCCGTCGGGAAGGCCGGGATGATGAGGCCGAGCAGGGTGTCGGTCAGACCCATCGCCTTCAGCTCCAGGAAGACCGGGACGATCGTGACCTGCAAGGGCACCATCATCGTGGCCAGGACCAGCGCGAACAGCGGCTTCTTGAAGCGGAATTCGAGGCGGGCGAAGGCATAGCCCGCCAGGCCCGCGGTGATCATCTGGCCGACCGCGATCAGCGCGGTCACCAGGGTGGAGTTCAGCGCGTACAGCCAGACGTCGATCTGGTCGAACACCCCGCGGTAGGCGACGACGGTGGGGTTCGTGGGAATGATCTCCGGCGGCAGGTCGAAGGACTTCGCCGGTGTGCGCAGCGACGTGGACACCGTCCAGATGACCGGGCCGAGCGTCAACAGGGCGCACAGCGCCAGGCCGGCGATCCGGGCCCAGGGCGCGAGGCCGTGCCGTACACGCGACACGGCGGGGCTCGGGAGGGATCCCGACGCGGAACCCGACAGGGAACTCGTACTCATTTCGGCTCACCCGGCTCACTGGTAGTGGACATAGCGCCGGCTGAGCCGGAACTGGAGGGCGGTGACCGCCATGATCAGGACGAAGAGCAGGACGCCCACGGCGGACGCCTCGCCGAAGCGGAGCTGCTCGAAGGCCGTCTCGTAGATGACCATCACGACCGTGCGGGTGGAGTCGCCGGGACCGCCGGCCGTGAGAACGTACGGCTGCTCGAATACCTGGAGGGCGTTGATGATGCCGACCACGGACGCCACGAGCAGCGTGGGCGACAGCAGCGGCAGGGTGATGGCGAGGTGCTTGCGCAGGCCGCTCGCGCCGTCCAGCGAGGCCGCCTCGTGCACCTCCTTCGGGATGTTGTTCAGTCCGCCGACGAACAGCAGGAACGAGAAGCCGAACTGCTGCCAGACGTATGCCAGGACCACGGCCGCCATCGCCCCGTTCTCCGAGGTCAGCCAGGGGACCGAGGGGATGCCGACCGTGCCCAGCAGCCAGTTCACGGGGCCGAAGTCCTGATTGAACAGGTACTTCATCACCACCGAGATGGAGGCGGCGGACAGCACCAGCGGGAAGAAGAAGGCCGAACGGAAAACTGACCGCAGCCACTTGGGCATCCGGCCGTTCACCGTGATCGCCAGCACGAGCGCGAACAGCAGCTGGAGCGCGACCGCGAGCACCATGAAGACGAGCGTGTTGCGGAAGGAGACGAGGACCGTCGAATCGGTCAGGATCTTGCGGTAGTTGGCCACTCCCGCCCACCGCGGGTCCTCGATCACGTCCCAGTGGAAGAGGCTGAGGACGACCGAGCCGACGATCGGTAGGACCGTGAAGACGACGATGCCGACGACGGTGGGCGCGAGGAACAGTGCGGCGAGCAGGCGGGTGCCCCGGCCGCGGGCGGTGGTGGCCGCGCGCTCGGACGCCTGACGGCTCTGACGGGTCTTGCGGGTACGGACGGACTCCGGTCGTACGGGCCTGATCTCGGTGTTCGTCATACCTCACGCTCCATGGCCTGCTCCAGGTCCCCCTGTAGCCGTCGCAGCGCGGGGCGCACCGTGCGGGGGCTCGCGAGGGCGGTTCCGGTGTGCTTGATCAGCAGCTGCTCGACTTCGTTGACCTGCGGCGGGGCCGGGATCGGGCCGGTGGTGGGGATCTTGTCGAGGGTGTCGTAGAAGACCTGCCAGTGGGCCGGGCCGGTCTCCCGGTAGCGGGCCGCGTCGACCATGGAGCGGCGGGCCGGGGTGGTCTGGTTGGCTGCGAAGAGCTGGGTCATCACGTCCTTGCGGGTGGTGTACTTGATGAACTCCCAGGCCTCGTCCCGCATCTTCGACGTGCGCAGCAGCGCGTACCCTGCGGCGCCGAACTGGTGACGTCGCGTGCGCCAGCGCGGGAAGTACCGGACGTCGTAGTCGGTCGGTTCCATGCCCGCGAGGTGCAGGCCGCCCGCCCAGAAGCCGCCCGCGGGCGTGACGCCGACGCGGCCGGTGGAGAACACGCCGACGAGGTTCCGGCCGTCGCCGCCCTCCGGGCGGGTGCACAGGTCCTCCTGGACGAGGGAGGCGAGGTAGTCGTACACCTCCGCGACGCGGTCGGAGTCGGCCTGGGGTGTCGTCCATCGGTAGCCACCGCCCCGGCCGCGCCGCTGCGCCTCGGGATAGAAGGAGTTCCAGAGCCACTCACCCCCGGGGGCCTTGGACTCGGCGAGGAGGTTGGTTCCGTTGGCGAAGAGCCAGGGGACCACTCCGCCCCACAGGCGGTTGGTCCAGAAGTAGGGGGTGAACCGGGCGCCGTTGCCGCGCTTCATCGCGCGCAGCAGCGTCGTGAAGTCGTCGCGGGTCCAGTCGGCGTCGGGTAGGCCGCCGCCCGCCCGCTCCAGGACCCGGTTGTTGACGTACATGTCGGCCGCGTTGAACTCGACCGGCAGCTGGTAGAGGCTCCCCTCGTACATCATCGACTCGACCAGCGAGGGATGGACATCGGCGAAGTACGGGCGCAGCTCGGCCGCGTCCCGCTTCGCCCACCTGTCCAGCGGAACGCCGAGCCGTTGGGCGAAGAGCTGCACGCCCTCGGTGGCGACGTACACGAGGTCGGGTGCGGTGCCCGCGGCGATCTGGGTGAGGATCTTGGAGAAGAAGTCCGACCAGTCGGAGGCCTGTACGGCGTTGATACGGATCTTGATGTCGGGGTGGACCTCGCGGAACCCGTCGCGCAGGGCGCGTTGGGCCTCGGGGGTGAGGGCGGAGCCGAGGGTGGCGATGACGAGCGAGCCGTCGTCGCGGCCGGGGATGTCGGCGGCGGTGAGGCGGTCCCAGCCGGCCGCGACGCCGGCGAGAGCGGCGGCTCCGGCGCCGTACGCCCCGTAGCGCATCAGGCCCCGGCGGGAGAGGAGCGAGTCGGTCATGGGCGAGCCTAACTCGAGTTAGCCACAGTTGATTCCCTGATGATGAGAATCCCGTTACTGCCCTGTCAAGGGATGTGGTGGTGGGGAAGTCGCTGAACGAACTGTGTGCGAAGGCTTGACCTTTAACGAGTTAGGTATACGGTCCGGTCCACATGAGCCGCGTCCCGACGACGACGTCGGGGAAGGGAGTCGCACGATGCGTGGCATATCGAGGAGCTCGCTGGATCCGAGCAGGACCCTGTCCAGGCGGTCGCTGTTGGCGGCCTCGGCCGCCGGCGCCGCCGGTGCTCTGCTGCCGGTCCCCGCGAGACCTGCGGAGGCGGTGTCCGGTGAGGCTACGGCCGCGTGCACGGGCAGCTACCGCGCCGAGTATCACTTCACGGTCCCCGACCAGTGGATGAACGACCCCCAGCGCCCGATCTGGATCAACGGCGAGTACCACTACTACTACCTCTACAACCCCGACTACTCGACGGGCGGCACGACGGCAGGTACCGCCTGGCGCCTGGCCACCAGCACCGACCTCGTCTCCTTCACCGACAAGGGCGTCGCCGTGCCGAAGGACACGACCCCCAACGGCGATGTCTGGTCCGGTTCGGCGGTGGTCGACACGGACGGTACGGCGGGCTTCGGCGCGGGCGCGGTGATCGTCATCGCCACCATGGCGCCCGACGATGTCACCCAGGCGCAGTACCTGTACTACTCGACGGACGCCGGCCGCACCTTCACCCACCACGGCACCGCCCCGGTCCTCCCCAACCCCGGCGTACGGGACTTCCGCGACCCCAAGGTGATACGAGACGAGGAGCGCGGGCGGTGGGTGATGACGCTTGCCGAGAACGACAAAGTGGGCTTCTACCACTCCGCCGACCTCAAGGCGTGGACGTACGTGAGCGGCTTCATCAAGGGTGGCATCGGCGTCATGGAGTGCCCCGACCTGTTCCGCATCAGGGCGGAGGACGGGGCCTGGAAGTGGGTGCTGGGCGTCAGCGCCAATGGCAAGGGCTCCGGGCTGCCGAGCACGTTCGCGTACTGGACGGGCTCCTTCGACGGCACGACCTTCACCGCCGACGTATCCGATCCCCAGTGGCTGGACCACGGCTGGGACTGGTACGCGGCGGTCACCTTCGACAAACGCGACGCGAACGGGGCCCTGGACCCGGCCGCACGGTACGCGATCGGCTGGATGAACCACTGGGACTACGCGAGCACCACCCCCACGATCGAGTGCGACGGCTTCAACGGCACCGACTCGATCGTCCGCGAGGTGCGGCTGAAGCGTACGCCGTCGGGTACGTACTACCTGGCGTCCCAGCCGGTGGCGGCCCTGGACGACCATGTGTCGCGTACGGTGAACCTCGGCGACATCACCGTCGACGGCACGCGACTGCTCGACTACACGGGTACGGCGTACGAGCTGACCTGCGAGATCACCTGGGATCAACTGGTGGGTGCCGGACTCCAGTTGCGGCGGTCTCCGGACGGTGGGCGGCACATCGACGCGGGGATCTACGGCGGCTACGCCTTCGTCAATCGCGGTTACACCATCAGCCCCGACACCTCCGGCCGCTGGCAGGAGAGCCGTACGCCCTTCGACCAGTCCGCCCGCACGGTCCGCCTGCGCATCCTCGTCGACCGTTCGACCGTCGAGATGTTCGTCGGCGACGGCCGGTACGTGCACTCGACCGAGGCCTTCCCCGACCCGTCCGACACAGGGCTGGCCCTGTTCACGATCGACGGGCAGGCGGTGTTCCGTAACACCGTGATCCGGGAATTCACGGTCTGATCCGACGTGAGGTGGCCGGGGCGGACAAGGCTGCCGGTGCCGGCGCGCCAGGGCTGCTACTCGTAGCGGGTCATGCTCCGGGAAGTCGGCATCACCGTCGTTCTCGCGCTGACCCTGGCCGCCCTGTGCGCGGCCATCCTCAGACCGATGAGTCCGGCCCGCACGGGTTCGGCGGCACACGAGGTGACCTGAACGGGGGTGAACGAGGGGTCCGATTGCCTACCCTGAGGCTCCTTTGCTCACACGCCACCCCCCCCCAAGGAGCGCGCACGTGACCCACCCCCGCATACGCCCCGCCGTCCTCGGCCGCGGAGCCGCCACCGTCCCCGTCGCGGTGGCGGCCCTGCTCGCGGCGGCGGGACCCGCCGCCGCTGCCGGACGGGCGGGCGCGCCCGGCGTCGGCGACCCCTACTTCCCACGCGCCGGCAACGGCGGCTACCACGTCGCCCACTACGGACTGACGCTCGGTTACGACCCGAAGAGCCGACACCTCACTGGCAAGGCGGTCCTCACCGCCCGCGCCACCCAGCGCCTGACCCGCTTCGACCTCGACTTCAAGGGCCTGAGGATCACCGGTCTGACCGTCGACCGGGCCAGGGCGGCGCACAAGCGCAGTGGTCAGGAACTCGTCGTCACCCCCCGCCGCGCCCTGCACAAGGGGCAGACGTTCCGCGTCACCGTCACCTACCAGGGCAAGCCCGCCCCGGTCACCGACCCCGACGGTTCCCGCGACGGCTGGATCCCCACCGACGACGGCGCGTTCGTCGCCGGCGAACCCCAGGGCGCCATGACCTGGTTCCCGGCCAACAACCACCCGCTCGACAAGTCGTCGTACGACATCACGCTCACCGTCCCCAAGGGGCGTACCGCCGTCGCCAACGGCGTCCTGCTCGGCCAGCGCACCCGCAAGGGGAAGACCACTTTCCGCTGGCGGCAGAAGGAACCCATGGCCGCCTACCTCGCCACCGCGACCGTGGGGAAGTTCAAGGTCAAGCAGTACACGACCCGTAGCGGCATCAGGGTCTACGACGCCGTCGACCCGCGCGAGGCCACCGCCGCCGCACCCGTGCTGAAGAAGCTGCCGTCCGTGCTGGAGTGGGAGAGCAAGCTGTTCGGGCCCTACCCGTACCGCGCCGCCGGCTCCATCGTCGACCACGCGCCCAACGTCGGCTACGCACTGGAGACCCAGACCCGGCCCGTCTATGACAGGGCCCCCGGCCTGGGCACTCTCGTCCACGAGAGCGCCCACCAGTGGTTCGGCGACTCCGTCTCCCTCACCTCCTGGAAGGACATCTGGCTCAACGAGGGGTTCGCCAGCTACGCCGAGTGGCTCTACGACGAGCAGCACGGCGGCGCCAGTGCCCAGGAGAGCTTCGACGACCTGTACGCCACTCCCGCAGGCGATCCCCTGTGGGCGTTCCCGCCCGGCAACCCGGGCAGCGGCGCCAAGATCTTCGGCCGCCCCGTCTACGACCGCGGTGCCATGGCTCTGCACGCCCTGCGCAGCGCCGTCGGCGACCGTGTCTTCTTCCGCGTCCTGCGCGCCTGGGCCGTACAGCACCGCCACGCTCACGGCACCACCGCCCAGTTCCAGCGGCTCGCGGAACGGGAGTCCGGGAAGAACCTCGGTCCGCTGTTCAACAAGTGGCTCTACGCTCAGGGGAAACCCCGCACCCCCTGACGGCCGCAACCGTCCCCGAGCTGACCGGTTCCACACAGGGTGGCACTTCTTCGGATTGACGTCGGTGAAGGTCCCGCTGGTGTCGGTGTCGTGATCCGCTCGAAGGAGTGTCCACCACGCGATGTCAGGCCGAGCCCTCTTTTTTCGGGCTACCGTCGGACATGCCGTGTTGCCCACGCACCCCGAGGAGTCATCCTGTGTCATCGCCCTGTGACCCCCAGTACGCTCCCGCCGGCGATGTGGGTGCTGCGCTCATGGTGATCGACTCTCGGCTCAAAGCCATCTACGACGGCAAGGCCGAGACCGACCCCGAACAGCAGCAGCTGAGCGAACAATTCGCCGCGTCACTCGGCCCCAACGAGGCCAAGGACATGCTGGACGGTGCATGCACGCTCATCTACATGTTCATGCAGTGGCTGCGGATGGCCCACGAGGACCACGACAGGGATGTCATCGAGTACGTCGTGCCCAGCTTCGTGGCCTCGATGCGCATGATGCCCAAGAGCATCTGTCCCGAGGTCATCCCCACCATGACCGGCCTGGTCGTCGCGGCCGGCACCGGCCTGAGCCCCAACCTGTGGCGCAAGCAGTTCGGCGACTGGACCGAGGACGAGATGAACCCCCTGGAAGCCACGGCCTTGCTGCTCGCGGAGCACATCAACCGGCTCACCGACGACCGCGACTTCGCCACGCGCATGATCAGTGAAGCCTTGTCCAGCTCTCCGGAGGCTTAGCTGAGCGGCGGCCTGCTGTGACTGTTGTCGCTGCCGCTGATGGACGCGGTGACCTTGACGTTGCCGAGGATGTCCACGGCGAGCTTGGGCCGTCCCCGGAACCGGCCCTTGACCGACTGGGGCACGAGTTCGGCCCGTACCTTGCTGAACGGGGTGACGGTGACGTTGCCCTCGGGGACGGTGGTGGCCCCCGTGAAGCCGGCCGCACGGGGGCTGGTAGCCACGCCTGCGTGGTCAGCTCTGCTTCTCCATGCTGATGGCCTGGCGGAGTTCCTCGCTCGCCGCTCCTGGTTCTTGCCGCTGGCTCTCCAGCAGAGCGGCGGCTATGGCGTCGAGCTTGCGTTGGATGGCGTGTTCTGCACGCCGTTCGGAGTTCTTCAGCAGTGCCAGAAGCAGCAGCGACACAGCGGACATCGCCTCGCCCACCATCAGCAGCCACGGCGTGGGCAGCTTCAGTATGTGCGCGGTGATCGCGCCGGCAACCAGAACGAGGCACACACCGAAGAAGCCGGGAGAGCTGGTGAAGTTCGAAGCGTGTTCCGCCAGGCGCGTGAACCAGCCCGGCCGGTCGCCGTCGCGGTGTGCGGGGTGCTGAGGTGCCATGAGGTCTCCAGCCGTCCTCACGAGGCCGCCCCGTCGGCAGGGGCCCCCAGAGCAGAGTCCTCCGATCCGATGGCCGTCGACACTACGTTCTCCTCATGGTCGGCACTACGTTCTTCCAGCGGTCGGCCCCCGTGCGGGTCTTGGCCACACCTCTGAATTCGAGCTGATGTGGGCGTGCTTACCCCGCCTTCCGCCGAGCATGCACCTGCTTGGAGAGGGGCCGGGTACTCCAGCAGGATGATGAGGCCGAGTGGCACCCACCGCGGATTGCGGCTCCCGGGTCAGCCTGCCAGCCGGGCTCGCCGAAGCAGCAGGCTCAGCCGACCAGCACCACCAGTTCCGCCTAGCAGCACCAACCTTGCTGCGCAGGGAACAGCCGCCCCGGCGGCGCGGTTGCATCGACCGGGGGACCGGCGCCGCACGGCGGAGAACACGGAGAGCACGAGGTCGTCCGTCCACCAGGATCCGGACCCCAGGTTCGCGGTACGCCCGCCGCGCACGTGGATCACGACGTATGTCCGCAGGAGGACTGTTTCATGACTGACCGGCCCTTGACGCTCATGGCAGTACACGCCCACCCCGACGACGAGGCCACCGGAACCGGAGGGGTCCTCGCGCGGTACGCGGCGGAGGGCATCCGCACGGTTCTCGTGACGTGTACCGATGGCGGCTGCGGTGACGGACCCGGGGGTGTGAAGCCGGGCGATCCCGGGCACGATCCGGCGGCCGTCGCCTCGATGCGCCGTGAAGAACTCAAGGCCAGCTGTGACGTCCTGAAGATCAGCGATCTGGAGATGCTGGACTATCCCGACTCCGGAATGACGGGCTGGCCGAGCAACGACGCCCCCGGATCCTTCTGGCAGACCCCCGTGGAGGAAGGCGCCGCCCGACTCGCGGAACTCATGCGGCACTACCGGCCCGATGTGGTCGTCACCTACGACGAGAACGGCTTCTACGGCCACCCCGACCACATCCAGGCCCACCGCATCACGATGGCGGCGCTGGAGATGACCACGCTGACACCGAAGGTGTACTGGACCACGATGCCCCGCTCGGGGATGCAGCGGTTCGGGGAGATCATGCGCGAGTTTCATCCGGACATGCCGGAGCCGGATCCTGCCGAGGCCGCCGCGATGGCCGAGATCGGCCTCCCCGACGACGAGATCACCACGTGGGTGGACACCACCGCGTTCAGCGGTCAGAAGTTCGATGCGCTGGCCGCGCACGCCAGTCAGGGCGAGAACATCTTCTTCCTCAAGATGGGCAAGGAGAGGTTCGGCGAGTTGATGGGCATGGAGACCTACGTACGTGTCAAGGACGCCACCGGCGCCGCCGTACCCGAGAACGATCTCTTCGCCGGGCTGCGCTGATCCGCGCTGCCGACCGTGCCCGGCCCCGCCCTCGGCTACGGTCTCCGGCTGCTCGGTGGGCTGCTGGGCGGCCTCGTGTGCGCCGGCGCTGACCAAGCCCGTCTCGTAGACGGCGATGACGGCCTGGACGCGGTCGCGGAGTCCGAGCTTGGCGAGGATGCGGGCGACGTGGGTCCGGTCGCCTCGGCCAGGTGGAGGCGGGTGGCGAGTTCGGCGTTGCTCAGTCCCCGGGCCAGCAGGCCGAGGACCTCCAGTTCGCGCGGGGTGAGCGAGGCGAGGTCGCGGTGGAGGACGGCGGTGTCGCTGCCGCGCCGGGTGAACCTCTGCACGAGGCGGCGGGTGATGGCGGGCGCGAGGAGGGCGTCGCCGCTACGGACCGTGCGGACGGCCGCGGCCAGTTGCTCGGGGGTGACGTCCGCTCGGCGTCACCCTGCACGGCTGGGTCATGCCCGCGATGGGCGACAGCGTGGGGCTCCGCTTCCCCGACTCCGTCATCGCCGTCTACCACGCGGCCGAACTGCTCCCGCTCGCACTCGGCGGCCTGCTCATCGCCACCCTGGGCGCGCTCCTGCCCGCCGGCTGGGCCGCCAGGGCCCGGACCGCCACGGCCCTGCGCACCGAATGAGCCGTCCCTGCCGACAGATGCTTCACCGACGCTTCTGGAGCCCGGCCCGCGCCCGGGCCCGGCTCAGCGCCGTGGTCAGCTGGGGTTCTGGGACCGGGGGTGGCTGTCGGGGGCCGTCTTGCGTTCGGCCTCGTCTCGGACGAGCCAGGAGAGCAGTGATGCCACGGTCAGTCCGGCTTCGGCCGGGTGGCGCAGGACTTTGCTCGGATCGATCTGGTACGTGTTGGTGCGTCCTTCCCGGACGTGGGAGAGGTAGCCGTCCCGCTCCAGGTCAGAAATGATCTTCTGGACGGCGCGTTCAGTGAGTCGGCAGTGCGCGGCGATATCGCGGATGCGGGCGTTGTGGTTGTCCGCGATGGCTGACAGCACCCGTGCATGGTTGGTCAGAAACGTCCATCCGGTGTGAGGTTCGGGCACTTCATCCATGGTCCAACTCTAGAGACTGACCATACGTGCATTCAAAAGCACGTAATGCATTTCATGTATTAGTTGACGCATGTGGGGCAGGTAGGTGAATCTGAAGACTGAGGCCGGCGACCGGACAAGGGGAGGCCACCGCCATGCCGGAACCTGCACAGCCCCTCTTCGTGGAGGGCGCCGGGCGCGCGGAGGGCGACGGTGAGTCGGCGGTGCTCATGCCCTGCCTGGTGGCTGTCGACGTGGTGCCGGACGGCCGCCGGATGCGCGTGAAGGTGCGGGGGGAACTCGACTACGGCGGCCAACCGCTCCGGCGCGACCTGGACGAGGCCCTCCACCGATCGGACAGCGGTATCGACCTGGACCTGACCGCGTTGGAATTCTGCGACTGCTCCGGCCTCAACGTCCTGCTCGGCCTGCGCCAGCGGGCCCTTGGTCAGGGCAAGACCGTCGCCATCCGCGGAAGCAGCCCGGCCGTCGAGCGGCTGCTCGACGTGACCGGCACGCGGGATCTGTTCGCTCAGCCGGGCCCCGACGACCAAGCCACGGCACCCACCGACCCCCGCGACGCGAGACCGCAACGGGAAACCGAGCAGGACTTACGCACCGAAGTGATCCAATTACGCCGGGCCATACGGACCCGGCCGACGATCGACCTGGCCCGCGGCATGCTGGTGGTCTCCTTCGGTCTGAGTCCCGAAGCGGCCTGGAACGTGCTGGTCAACACCTCCCAGAACACCAACACCAAGGTGCACCGCTTGGCCCGGGACCTGATCGGCACGATCCACGGAGGCAGGCTGCCCGAGGCAGTCCAGAAGCAACTGGCGGCCGAGGTCGCCAAGGCCCGTCGTTCGACGTCCTCTCCGTGAGGGGCGGTCGGAGGCGGGTGGGCAGCCGTCGACTCGGGGCGGGTGCCCGCGATGTCGCTCAGAGGGCGCTGCGCAGCGCCTGGACCGTACCGGCCAACTCCGGGGCGGCGCCCGCGGTGTTCAGCGCCGCGCTGAGGACCTCGGAGTAGGTGCCGCGCGCGTCGGCGTAGCGCTGCCTGCCGTCGTCGGTGATGACGGCGTAGACGCCGCGCTTGTCGTCGGGGCACAGGTCCCGGAAGGCGAAGCCGGCCGAGAAGAGCCGACCGACCAGCCGGGTCACCGAGCTCTGCCCGAGGCCGACCTTGTCGGCGAGTTCCTGCATGCGCAGCTCGCCGTCCTTGGCCTGGACGAGACACTCCAGGGCGCGGAACTCGGAGAGCCCCATTCCGTGCTTGCGCTGGAGTGCCTGGGTGAGCTGGTGTTCCACCTGTGCGTGCAGGGTGAGGACCCTTCCCCACATGGCCTGGTCGGACGAGGCGGCCGGTGCAGGGGAAGTCGTGGTCATGGGGCAGCTCTCCCTCTCAGGCGATGCGTTGACAACAAGATACATGCTCATGCAAGCTTACTCCGCTTCCGCCCGCCCATCGGGCTTCTCTGGCATCCAAAAGCATGCACGTACAAGCAAATATATGGGCGGCATCATCCTGCTCCGACCGCGGCCTGAGACAAGGACTACCCATGCACTGGCTCCACCTCGCCATCGCCGTCATCTTCGAGATCACCGTCGCCATCGCGGCAGGCAAGGCCGAAGGCTTCACCAACCGCCGGTGGACCGTCGCCACCCTGCTCAGCGGTGCCATCGCGACCTACTTCCTCAGCAAGGCGCTGCTCACCTTCGACGTCGGCGTCGGCTACGCCCTGTGGACGTCCGTCGCCGGAATCGGCATCACCGTTCTCGGGGTGCTGCTCTTCGGCCAGCGCCTCAACTGGCGCAAGGCGCTCGGCATCGCCGTCGTCATCGCCGGGGTCGTCGGCCTCCAGCTCAGCGGTGTCGCCTGACGATCCCGCCACCCACCCGATTCATCCCGCGAAAGGACTCACCGACATGTCCGACACCCACCGCAACTCGGCGCAATCCTGGCTCATGCTCCTCCTCGCCGGAGGGTTCGAGGTCGGCTACGCGCTCTCCGTCGGCGGAAGCCATGGCTTCACCCGCCTGACGTGGTCGCTGGTCGCTGTCGTGTTCTTCCTTCTGACGCTCTACGCGCTGAGCGTCGCACTGCGCACCATCGACGTCGGAATCGGCTATGCCGTCTGGGCGGGGATCGGCGCGGTCGGCGCGGCACTCCTCGGTCCCGTCTTCTTCGACGAGACGCTCACCCCGGCCCGAGCCGTGTGGTTGGGCGTCATCGTCGCCGGACTGGTCTGGTTCAAGCTCGCCGACAGGCCGCGGAACCCCCAGGAGCCCGTGGACGCTCCGCAGGGCGTCCAGGGGGCCGTTGCCAGGTCGTAGGAAATCCCGCCGTGCATGACGGCAGGACCTGGCGTCACTCCTCGCCGACGTGGGTGATCTGGCTGTCGCCGAGGCGGTGCTGCACGTCCTGGAGGAGGCGGTGCAGGAGCGATGTGAGGTGGGCCTGCTCGTCGGGGGTCAGGCCGTCGATCAACTCGGACTCGCGGCCGAGCACCTGGTCGACGGTCGCCTCGACCAGCTCGTGGCCCGCCGGGGTCAGGGTGACCTCGACCGTACGGAGGCGGCCCGGGACGGGTTGGCGGATGACCAGCCCCTCCCGTTCGGCGCGGGCGGTGCGTTGCGAGATGGCGCCCGCCGTGACCAGGGAGCGACGGCTGAGCTCGCGGGTGCTGAGCGTGTACGGGGGGCCGCTCCGGCGCAGGACGCTGAGCAGGTCGAGGGTGGCGGCGTCCACCCCGGCCTGGGTGAGGACCCGGCGCCGGTCGTCCCCGAAGAGCTTGGCCAGTTGCCAGATCGGCGTGACGATCCGGATCGACGAGACCGGGGTCCCGGGGCGCTCCCGCTCCCAGGCGGCGGCGATGTCCCGCGCGTGGTCGTGCTCGGTGTCGTCCACCGGCTGCTCGTCGTTGCCTCCCGCCCTGGGGCCGTTTGGCATGGCACCTCTCCTCCGTTACGTTTAGATCTAAATTTAGATCTGAACACGATCGGAGCCCAGCTTATGCCACGCAACATTCTGATCACCGGCGGCGGTACGGGTATCGGCCGCGCGGTCGCCCGGCACTTCGCCGAGCACGGGGAGCACGTGATCGTCACCGGCCGCCGCCCCGGCCCGCTCAAGGAGTTGGCGGACGAGGCGGGCGTACGGGCCGTGGTCTGCGATCACACGGAGCCCGAAGCCCTCACCGGGCTGCTCGCCGAGCTGCCCGACCGGCTCGACGTGCTGGTCAACAACGCGGGCGGCAACACCGACTTCGACGCCGACGGAAAGTCGGACCTCGCCTCCTACGCCCGCGACTTCCGCGCCAACCTCGACGCGAACCTCGTCAGTGCCGCGCTGACGACACAGTGCGTGGACGAACGGCTCGCCTCCGGCGGCGCGGTCGTGCACATCGGGTCGATCGCCGCCGACCAGGGGGCCGGTTCCTACGGCGCGTCCAAGGCCGGACTCGCGGCATGGAACGTCGACTTGGCCGGTCGGCTCGGCCCGCGCGGTATCACCGCCAACGTGGTCTCGCCCGGCTACATCGCCGACACCGAGTTCTTCCGCGACCATCTCGCGGACGAACGCCGCGAGTGGCTGATCGCCTCCACCGCCACGGGCCGCCCGGGCTCGCCCGCGGACATCGCGGAAGCGGTCGCCTTCCTCACCTCTCCGGCGGCCCGCCACATCACGGGCCAGGTGCTGAACGTGAACGGAGGCGCCCACACGACGCGTTGATCAGCCCCCGGCGGTGGCGTGTCCCGGTCGGCGGCTCACATCCCGGTGGAGCCGTCGATGCACTCGCGCAGGAGATCGGCGTGGCCGGTGTGCCGTGCGTACTCGGCGATCAGGTCCACCATGATCCGTCGCAGTGAGATCGGTTCGCCGGTGCGCTTGCGGATCCCTGTTTCCTCCAGTGAGGCGGCAGCAGCCACGATGTGCCGGGAGCGCTCGCACTCCGCCCGCCAGACGGCGAAGGCTTCGTCGACGTCACCGTCCAGGGTGTCGAAGTCCTGGTCGGGGTCGTCGTCGGAGTAGTAGAGCATCGGAACGTCCTCGCCGGCGAACTGGATGCGGAACCACCAGCGCTCGACACCCGCCAGATGTCGCACGATGCCGTGCAGGGACAGACCGGACGGCGGCACCGCCCGTTCGGACAGCCGCTCCGGGGGCAGGCCGGCGCACTTGAGCTCGAAGGTTGCCCGGTGCCAGTCCAGGACGGCGCTCAGGGTCTCCCTTTCGCCACCGACGCCGGGCGGGGTGGGGCGGGCGTCGGTGTCCCACCGGGGTGCGTAGTGCTCGGGGGCGGGTGTGTCGGTCATCGTCTGCCTTCCTGGCCGGGGACGGACGGATCGAGCCTGACAGACACCACTGACAACGGGCCTGACCCCGCGGGTCGTCGGCCCACGCGGGACGTGCGGCCTCACGGCCCCACTTCGCCCGTGCCCCGCCGGACGAAGGTGCTGGCGACGGTGACGGTGCGCGGCGGGCGGTCGGGGGCGGCGATTCTGTCGATGGCCAGGCGTGCCGCCTGGCGGCCGACTTCCTGCGGGTCGCGGACGACGGCCGAGACGCCGAGCCCCTTGGAGATGTCGGTTTCGTCGAGTCCGATGAAGGCGAACGCGTGCCGTCCGGCGAGCCGTTCGATGAGGACCCCCGTGCTGATGCCGAGGTTGAGCGCGAGGACGGCCGTGGGGGGCGACGGCAGCTCCAGCAGGCGTACGACCGCGTCGCGGGCCTGCTGAGGGGTCGTGAGATCGCCGATCACCAGCTGCGGTTCCTCGCGGATGCCGGACTCGGCGAGGGCGTTCCGGTAGCCGCCGAGTCGCTGCGCGGCGCGGAAGGAGTCCAGGCGTCCGGTGAGTGCCGCGATGCGGTGGTGGCCGAGGCCGATGAGGGCTTCAGTGGCCTGCTGGACGGCCTGGTCGTCGTCGGTCATGACGACGTCGGCGGCCAGGTCGGCGGCGGGGCGGCCGACCAGGACGACGGGAGTGCCGTGGGTGTGCTCGGGGGAGAGGAAGTCGCGGTGGTCGCCGTCGGGCATCATCAGCAGGGCGCTGACGCGGCGGTCGATCATGGCGCGGGCGAGTTCGGGCTCCCGCGCGGGGGTGTCGTCGGTGGAACCGATGATCAGCTGGAGTCCCGCGTGGCGGAGTTCCCGTTCGGCGCCGGAGGCGACCCCGGCCTGGAAGAGGTTGGTGAAACCGGCGGTGACCAGTCCGACGGCCGCCTCGCGTCGGCCGTACCGCAGGTCGCGGGCGATGGGGTTGGGCGAATAGCCCAGGAGCCGGACCTGTTCCATGACGCGGCGGCGGGTCGCGGGCTCGACGCGGGGAGAGTTCTGGAGGGTCCGGGTGACGGTCGCGGTGCTCACACCGGCGGCCTTCGCCACATCACGGAGGGTGACCCGCTGTTCTGCCCTGCCCGGCATCGTGTGCCCCTCCCGAGGTGCCTCCCGAAGTGACCACTGGGTGTCGCCGAGTGGTTTCACCGCGATGTAACCGTTGACATGCTCCGGGGCGAGCCTAACACTGAGGGCCGTGTTGACGTTTACATAGCCATGTTGACGTTTACATGACGCACGCCGAACGATCCTGCGGAGAGTTGCCCATGAAGCCCCTGCTCACCGACGGCCGACTGGGCGCGAGCCCGGCCGCGGCCCTCGTCGACCACGTCAACGCCGTCGAACTGGACGACGAAGTGGCCGCCGCGGAGCACTTCGTCAAGATCGACTTGGCGCATGCCCTGATGCTCACCCAGCAGCGCGTCTTCGCCCCCGAACAGGGTCGGCCGCTGGTGGCGGCGCTGCTGCGCCTGCTCGACGGGGACGCCGAGAAGGTGCTCGCCGGGGACGCGGCGGTCGGCACGATCACGCTGCAACTGGAACGGCACCTGGAGGAGGAGTGCGGCCCGGCGGGGCTGGACATCCAGCGCGCCCGCAGCCGCATCGACCAGAAGGCCACCGGCGTGCGCATGGCCGACCGCGCCGCGCTGCTGCACGTCATGCGGGAGCTGCTGCGGCTCGGGGAAGTCCTGCTGGACGCGGCCGCCGAGTACGACGCGGTCATCGCCCCCGGTTATACGCATCTCCAGCACGCCCAGCCCACGACCCTGGGGCACTACTTCAACGCCCACTACTGGACGGTGTCCCGGAACCTCGCGCGGATGGCGCAGCTGTACGAGCGGCTGAACGAGTGCCCGCTGGGCGGCGCCGCGCACAGCGGGACCGACTGGCCCATCGACCGCGAAGCCACCGCCGCCTACCTCGGATTCGCCCGGCCCGTCCGCAACGCGCGGGACGCGGGGCTGTCCGCCCTGGACGCCGGGGCCGAACTCGCCGCCGTGCTGGGCCTGACCCTGTCCGGTGTCAGCCGGTGCGCGTCCGACCTGTTCTACTGGTCGTCCTCCGAAGTCGCCCTGGTACGGCTGCATCCCTCCCTGTGCGGCACGTCGAGCATGATGCCGCAGAAGCGCAATCCGATCGTGCTGGAGCGGATCCGGGGCCTCGCCGGGGACGCGGCGGGCTGGGCGGCCAGCCAGCTGGGAGTGCTGCACTTCGCGACGTCCACCGACGCCGACCAGGGCTATGTGCACAACCGCATGCCCGGGTACTGCCATGAGACGGCGGGCGCCATCCATCTGCTGGCCCAGTCGGTGGCCACGCTGGAGGTCGACGCCGAGCGGCTGCGCCGGTCCGCGGAACGGCACTGGTCGACGGCCAGCGCCCTGGCGGACGACCTCGTACGCGTCCACGGCATGAGTTTCCGCGACGCCCATGAGGCGGTGGCCCGCTTCGTCACCGCCCATGAGGCGGCCGGAGCGGCCGAGGGGACGATTCGCCCCGACCTCGCCGACGGCCCCCTGCGCGACTACACCCCGGACCGGCTGCGTCGGCTCCTCGACGTGCAGTCCTTCGTCGACGGCCGCCACAGTGCCGGTGGCACCAGCCCGGCACGGCGCGCGGAGCTGGCGAGCGAGGCCGCCGGTGACATCAAGGCGCACCAGGACACCGTCGTCGCACTCACCGCCGCGGCGGCGGAGGCCGAGGACCGGCTCGTACGTGACGCCGTGGCGTTCCTGGACGCGCAGCCGCCCCACGAGGTCTGACCGCCCGTCCCTCGGCGCAAGGCCGCCCCCTCACACGCCCCCACCGAAGCTCACGCCCGTGAACCCAAGGAGTCACCCGTGTCCGCACCCGCACCCCACGCCGCCCCCGTCGCGGCCGCCGAGACCGAAAGCAGTCCGGAACGATCCGCCCGGCTGACCGGCCAGCGTGTCGGCGGCGTCTTCACCGTCCTCTACATCCTCGCCATCATCGGCGTCTGGATCGCCCTGCTCACCCCGGCCTCGGTCACGCTGTCCCTGCGCATCGCCGACCTCGACCCCGAGGGCAAGACGTCGTCGCTGGCCCTGGTGGCGGGCGTCGGAGCGATCTTCGCGATGGTCGCCAACCCGGTCTTCGGGCACTTCAGCGACCGCTGTACCTCACGGTGGGGACGACGGCGACCGTTCGTCGTCATCGGCACCCTCGTGGGCGGCGCGTCCCTCTTCGTCATCGGTACGGCGCCCAGCATCCCCGTCGTCCTCGTCGGCTGGTGCCTGACCCAGATCGCGATGAACGCCGCCATGGCCGCCCTCATCGCCATCCTCCCCGACCGGGTGCCGGAGGAACGCCGCGGCACTGTTTCCGGTCTGATGGGAATGACCAACCAGGTCGCCACCGTCAGCGGCACCTTCCTGATCGCCACCACGGGCACCCAGGGCCTGGGGATGTTCATCGTCCCCGCGGCCATCGGCCTGGTCCTGGTCGTGGTCTTCGCCCTCTACCTGAAGGAAGTCCCCCGGAGCAAGGGCGAGGTGCCGCCCCGGACATGGCTCGACATTCCGCGCAGCCTGTGGATCAACCCCCTCCGCCACCGCGACTTCGCCTGGGCGTTCGTCAGCCGCTTCCTGGTGTGGACCGGCAAGGCCCTGCTGCTCACCTACAAGACGTACTTCCTGATGGACCACCTCGGGTACAGCTCGGACCGGGCCGCCTCGATCCTGAGCTGGGCCATGCTCGTCCTCGCCATCGGGGTCGTCCTCGGCAGCAACGTCAGCGGCTGGCTGTCCGACCGGCTCCAGCGCCGCAAGGTCTTCATCGCGGTGGCATCCGTGCTGTTCGGCATCGGTATGGGCGTCATCGCGCTCTCCTCCACGCTGACCGGCTTCATCGCGGGCATCGCCGTCGCGGGCCTCGGACAGGGCGTCTACGTGGGCGTCGACTACGCGCTGGTCGTCTCCGTCCTGCCCGACAGCGAGACCGAAGCCGCCAAGGGCATGGGGCTGTTCAACATCGCCAACGCCCTCCCGCAGAGCGTCGCGCCCGCCATCGCGCCCCTGTTCCTCGCCATCGGAGGCGGCTCGAACTACGCGGTCCTGTACGTCAGCGCCGCCGGATTCGCCCTCCTGGGCGCCGTCGCCGTCATGTTCATCAAGGGGGCCAGATGACGCCGGGAAAAGCAGTTGCACGCGCCGCCCCCTCCTCGGCAGGGTGCGGTGGTGACCGGAACAGAGAGCGAACGCCCCGACCCGGCCATCAGGGAGATCCCGGTGGCGGACCAGGACGCCGGGCCCTACGGCATCGCGGCCGGTCCCGACGGCGCCCTGTGGCTCACCCTCGTGCACAGTGGCCGCATCGCGCGGCTCACCCTCGACGGCCAACTCCAGGAATACCCCCTGGACTCGCCGACGTGCCGTCCTACGGTCATCGCCCCCGGGCCCGATGGCGCCCTGTGGTTCACCCGGTACCAGGACCACCGGATCGGCCGTATCACCGTCAACGGCGAAACGGAATCCTTCTCCGTGCCGACGCCCGACAGCGGTCCCTACGGCGTCACCGCCGGTCCGGACGGTGCGGTGTGGTTCACGGAAATGAACACCGACCGGATCGGCCGCATCACCGGCAAGGGTGAGATCACCGAGTTTCCCCTGCCCGTCGAGGGCGGCTTCCCTTCGGCGATCACCGCAGGCCCCGATGGCGCCCTGTGGTTCACCCTCAACCAGGCGAACGCCATCGGCCGCATCACCACCGACGGCGACACCGCCGTCCACCCCCTGCCCACGCCGGGCGCCGGACCGGTGGGCATCACCAGCGACGGCACCGCCGTGTGGTGCGTCGAGATCGCGGCGGGCCAGATCGGCAGGATCGCGATGGACGGCCGTATCGAGGAGTTTCCGCTTCCCGACCGCGCCGCCAAGCCCCACGCCATCGTCGCGGTGTCCACGGGGGAGTGCTGGTTCACCGAGTGGGGAGCCAACCGCGTGGGCCACCTCTCCGCGCGCGGGGAGACAGCCGAGAAGGCACGGATCACCGCGTACGACCTGCCGTCACCGTCATCCGAACCGCACGGCATCACCCTGGGCCCCGACGGCGCCCTCTGGACGGCCCTCGAGACGGGCAGTGTGGCGCGGGTGGCGCCGTAAGCCCTCGCAGGATCAGGAGGTGGCCAGAGCGCGGTGGATACGGTCCATGGCGGTGGCGGCATCCACGGTGGCGGCTATCCGGACCGGTGGCCGCTGGTCGGGGATGCCGCCGTGGCTGATGGTGAACTTCCGCTCGTCGAGCAGCGTGGCGCCCCGCGTATGCCCTGCCAGCTCGACCATGACCTGGTGCTCCTCGTAGGTGGCTCGTCGGCCCATGCGTGTTCGGTCATGTCCAGCGGCACCATGGTCAGGTCGAACCCCGCGCGCAGCACCTCTTCCGCTGCCTCCGGGTCATGAGCGGAGTTCGCCTCGGCCCAGGCGGTGACGTTGCCCGGGACATGGAAGGCGCCGCCCATGAGGACCACGCGGCGCAGGAGACGAGGGAGATTCGGCTCCATCCGGAGGGCGAGCGCGATGTTGGTCAGCGGGGCCAGTGCGAGCAACGTCAGTTCGCCCGGGCGTTGTATGGCCAGGCGCACGAGCTGGTCCGCCGCCGACTCCGGGCTGGTCCGGCGCGGGGACGTGGGACCGGCGCCGCCGCCGTGGCCGTGGGCACGTTGCCGTGCGCGGCCCCGATGGCGACGATCTCGATGTCCGGCTGGGCAGCCAGATACAAGATCGCCCAGGCGTCATCCACCCCGGGATCCGTAGTCATTCGTGCAGCATTGAAATGCTTTTCCCGGTCAGCGGCCGTCACCGCGGCTTCTGGTTCAACGGCACGCCAGAAGCCCGTACAGCAACGGGATCCGCGGCTCCGGCAGCTGCCACCAGCCCGACGCGGTGCGCGTCATGCGGGGCCAGCGGGGCCAGGGCAGTTCAGCCGACTCGCGCAGGCGCCGGATGCTCAGACCCGCTCCGACCAGGGCGTTGATCACCTCGTCCAGCCCGTGCATCCACTCGTAGCTGTCGGTGGCGCCCTCGACGGCCGGGCCGTCCGTGTACGTGTGCGTCGCGTCGCGGTGCACAGGGCCGCTGCCGCCCAAGTAGTCGTGCCGGAGCAGGAGTTCGGGACCCTCTTCCGGGGCGGGCTTCGGGCCGAGCGCGTTGAGGAGGGGATGGAACTCCGCCAGGTACACGTGGCCGCCGGGCCGCAGCAGCTCGGCGACCGTGCCCGCCCAGCGGTCCAGGTCGGGGAGGTAGCACAAGGCACCCTTGCCGGTGTAGACGACGTCGAACCGCCGCCCGCCGAGGGCCTCCACGGCGTGGTACACATTGGCCCGCACGTACGTCACCTCGACGCCCGCCCGCGCCGCGATACCGGTCGCCGCCTCCACGGACGCCGCGGAGAAGTCGAGCCCGACGGCCCGCGCCCCGCGCTGCGCGAAGGCGATCGTCTCCGTGCCGAGGTGGCACTGGAGGTGCAGTACGTCGCGCCCGGCCAGCTCGCCGAGGTCGTCCCACTCCCACGGCGCGAACCACCGCGAGGGGTCGGGCTCCTCGTCGACCCCGTAGAACCGGCTGGCGAGGTGGACGGGGGTCCGGGCGTCCCAGTTCGCCTGGTTGGCCTGCATCATCCGCTCGTACGCGTCGGTCATGGGGATTCCTTCGTGGATGCCCCGGCCTTCAGACCGGGGAGGAAGCGAAGCTCCTGCTGAGCAGGGCTGGGGAGGGTGAATCGCCTCCAGGGCGATGCGGTGTCTGCGATCACCGGCCGAAACCCGCCACTCACACGGAAGCTGATATGGTGTGATACGTGACGCGGCTGGTCAAGCGGGCTTTCAAGTGCCGCTTTTACCCCACGGATGAGCAGGCAGCTGAGCTGTCGCGCACGTTCGGCTGCGTGCGTCTGGTCTACAACAAGGCGCTGGAGGACCGCACTCGGGCGTGGTACGGCGAGCAGCGCCGCGTCTCCTACGTGCAGTCGTCCGCCGCGCTGACGGAGTGGAAGAAGACCGGGGAACTCGCCTTCCTCTCGGAGGTGTCCTCCGTCCCGCTCCAGCAGGCGCTGCGCCATCTTCAGACGGCGTTCGGGAACTTCTTCGCCAAACGCGCCAAGTACCCGCGTTTCAAGTCGCGGAAGAGGTCCGGTGCGTCGGCCGAGTACACCCGCAGCGCCTTCACGTGGCGCGACGGGCGTCTGACGCTGGCGAAGATGGACCAGCCGTTGGATATCCGCTGGTCGCGTCCGCTCCCCGGGGGTGCGGAGCCGACGACGGTGACCGTCTCCCGCGACAGCGCCGGGCGTTGGTTCGTCTCGATGCTGTGCGCGGACACCGTCGCCCCGGCGCCCGCCACCGGCGCTGCGGTCGGCCTGGATGCCGGGATCACCTCCCTGGTGACCCTGTCCACGGGGGAGAAGATCGCCAACCCGAAGCACGAGCGGCGTGACCGCGCTCGTCTTGCGAAGGCGCAGCGGGAACTGTCTCGGAAGGCGAAAGGCTCCGCGAACCGGGAGAAGGCCCGCCGCCGCGTGGCCTGCATCCATGCGCGGATCGCCGACCGGCGCCGGGACTTCCTGCACAAGCTGTCGACTCGGCTCGTCCGTGAGAACCAAACGGTCGTGCTCGAGGACCTCGCCGTCCGCAACCTGCTGAAGAACGGCAAGCTCGCACGCGCCATCTCGGATGCGGCCTGGACGGACCTGCGCATGATGCTGGAGTACAAGTGCGCCTGGTACGGGCGCGAACTCGTGACGATCGACCGCTGGTTCCCCAGCAGCAAGCTGTGCGGGGCCTGCGGCACGGTCCGCGAGAAGCTGCCGCTGAACGTCCGGGAGTGGACGTGCGTCTGCGGCGCCGTGCATGACCGCGACGTGAACGCGGCGCGCAACATTTTGGCCGCCGGGCTGGCGGTGTCTGCCTGTGGAGACGGTGTAAGACCTCAACGGGAGTCCTCCCGGACGGGGCGGTCGTCGGTGAAGCAGGAACTCCAGCGGGCGACCGCTGGAATCCCCAACCTTTAGGCGGGGGAGGATGTCAAGGGGTCACTATGGCAGGTGCCAATGGTGAGGAAAGCCGAAAGCGGGATCCGTCGGTCTCCGCCACTCCGGGGCCGGGAGGTGACCGCGGCCGCGACTGCGGCTACGACCGCGGCGCGCGGGATGCCAGGTGAGCAATGGGGCATCGCGCTGCGCGGTCTGCGTCCGGCGCCCGGGCCTACCCGAGGGTGAGGTAGCGGGTGAGCATCGCGACGAGTTCGTTCTCGAGCCGGGTGGCGTCGATGGGATCGGGCTCGGCGATGAGCTGGTGGATGACCAGCTCCACCGTGGAGACCAGGAGCCGGGCGGCGACGTACGTGTCCCCGACCCGGGCCTCGGGGTGGGTTTCGATCAACTCCTGTGCGTAGTCGATCAGTTCCTGCTGGAACCGGAGGACCTTCGCCAGCAGTTCGGGCGATCGCGGCGCCTGCTCGAACATCACGCGGAGCAGCTGCGGATCGTGGTGATGGTTCTCGATCACCGCTCGCACATGGGCGCGGAGGATGCCCTCGAGGGAGTCGGGCGGCTCTTCGCCCCAGTGGCGCCTGGTGGCGGCTATCCCGTCATCGAGGTGACGGCCCACCAGCTCGACCAGGATGGCGTCCTTGTTCGGGTAGTACTGATACAGCGAGCCGATCGAGATCCGGGCGTGCTCGGCAATGCGGTTGGTGGTCCCGGCGGCGTAGCCGTACTCGGCGAAAACGTGAGCAGCGGCGGTGAGGATGCGCTGCCGGGTGAGCTCGGCCCGGACCTGGCGCGGCTGTTTACGTGGCTGAAGCCCACGATGGCTCGACGTCATGACACCTCCTGGACGGCGCCCCGAAAGCGAGTAGCGCGGCACCTGAACAATTGCTCACAATAGTGCCATGACCTGCGACGAAGCGGTGATCGACGGCCGTTTGCAGGTGGGTGGAAACAGCTGAGCGACGCGCGCCCTGGGCGCCCGCCGCCTCCGCCTGATTCTCCGAAGGAGCCCTCGTGACGCATGCCCCTGCCCGCCCCCGGCGGATGTCACCGGCCGAGGTCCGCGCCCGGCTCGGGGAACCCGAAGCCATGATCGAGGCCAAGATCCGTGACCGTATCGACGACTACTTCCGCCTCTTCATCGCCCATGCGCCCTTCCTGACCCTCGCCACGGCGGACGCGTCGGGGCGCGCCGACGCCTCGCCCCGCGGCGACTACCCGGGGTTCGTGAAGGTCCTGGACGACCACACCCTCGCGATTCCCGACCGCCCCGGCAACAAAATCGCCGATTCGTTCCGCAATCTCGCCGAGAACGACGGCGTCGGGCTGCTCTTCCTCATCCCCGGACTGCGGGAGATGCTGCGCGTCAACGGCCGCGGCTACCCCACCGACGACCCCGATGTCCTCGCCCGGATGCGGACCGAGGCCAGAACCCCGGAGCTGGCCATCGTGGTCGAGGTCGAGCAGGCGTACTTCCACTGCGGCCGCGCGCTCGTCCGGTCCCGGCTGTGGGACCCCGCGAGCCAGGCCCTCGCCGAGGAGATTCCGTCGATCGGCCAGATCGCCGCCGCCCAGTTCGGACTGGACATCGACCCCGAGCTCCTCGAACGCACCCTCCAGGACAGCTACCGGAAGCTCTACTGACCACGCCACAAGGTGAATACCGATGCAGCAGATGCAGCACACCACCCTCGACCACATCGAGCAGATCGCCGAGGGCGTCGTCTCCCTCGTCCTGCGCGGCACCACCGGCCCGCTGGCGCCCTGGGAGCCGGGCGCCCACATCGACCTGGCCCTGCCGAACTGGCTGACCCGGCAGTACTCGCTGTGCGGGGACCCGGCCGACCGCGACGCCTACCGGATCGCCGTACGGCACGATCCCCTCAGCCGGGGCGGTTCGGAGTACGTCCACCGGTTCCTGCGCCGCGGCCGCACCCTCGATGTGTCGCTGCCACGGAACCACTTCCCGCTCGTACCCGCCCCGGAATACCTCTTCCTCGCCGGTGGCATCGGCATCACCCCCATTCTGCCGATGCTGCCGGCGGCGGCCGCTTCGGGTGTCCCGGCGTCACTCGTGTACGTGGGCCAGTCGCCCGCCACCATGCCCTTCACCGATGAACTCCTTTCTCTTTACGGCGATGTGGCGCGGATCGTCGCCACGCGCCACCACGGCAGACCGGACCTCGCCGCTCTCCGCTCCGGCCTGCATCCCGACGCCCTGGTCTACTGCTGCGGCCCCGCGCCCATGCTCGCCGCGGCGGAGGCCACGTTCCCCGCCGAGCGGCTCCACGTGGAGCGGTTCCAGCCGGTGACCAGGACGTTCGCCCCCAACACACCGTTCGAGGCGGTGTGCGCCCGGTCCGGGCGGACGGTCCAGGTGCCGCCCGACGAATCGCTGCTGGACGCCCTGACCCACGCCGGACACCCGGTGCCATCCGGATGCCGCGAGGGCGTCTGCGGCAGCTGCGAGGTCACCCTTCTGGACGGCGAACCCGAACACCGCGACGACATCGGCGCCCCAGCGGGCCGCATGTACGCCTGCGTGTCCCGAGCCCGGTCCCCCCAACTCGTAGTGGACCTCTGAACCGTGATCCCAAAGATGCGAACTCCCGAAACGCGGCGAATGATCACGCTGGAGGTGCGCAGGAACACCAAGCTGACCCCCACCTTCACCACCATCACCCTCGCCGGCGCGGAGCTGGAACACCTTAAGCCCACGGGCTTCGACCAGACCGTGCGGCTGTTCTTCCCGCGCGAAGGGCAGGACCGGCTGAGGATGCCGACCCTCTCCAACGAGGCGTGGATGGCGGAACTACTCCTCATGCCGAAGTCCCGCAGACCGTGGGTGCGCAACTACACCATCCGGGCCGCCCGCCCCGAACTCGGCGAGGTCGACATCGAGTTCGCCCTCCACGGCGACACCCCGGCCTCCACCTGGGCCCGCCACGCGCGCCCCGGCGACCCGGCGGGCATCTTCGACATGGGCGTGTCCTACCTGCCACCGCCGCACGCCGAACGGCAACTCCTCGCCGGAGACGAGAGCGCCGTTCCCGCGATCCTGGCCATCCTCGAACACGCCCCCGCGTCACTGTCCGCGGACGTCATCCTGGAGGTCCCCACCACCGCGGACATCCGCCCGCACATCACCGCCCCCGAAGGCGCCCGCATCCACTGGCTGCCTCGCAACGACGCATCCCCTCTGCCCGGCACCCTCGCCCTACAAACCGCCAACGACCTCCCCCTGCCACCACCGGGCAGGTTCTACACCTGGGTCGCCGGAGAAGCCACCCTGGCCACCGGCCTACGCCGCCACTTGGTACGCGACCGCGGCGTCCCGAAGCCGGACATCGCCTTCCAGGGTTACTGGCGCCACGGCCGCTCCAGCCCCGGCTGAGCCTTCCGACGGCGACCACCGTGGTGACGAACGGGGGTCAGCCCCGCGGGTGCGGGGACCACACCGAGGCGAGCCTGGGGCGTCGCGTGTTTGCGGGACCAACCCCGCGGGTGCGGGGACCACTAGAACGCGGCGGGGTCCAGGACCGCGCGGTCGGGACCAACCCCGCGGGTGCGGGGACCACAGAAGTTGACCTGGGGGTTTATGTGGGCGGGGGCTCGGTTTTACTCACTTCTGTGAATTCCGGCAAAGTAGACTTTTGTCGCATTGTTTGTTTAGTCAGTGGTGCCCCGTTCGGTGTAGGTACGCGGCCTCGGCCTGATTATCCCGGAGCCACCACGTGTGAGACCGCAGTTTTTGGTGGCAGGCAGCGTCGTCAGTGTGTCCTCGCTGGCCAGGGCCTGGGGAGCGTGGGGGCGGTGTGCCGGGATGAAAAAGGGCGGGCGGAGGAGGCCGGGGGTTGGTACCTTCGGGGGCATGAAGCGCGCTGGTATGACGACGACGCCGGAGAGAGTCCCGGCGCGCTGATCGATGTCTTGATCCGAAGCCCCGGGGCGAGTGCCCCGGGGCTTCTGCTTGTGGTGGCGCTCGTCTCGGCAGACGAGAGGGGAATGTGGTGTACGACCACCGCAAGCTCGGGCGCGAGTTGCAGCTGTTCGGGACCGATCCGTTGATCGGGGCGGGGCTGCCGTATTGGTTGCCGGATGGGGCGGCTGTTCGGGAGGCCTTGGAGGAGTACATCCGCGGTGAGGAACGGCGGGCGGGGTATCGGCATGTGTATTCGCCGGTGCTCGGGAAGCGGGAGCTGTACGAGGTGTCGGGGCACTGGGCGCACTACCGCGACGACATGTTTCCGCCGATGGATGTGGGCGGTGAGGAGGTCGTGCTGCGGCCGAGTCTGTGTCCGCACCATGCGGTGATCTACCGGTCTCGTGCGCGTAGTTATCGCGAGCTGCCGCTGAGGATGGCGGAGCTGGGTGGGATGTACCGAGCCGAGTTGTCGGGGGTGCTCGGTGGGTTGACCCGGGTGCGGGCCATTCAGCTCAATGACGCGCATATCTTCTGTGCTCTCCAGCAGGTCGCGGGGGAGGTGGAGGGCGCGTTGGGGATGATTCGGCGGGCGTATGAGGCGATGGGGATCCGGGCGGTGCGGTATCGGCTTTCGGTGCCGGGGGTGGGTGAGAAGTACGTCGAGGGGGCTGGGGTGTGGGAGCGGTCGGTTGAGGTGTTGGGGGAGGTTCTTCGGCGGGGCGGGGTGCCGTACGAGGTGGGGGAGGGGGAGGCCGCGTTTTATGGGCCCAAGATCGATGTGCAGGTTGCCGATGGGGCGGGGCGGGAGTTCACCTTGTCGACTGTGCAGGTGGATTTCCATCAGCCGGAGCGGTTCGGTTTGCAGTACGTCGGCGCCGACGGTGCGAAGCACCGGCCGGTGATGGTGCATCGCAGCGTCATCGGCAGTGTCGAGCGGGCTGTCGCCCAGCTCGTGGAGGTGCATGGGGGTGCGTTTCCGGGGTGGCTCGCGCCCGTGCAGGTGGTGGTTCTGCCGGTGTCCGAGGGGGAGATGGAGCATGCCGAGGCGTTTGTGGAGCGGTGTGTGGAGAAGGGACTGCGGGCGCGGGTGGAGGGGCCGGAGCGCGGGTCGCTGGGGGCTCGGGTCCGGGGCGCCCGGCTGGTGCCGTACCAGGTGGTGATCGGCGCGAAGGAAGCCGCCGAGGGGTACGTGGCGCTGCGGTTGCGGGGTGGTCGGCAGGTGGGGGCGATGGCTGCCGAGGAGGTGGTGGGGCGTATCGGTGGGGTCGTGGGGGCCCGTAGGGTCGAGCTGTGGTAGCCGTTGTCGGTCAGTGGAACTCGTGTACTACGTGGATCTCGCCGACGATGTGGGCATTGAACTCGTCGAGATCTTCGGCCGGGACCCAGAGCTCGAGGATGGTCTTTCCGCCCGCCTGCTGGACCGGGTAGCGGGCCAGGAAGTCCGACTCGACCTCGAAGCGGGTGACGTAGCCCGCTCCGTCGTGCTTGACGTTCCAGTCCCTCGCGATCTTGATCGCGTAGTCCTCGTTGAGCACCGGGTAGAAGATCGGCTGCTCGGGGAGGCGGGGCGGCCAGGCGCGCCAGTTGAGTTCGCGGACCAGGTCCAGCTCCTTGGGGCCGGTGGGGCGCCAGAGTGTTGTGGTCGCGGGGCGGCTGGTCATGCGGGTCGCTTCCGGTGGGCGGGTGGTGTCGGGGAGCGATGGTAGTCGGGCCGGGGGCAGCGACGCGTGCTGGGGGCGGCTGCCCGCTCCGGGGTTTCCGGGGTGGGCAGCCGCCTGACCGTCAGCCCTGCTGGACCGGGACCACCACCAGTTCGGCGATGTTCACGTGCGGCGGGGCCGCCACCGCGAAGGCGATCGATTCCGCTATGTCCTCGGGAGCCAGAGGGCGGACGGTGGCGCGCATGCGGGTGAGGGTTCGGCGCATGTCCCTGTCGTGCATGTCCTCGCCCAGTTCGGTGAGGGTCACCCCCGGCTCCACGTTCTTCACGCGCACGTCCCGCGGGCCGAGTTCGGCGCGCAGGTTGCGGGTCAGGTGGGCCACGGCGGCCTTGGTGGCGGCGTAGACGGACCAGTTGGGGTAGAGGACGTGTCCGGCGACGGAGCCCACGTGGACGAGGTCCGCCGGGCGGCCCTCGGCGGCGGTGGCGATGAGGTCGTCGGTGAAGGCGCGGGCGGTGTGCAGCAGGGCGCGCAGGTTGGTGTCGAGCATGCGGTCCCATTCGTCCGTGGCCGCGGTCTCGAAGGGGGCGCCGAGCATCACGCCGGCGTTGGCCACGACGAGGTCGACGCGGCCGAGGGTGGAACGGATCGTACGGGGGGCGGTGGCGAGGGCCTCGGGGGTGGTCAGGTCCACGGCCAGCGGGAGGACCGTACCGGGGGCCGTGGGGCGAAGCTCGTCGGCCAGGGCCTTCAGGCGGTCTTCGCGGCGGCCCAGGAGGGCGACGTGTGCCCCGTCGGCCGCCAGGCGGCGGGCGGTGGCGGCGCCGATTCCGCTGGTGGCGCCCGTGATCACCGCGGTTCGGTCGGTCAAGGGGTGGTTTCCAGGAGTGGTCATGGGGCCAGCGTTGCCGGGGGCCGGGGGTGGCTCCAGGCCGCGATCCACCGCGGCGGCGTCATCCTAGGAGTAGCGCGGCCACCTTCCGGTGCCCGGTGCGCCGCCGTCCGGGCGTAGCGTCGAAGACATGGACAGCGAGAACCTGCTCGGGCAGTTCCTCCGGGCCCGCCGTGCGCTGCTGCGCCCCGAGGACCTGGGGATTCCCGCCGGTGCGCGGCGCCGGGTGGCCGGGCTGCGGCGGGAAGAGGTGGCGATGCTCGCCGGGGTGAGCACCGACTACTACGTACGGCTGGAACAGGGCCGGGAGCGGCATCCGTCGGCGCAGGTGGTCGACGCGCTGGCCCGGGTGCTGGGGCTGGAGGAGGACGCGGTGGCCCATCTGCATCAGCTGGCGCGTCCCGTGCCCGCGCCGCGGCGCCGGAAGGGCGTACGCGGGGAGCGGGTCAGCCCGGTGCTGTTGCGGATGATGGAGGGCTGGCACGGGACCCCGGCCGTGGTGCTGGGGCGCTGTCTGACCGTGCTCGCCCACAACGCCCTGGGTCGGGCCCTGTTCGAGGGCCACGCCCACAGCGGGGATCTGCTGCGGCTGGTGTTCCTCGATCCGGACGCGAAGGTGTTCTACCCGGACTGGGACCGGGTGGCCGTCAACACCGTCGCCGGACTGCGGGCGGCCGTCGGCACCGACTACGACGACCCCCAGCTGATCGAGGCGGTCGGCGAACTGTCGTTGCACAGCGAGGAGTTCCGGCGGCTGTGGGCCCGCCACGACATCCGGCGTAAGGCCCAGGAGACCAAGCGTTTCCGGCATCCCGTGGTCGGCGAGCTGACGCTGGACTACGAGTCGCTGACGGTGAACGGCGCCCCCGGGCAGCAGCTGGTCGTCTACCAGGCCGAGCCGGGAAGCCCCTCCGAACACGCGCTGTCGCTGCTCGGCAGTCTCACTGCCGAAAACACGTCGCAAGAAGAACAGAAGGACTTTTCCGCATGAGCACCAACGACTCCGGCCATCAGCCCGGCGATCCGGACCGCGCCGCCGAAGCGATCATCGGCGCGGTCCGGGCGGAGGGGCCGCCGCTGCGGCTGCTGCTGGGCAAGTCGGCGTACGACATCGCCGCCGCCAGGCTGGACACCCTGCGGGCCGGGTTCGAGGGGTGGCGGGACATCACCCTCGGCGCCGACTTCGCGTGAAGCCCGCTATGACTTGGGGGCGCTTCGGCGGGCCGTCACCGCCTCGACGAACTCCTCCGGCGGAAGGTAGGAGTGCGCGGTGACATAGTGGTGGACCAGGTTCGGGGCGATCAGCCACCTGCCGTTCTGGTCCACGACCCGCACTTCGGCATTCCCGAGGACGACTTCCTGGGTACCGACGATGATGCTCACCGGGTATCCGGGGTCCTGCTGGTGCGGAAGCTGGCACGGGAACAGGCCGCGCATGGCGTTACGGGAATCGTCCCGGCACAGCAGCGCCAGCGACCGGACGAATTCCGCCGGTGCCTCGCCGCGCGGGAATTCGGAATCCTTCTCCAGCCAGCCGACGTTGACCGCCTCGACCCCGTACGGGACCGTTCCGGGACTGTATGCGTACGGGGAGCCGTCCTCGTACCGTGTCACAGCAGTTCCTCTCTGAATACGTGAGGGGCTCAATCCATGAGGGATCGGCAAGCGGCCCAGTGTACGCGGCCCATGTTGGGCTGGAGCAGATGGGAAAGGGGTGTCGCTTTGTCCACGGTGACGGGCGTTCCCTCGATATTCAGGCCCTTGGGCGGGAAGAGGGTGTAATCCGGCAGATGTTCGCCGGGCCCGTAGACCCGTACCGGGGCCGGATTTCCGGTCTCGATCTTATTGCCCAGGGCATCCGAGATGGTTTCCCCGTGCCTGCTGTACAGCGCGACGTGGGTTCCCTCGGGCACGGTGGTCAGCACGCCGTGCTTCGCGGAGATGCCGCCGTGGCCGCTGAGCACCACTTCGCCGTCGGGGCGGCCGAACGGGCCGGGGCTGGGGCCGAAGCTGCCCTGTGGGGACTGTTCGTGGGGGAACTTGGGGTTCAGGCCCAGCGGGTCGACCGCCGCGTGCGGGTTGGTGACGTACGCGGCGGGGTTGGGGGCGGCCTCCAGACCCAGCGGGTCCGGCGTGGCGTAGCGGGCCGTCTCCGGCTCGTAGTACCGGTGGTGGTTGTAGTGAAGGCCGGTTTCCGGGTCGTAGTACTGGCCGGGGAAGCGCAGCGGGGTGTACGCGGTGCTGTGCCGGGACCAGGTGGTGGTGCCCCACAGGGTGGCGCGGGTGCGCCAGGCGATCTCGCCGGATTCGTCCACGAGTTCGCTGGGGGTGCCCACCAGGTCGGTGACGATGCCGAAGAAGCGCTGGTCGATCTCGGCCTGGGTGGTGGCGTCGGTGATGCGCTCGGTCTGGGCCACCGGGCGCAGGCCCTCGTGGTCCCAGGTGAGCGTCACCGGGTCGGGCAGCCCGGGGGCGGAGGTGGTCTGCTCGACGAGGGTGTCGCCGTCCCAGGTGAAGTCCACCCGCTCGACGGCGGTGACGCCGTCGTCGCCGAGGCGCAGCTTGGCGAGGCGGCGGCCGAGGGGGTCGTAGAGGTAGCGCCAGACGGTGCCGTCGGGGGTGGTGACGGAGGTCAGCCGGTCCTCGGCGTCCCAGGTGTAGCGCCAGGTGTCGGGCTTCTTGGACAGCCGGTTCTTCTGGCGGAGGGTGATGCGGCCCGCCGCGTCGTGTTCGTAGCGGACCCGGCCCGCGCGGGCGATCCGGGTGCCCCGGTATGTGCGCGGGCCCGTCGCGTCGGCGCCGGGGAGCCGGTCGGGCCAGGAGGCGTGGGTCTGGTTGCCCGCCTCGTCGTACGCGTAGGTCTCGGTCCAGTTCTTGGCGTGGACGGCGGTGACGCGCCCGGCGGCGTCCACGTCGAAGTGGCGGGAGCCGCCGAGCCGGTCGTCGAGGCCGACCAGGTGGCCGTCGGCGCGGTAGGTGTAGGCGCGGTGCTGGAGGGGCCGGGCGGAGGGGCCGGTGACGGTCTGCTCGGCCAGTCGGCCCGCCGGGTCCCACACCTGGGCGATGGTGAGGCCGTCCCCGACGCGGCGGCCGGTTTCCCGGCCGAGGGCGTCGCGGTCGAAGGCCAGGGTGTGGCCGCAGGTGGTCAGCGCGGTGCGGTTGCCCGCCGCGTCGTAACGGAACGTGGACGTGGCGCCGGAGGGGGTGGTCCGCCCGCTGCGCCGCCCGAGCGCGTCGTACGTGTGGGTGAGGGTGCGGCCGCCGACCAGCTCGGAGGTGAGGCGGCCCGCGGCGTCCCGCCGGAACACGGCCTCGCCGTCGGGCCCGAAGGCGGTGGCCAGTCGGCCGACCGGGTCGTAGGAGTACGTGGTGACCTGGCCGGCGGCGTCCTTGCGGACGATGCGGCCGGTGGCGTCGCGCTCGAAGGAGACCGTCTGGCCCAGCGGGTTGGTACGGGAGACCAGCTTGCCGGAGGCGTCGTACGCGTAACTCAGGGTCCGGCCGTCGAAGTCCGACTCGGAGAGCGGGCGGCCCGCCGGGTCGTAGGTGTAGCTCCAGGTGAGGCCCTGCGGGTTGGTGACCTGGGTGAGGCGCAGTTCCTTGTCGTGGGTGAACTCGTAGCGGGCCCCGTCCGGGCCGGTCTGGGCGACCAGCTGGTCGAAGTGGGTGTACTCGAAGGAGGTCACCCCGCCGTTCGCGTCCACATGGGTCGTGCAGTTGCCCTCGCCGTCGTAGGTCCAGCGCTGTTCGGCGCCGTCCGGGGCGGTGTGCCGGGCGAGCTTCCCCTCGGTCGTCCACTCCAGGCGGGTGGTCGCGCCGAGCGGGTCGACCACGGCGGTGGGCCGCCCGAAGGCGTCCCGGTGGTAGACGGTGACGGCGCCCAGCGGATCGGTGATCTCGACCGGCAGCCCGGCCGCGTCACAGCGCACCCGGGTGGTGTCCCCGAGCGGGTTGGTGATCGCGGAGAGATGGCCGCGCTCGTCGTAGGTGTGGTGAGTGGTGTGCCCGGTGGGGTCGGTGAGGGCGGTGGGGTTGCCGCGTTCGTCGTACTCATGGCGCCAGATCGCGCCGTCCGCCTCGGCGATCTCCAGGGGAAGGCCGAGGTCGTTGTAGGTGGAGGTCGACACGAACCCGGCGGCGTCGGTGACCCGGGTGCAACGGCCCTCCGCGTCGTAGGCGTAACGGACGGTCCGGCCGAGCGGGTCGGTACGGGACAGCACCCTGCCGAAACGATCCTGCTCCGTCCGGACCGTATGACCCGAGCCATCCGTCACGGCCACGATCTGGGACCGCTCGTTCACCACGTAGCGGCTGGTGTTCCCCTCCGCGGAGGTGACCGTGGTGACCCGGTGACCGGTGCCCGGGTCGGGCGCGCCGTAGTGGATGCGGGCCGCGACGTGGCCCTCGGTGCCGCCCTCGGCGATCACCCGGTCGCGGTTGTCGTAGACGTAGTCGTAGGCGTGGCCGTTGGTGTCGGTCCACGCGATGATCCGGCGCTCGTCGTCGTAGGCGAACCGCATCGGGCGGCCGGACGAGTTGACGACCTCGGTGAGATCGCCCTCGGTGTAGCCGTACCGCACCAGCTCCTGGTCCGAGCCGTCCGGGGCGCCGCCCGCCAGGTGCAGGGCGGTGATCCGGCCGTCCCGCGTGGTCAGCTTCAGGTGGTAGCCGCCGTCGTGGACGATGGCCGCCGGGGCGCCGTCCGCGCCGTACTCGAACGTCAGCCGGTGCCCGTTGCGGTCGCCGATCTCCGCGATCGGCGCGTCGCCGTCGCCGCCGTCCGCCGGGCCGGTGAAGTACCGGACGCGGCCGGTGCCCGGCTCGGTGACCGTGAAGTCGCCCTCTGCGGTGCGCTCCAGCGGCCAACGCGGGCCCGCCTTCGGCAGCGTCGGCACGCCGGGCGCCGGATGCGGGTAGTCCAGCAGCATCCCGTCCTGCTGGACGAAGACCACGCCCGCGGGACCGATCTCCAGCCGCTCGTCGGCGGTGCACGCCCACGACGGGCCGAACCAGCGGCCCGCCCGGTAGCCGGACATCCCCTGCCGGGTGAACGCCAGCGGCAGCACACCCGGCAGCGACACATCCGTCTGCGGCAGATACATCCGGCCGGTGGCCAGGTCCACCGGGTCGGTGGGCCCGGGGGTCTTGGCGCCGTTCGGGATGGAGTGCGGCGTATGGCCGTCCTTCGCCAGGTGCGCGACCCCGGACTCCACCTTGCTCGCGGTCGTGGCCGTCTTGGCGGCGGTCGCGGCGCCCTTGGCCGCGCCGAGCCCCTTGGTGCCGATCAGCTCGGGGAGGAGCCGTCCGATGCCCTCCGCCGGGTCCTTGGTGAAGGAGTCGTACATGCCCTTCAGCGCCCCGCCCGGGTTGTTGGCCATCTGGACCAGACCGGCCGCGGTGCTGTTGAGGTTGGTGACGTACTCGGCGGGGTGGGTGAGGTTGTACGGGTCGATCGGATTCACCTGGCGGGCGAAGTTCACGACGCCCGCCGTGCCCTTGATGACGCCGCCCGCCAGGTGCGAGGCGTCCAGCTTCAGCCCCTCGAAGCCGTCCGAGACCTGCTCGCCGTACGACGGCTTCGCGGGCGCCTCGTCACGGGCCGTCTCCACCGACTTCTTGGCCGCGTCGTGCGCCTCGTTGCGCTGCCGCCGGGCCTCTTTCAGGATGTCCTCCGCCGCCTTGATGCCCTCGGCGCCCGGATCATGGAACTCCCCGGGCTTGTCCGGCAGCGTGCTCGGATCGCGCTCGTCGGCGGGGAGGAGGTTGTACTTCATGGCGGCCGCGTTGTACGCGTCCACCTTGCCGTTGTGCGCCGAGCGGGCGTCGTCGGACGCCTTCTTCGCCGCCTTGTACTTGTCGATGGCCAGCTGCGCCTGCTGTTGCGCCCACTCGACCGTCCCGGCGAAGCGGCTCAGCGCCCCGCTCGCCTTCTCGCAGGCGTCGGCGGCCTTGTACCACTTCTTCGGCTCGACCGAGACCCTGCTGTAGAAGGCGTTGGCGAACACGCCCTTCATCATCTGGTCGGGGTCGACGCCCTTGAGGCCGCGGCCGACGTTGTTGAAGGCCTTCGCGAAGTCGGTCAGGTGCTCGGCCGTGGACCGCAGCTTGTTGGGGTCACCGTGGACCAGCTTCTTGGGGTCGTCGGTCTGGTCCAGCTGCCATTCGTCCACGTCGGCGCCGAGCGCGTCGGCGGCGCTGGCGCTCTTGTCGCGGACCCAGTCCGCGCCGCCCTCCCAGCCGGCGTCGTCCAGCCGGTCCGCGGTCCAGCTGCCCGCGCTCTCGATGCCGTCGCCGACGTCCTCGACGCGGTCCTCGACGAAGTCCTCGACCGGGTCGGGTATGAAGTCGCCGAGGCCCATCAGTGGTCACCCCCGGTGGGCTGTTGCTGTGCCTGCGCCTGCGCCCGCTCCTCCGGGGAGGGGCCGAAGGTGTTGTCCAGAACCTGGTCGAACTGCTGGTCGTCGACCCCGGCGGCCTCGTTCACCAGGGCGACCCGGTCACCGACATACCCCTCGGTCAGCACGCTGCGGCCGGTGTCCTTCCAGGTCTGGCCCATCTCGGCGCCCGCCTGCTTCCAGGACTCGGCGCTGTAGTCGGGCGCGTCGGGCCTGAGGACGTCGCCCCAGCTCTGCTGGGCGATCTCTTCCTCGGTGGCATGCGGATTGCCGGTGGGGGAGAGGGCGTTCACGGCCACCTTGAACGTGCCGCCCCAGTACTGGTCCTCCTCCCAGGACGCGCCCGCCGCGATCCCCAGCCGGTTGGCGATCTCGTTGGCGTCCTGGATCAGGGCCCGTACGCCCCACTCCCAGCGGTCGCAGAACCCCTCGAACGCGTCGGCGAGACCGCCGCCACCGGCCTCCATCTTCGACATCGTCATGTCCTGGAAGCCGCTGCCCTGGAGGGCGCCGGTCGAGCTGCCCACGTCCTTCAGCTCGCCGATCGCGCCGCGCAGGCCCTTGGTGATGAGGGCGACGGACTCCTGGGTGACCTTGAAGTCGGCGTTGCCGCCGCCGCTCATCGGTCGGTCTCCGGAGTGGTGGCGGGGTTGGCCTTGGCTTGGGTCCGGGCCTCGGCTTCGGCCCGGATCTCGGCGGCCTCGGTTTCGGTGAGGTCCACGGCCACCTCGTCCGGCACGATCCCCTTCACCGGCGGGAACATCATCGAGCCGTCCTCGTCGGCCACGTCCAGCGCGACCCCCGCCGGACCGTCCAACGCGGGGACCAGCACATCCAGCAGCCGGGCGCCCAGCACGGTCGCGAACTCCCACTCCTCGCGCGCCGCGCCGCGGGCCTCGGCGAAGCGGGCCAGGGCGTATTCGTCCGTAAAGGCGTAGATCCAGTGGATTCCGCCGTACGTGGCCGTCATGAAGTCGTCGTCGACCAGCGGGACCAGTACCGCGGTGCGCCGGAACTCGCCCACCATGGCGGTGGGATCGCCCGATCCGTCCCGGACTGCCGCTATGTGTTCCACCAGCTCCACTGTGGACCCCCGTGTTCCGTTTCCGATCGCGGATACGGTAACGCAGGGGGCGGGGCGCCGGTGCGGTGCGGTGCGGGTTTATGGGCCTACCGTTCCGTCGATGCCCTCGCGGAGGAAGTCGGCGTGGCCGTTGTGGCGGCCGTACTCCAGCAGTACGTGGATCATGACCAGGCGCAGCGTCATGTCCTCGCCCCAGCGCTCGCTGTGCACGACGACGTCCAGCGACTCCGCTTCGCGCTCGATCCGGCGTGCGTGTTCCACCTCGCGCTGCCAGGCGTCGAACGCCTCGGCTCGGGTGGCCTTCGTCGCGTCGTACGCCACCTGGTAGTCACGCTGGTCGGACCAGACGAGGGGGATGTCTTCGCGATTCACGACGATGCGGAACCAGGTGCGTTCTACTTCGGCCATGTGGCGGACGAGGCCGAGCAGGGAGAGTGTCGAGGGTGACATCGACTGTTGCCGTAGTTCCTCGTCGGAGAGGCCGTCGCACTTCAGGGCGAGGGTGGCGCGGTGGAAGTCGAGGAAGCCGCGGAGGGTTTCGCGTTCCCCCGCGATGAGGGGTGGGGATGGGCGGTCGGTGGCCATGGCGGTGGGTACTCCCGGGAGTCTTTGGGGCGACGATCAGCGGTCGGGGGCCCTGGTGCAACCGACACCCACGACACCTCTCCCGCCCCAGCTCGGACCGACCGACGAGCCGCCGAGGGTGAAGTGCCACGCCATCGAGGCCGCATCCGAGATAATCGGAACGAGATCATGTCCCCATGGCGGACTGGGCATAGGGTTCGGGTGTTTTGCCCCCTGTGTGAGGAAGGGTGGATTTGCCGGATCTTGCGAAAGTGGTTGCAATCGACCACTCGCCTAATTAAAGCCCCAGGTCAGCTCCTGTGGTCCCCGCGCACGCGGGGTTGGTCCCACTTGGAGCAGCTCGTGGGCCGCGCGCGGTTGTGGTCCCCGCGCACGCGGGGTTGGTCCCGCCAGACTCTATTATTTTGTGCGCAAAACTACGTGGTTCCCGCGCACGGCGTGCTTGGTCCCGGTGACCGTGGCCAGGGCAGTAGGCGCGTGGTGATCCCCACTAGGTGTACTGACTGGAGACGTTGATTGAGAGCAGGGCGTTCCGCTCGGCAGTCACGAGGCCGGGGTTGAGTGCCTTTCAATCAGGTCTCTGGCGAGCTGACTGATGCGTTCGCGGGCTGTCTCTGGGGTGAGTATCTCGATGTGGTCGCCGAACTGGAGGAGCTGACGCACTGACTCGATGTCGGGGTAGCGGACGACGACGGTGCACCAGCCGTTTTCCGCGTCGGAGACGTCGTGGATGCGGTTGCCGAGGATGCGCCGCGCCAGGTCGAGTCCATTCTCTGGCAGACGGACGGTCACGCTCACGCGCCCTTGCCCCTCGGTGCGTTCCTTCAACGCGGCCCATCTGGTGCGGAGGGTTTCGCCTGGTCGGAGAGCAGCTGGCGCGTCGAGTTGTTCGTAGGACGAGAGTCGTTGCAGAGCGAACAGCCGACCGTTCCCCTGGTCATCGGCGATGAGATACCAGCGACCGGATTTCGCAACGATCCCGTACGGGTCGACCACCCGCGTTGAGGCCTGATTCTCGGCGCTGCGCCGGTATTGGATTCGCAGCCGGCGGCGGTGTCGCAGTGCCGAGGCCAGATCCGATACGTCGACCCCTGCCTCTGAGTCAGCAAACCACGCGGTGCTGTCTACCAGCACCAGGTCCGCCAGTTGCAGCAGGCTCGGCGATCCAGGTGCTGCAGCCTGCCGAGCGGCGATCTTGCGCGCGGCCGACTCCCACACCGCAGACAGACCCATACGCTCAAGTTGCGCGCTGTCCAAACCGGCTACGGAGAGTGCCTCCAGCTCTGATGGTTCCAGATGCGATGCGTTGAGCCGCGCACTGGGGAGCAAGACGATCCCGCCGTTCCGCCCGCGTTCGGCATAGACAGGCACACCTGCCGTCGAGAGCGCCTCGACATCCCGCAGCACGGTCCGCCGAGACACTTCCAGACGTCCGGCGAGCTCGGTGGTGGTGATGCGCTGACGGGTCTGAAGGAGCAGCAAGAGATGCAACAGCCTCGAAGCCTTCATACTGACCAACCTTTGCAGAAAAGGTGACAGGCTCTGTCGCGATGCGGCGGTCGACTGGAGCAGTACCGAGAATTCAACGATCTGAGGAGCGCACTATGCCCGCACCCAACCTGTTCCTGATCGGCGTCCGCGACGCCGAGACCGCTACCGCCTTCTACAGCGACCTGTTCGAGATCGAACCGACCTTCATCAGTCCCCACTACGTAGCTTTCGAGGTTGCCCCCGGCGTCCTGTTCGCGCTGTGGACGGGCTACAGCGAGCGTGCGGTCCCGAGCACCCCTCGAACGAGCGAAGTCGGACTGATGGTCCCAGGAGGAGCGACCGCGATTGACGAGATCTTCACGAGCTGGGTCTCGAAGGGAGTCCATGTCGCGGAGGAGCCACACGACGCTGTCTTCGGTCGCACGTTCGTCATCACGGACCCCGACGGCAACCTCATCCGGGTCTCCCCGGTGGACTGATCTTCACGCCCTCTACCCACACTTCTAGTAGGACTCCGTTAGGTTGCTCCGACTCTTGGGTTTGGGCTGGTGGTGGATGTTCTGGGCAGGGGGCGGTGGCAGGTGGTGCAGGTGCCGGTCCAGCAGTTCAGCAGGTCCTGGATGGTGTCGAGGATCTGGTAGAGGGTGAGTCCGCTGTATCGGCTTTTGGGGCCAGGCGCTGTTCGTGAGGAACGCGTGGGCGGCGGTGACCAGGGTGACGTGGTGGTGCCAGCCGTTCCAGGAGCGGCCCTCGAAGTGGTCCAGGCCGAGGCCGTGCTTGAGTTCCCGGTAGTCGTGCTCGATGCGCCAGCGGATCTTGGCCAGGCGGACCAGTTCGGCCACCGGGGTATCGGCGGGCAGGTTGGACAGCCAGTAGTCGGTGGGTGCCTCGGCGCCAACGGGCCATTCGACCAGCAGCGTCATCTCGGGCAGGACGCCGTCCCAGTGGCCGTGTTCGGCGGTGGCGGCGGCCTGGGCCAGGCGGCGGGCCCGGACTCCGGCCGGCCGCACCCGCAGCGCCGAGAAGTGCGAGCGCATCGGTCCGCGGGAGCCTTCCCGCCAGGTCACCTCGGTGAAGGCCTGCCGCCCCTGGCCAGCCGCGAGCCCGGCGACCGAGGACGGCTTGTCGCGGTAGCGGCGCTGCGGCTTGCGGCCGTTGCCCGACCACGCCGGGGCTGTGGGCTGCGCGTCGTGCGGGTGGACGGTCACGTCCGGACGGACCGCCACGACATATTCGATGCCCCGGTCGCTCAACCCGGCCCGGAAGTCGGCGTTCTGCCCGTGGCCGGCGTCGGCCACCACCACCGGCGGCACCAGACCCCATCCGGCCAGCTCGTCGATGGTGTCCAGGGCCAGGCGCCACTTCTCCCCGTGCCTGACCTCCTGCGGAATCCCGGTCTTCTGCCGCCGTACCGTATCGTCCGCCCACTCCTGGGGCACGAACAACCGCCACTGCAGGGGACAGGACGCGGCATCGGAGACCGCGTGCACGCTGACCGCGACCTGGCAGTTGGCCCGCTTGCCCAGCGCCCGACAATACTGGCGCGCGACCGCCATCGACATCTTCCCGTCCTTTGGGACGACACGTCATCGACCGCCCACGCATCCGGGCCGATCAACGGCACCATCCGCTCCGCGATCCGCCGCCGCACCGGCACCGGATCCCACGTAGACTGGTTCACGGACTGCTGCAGGTTCTGCTCGTTGCCATCCGGCAGCCGCTCAGCCATCGGCTGGATCGACTTACGCCGCCCCTCCAGCATCAGCCCCCGCAGGTAGCAGTCACCCTTCGCCCGCTGGTCCTTGCGCGGCACCGATGCGAACACATCAGCAACGAATAACGCCAACGTCGCCCGCGCACGGTTCACTTCATGTGCATCCACATCGCCAATGTGCCCCCAAATGAGCCGAAGCACGACAGATGTCACCACCGGCAGCCGCCGAAGTGCGGATCTGGAACCACAAAGCACGGCAGCTGTCACCGAATCAGCACGCTACGTGTCAGCGACTGCGAATGCGTGTCAGCGAGCGTCACCGTCACAGAATTCAGCCTCGACGGCTGCGTCCTCCAGTTGCTGCGCGCCCCAGTCACCGTTGCGGTTGATGGTCATGATGTGCCGGCCGTCCGCCGTGGCGAGCGTCCGGGTCGCGGACCCGGGGATCATGCCGCCGTGGCCCCACGCCCAGCAGCCCTCTTTTAGCTGAAAACGCCGTATGCCGAGGCCGTAGACGTCACTCGGACCGCCGTGTCCCTTATCCCCGTCGACGGGAACCGCGTCCAGCAGCTGCCGTTGCTGGGCGGGCGGCAGCAGCTCACCGGCCAGCAGCTTGGAAAGGAAGGTGTTCACGTCTCCGGTGGTCGAGATCATCTGCCCGGCGGAGAAGGCCACTGTGGGGCTGAACTCGGTGACGTCGCGCACCCGGGCCTGTGTCCCGTCCTCAAACAGTGTGGAGTAGTGCGTTGCGTGCGGTGAGGGCAGCTCGGGCGAGAGGCCGGGCACGCTCGTGCCACGCAGGCCGAGCGGGTTGATGATGAGGCGCTCGACGGCTTGCCCGTAGGTACGGCCGGTGGCCTGTTCGATGACCATGCCGGCGAGGATGTAGTTGCTGTCGGAGTAGTCCCACTTGCCGGGCTTGCCGGGCCTGCTGCCCTGTTCCGGCTGAAAGTTGGGCGAGTGGGCGAGCGCGATGTCCACCAGATCTCGCGGGGACCACCTGACGTGGCGGTTCCGCTCGAACTCGTCCCCCGCATAGCGGGCGCGGAAGCCCTGGTCCATGTTGTAGTCGAAGATGCCGCTCGTGTGATTGAGCAGGTGCCGCAGGGTGATGTTCCCTGGCCGGTAGCCCTTGCCGCGCACCACCCCGGGCAGCCATTCCGCCACGCTGTCGTCCAACGACAGCTTCCCTTCGGCTTCCAGCTTGAGCAGCACTGCGGCGGTGAAGGTCTTGGTCACGCTGGCGATACGGAACCTCTCATGAGGGCTCCGCGGCCGCCCGGAGGTCAGGTCCCCGGCACCGGCCCGGCCGTTCCACGCCCCGTATGCGTCGCGCACCTGGACAATGACACCGGGGGTGCCCTGCGCGACGATCTCGTTCAGCACGGCCTGAGTCGGCGCGTGCGGGGCCTGGTGCGTAGGGTGTAATCGGGGCGCAGGTCGGTGGGGCGGGCCGGTCGGTGCGGCGGTGGCGGCGAGTGTTCCCAGGCCAACGGCGAAAACGACGGCGACGGTTAAACGATGAGACGACTTCTGATGACTCATGGGAACAGCTCACCAAGTGGTCGACCCCTCACACCATCGGGAACCACCCGGAAACAGGTCAGGGACACGACCTAGGGGCGTGAGGTTTGCTGAGACAGAAGGCCGCACGGGCGGCGCTCCGGAACACTGCTCGTGCTCCCGGTGACAACAAGCGTGCCAATGTGACATCTATCGTGCTCAGCTGAACGCGTCGGCGTCGAGCGAAGGATGATCCTCCGCATCGAACTCGGTCTCCACTCGCACCCGCTGGACCACGTCCTGCACATCGCTCGCGCGCTGGATGTCCCACCAGCCGAGCTGATGCCCGACACCCGGGCGGAGGATTAGCGGCTGGCGTACGTGTAGGCCAGCAGCGCCACCGGCATCGCCGCGCACAGCACGAAACAGACCACCCACGCGGGCACGCGGAAGAAGCGGGTGCCGTGGTCATCCTCGTGGGCCTCGACACCGGCACACTCCGGGCGCTGGCACGCACCCACTGTCCTGATCTTCATGGTCTACCGCTTCCGCATCCAGGTGAGAACCACCGCCGTCAGTCCTCCGAGAGTAGCGACCGGTAAGGCCGCGACCATGCAGCCGCTCGACCCTCCGGCCACGCCCTGGTCGCCGCCCGGCGCGGGCTCGCGGTGCTTCCCCGTGTTGTTCTTGCTGTGCTTCCCCTTGCCGATGCCAGCCGCCTTGTCCTGATATTCGCTGTAGTCGCTCATGGTGCTGCCTCCAGGGGTGGGCGTCGGGGTGCTGTCGACGGGACCCAGCACCGGGCAGACGCTTGGTTGCCGGGGCCCGTCTCCCTGCGGTCGACAGCCGCACATCGGACCGCAGGGGGTGAGGGGCGAGCCGCTGTGGACGCGTCCGGCACGGGGGAATTTGGATCACAGCGGGCCGCCCGGTCTATGGGGCCGAGGTATCGAGGGCCGCCCGCACCGCGCGGTGCAGCCTGTCCCCGTAGCCGCACCGGTCGCCGCCCCCGCAGTCGGGGCAGTCCATGGCGTGGTCGAGGAACCGGCTCCAGGCGGTCGGCCGGACGCGGACGACTGCGGCGGGCTCCCGGTGGAGCTTCCTCCAGAAGGCCTTCACGGCTGCCGCCTGACGGGCTCGTTGCGGTCGAGGAGACGGCGGCTGCAGTCGAACGGGTCGCGCTGCTTCGGGAACGTGGGCGCGCAGCCGGGGCAGGCGTGTACGGCGCCGCCGCCACCGCTCCCGCCGTAACCGATCGCGACAACGACCGGCTGCCTGGTGGTCTTCTGGCAGCGCGCGCACGTCTGGGGCATCACCGGGCCGTCGCCTCCTCGGCGGGTTCGGCGAGCGCTCGGGCCAGGGCCAGGCGCAGACGGTGCGGGTCGGTCAGGTACCGGTCGTCGCTCGCCGGGGTCCGCCAGTGCAGGCGCGGGCCTTCCGTCCAGTTCGCGGGCGGTACGCCGACGTAGGTGACCTCGGCGCCATGTGCGCCGAGAGCGTGAATGCCGTTGTGGAGACGCCCCCAGTATTGGGCGTGGCCCGAGGGGATGAACCAGTACATGAGGCCGTAGTCCGCGATGACGGCGCCGGACGTGTCGCCGAGCAGTTCGAGGGCGCGTTCCCCTAAGTCTGCGGGGGCTCGGACGATGTCCCAGTGCGGCCCGACTTTGATCATCTCAACGTCGGTGCCTGCTGGCGGTGCCCATTGGTCGGCTCGGGCTCGGGTCGTCATGGTTCGGCTCCATGTACGGACGGTGTGCTGACCGTCACATCGTGCCGACGCGGAAAGGCCGGAACTATCAGTCATCACTGATAGCCCCGGCCATAGATTGACGTGCTGTTATGCCCCCAGCCAGGCGCCGAATCCGCTGAAGGACTCTGACATCTGCCTCCGCGCGTGCGTCAGCCCGGAATAGGTCTCCCGCACCATCGGGTGATATCGCGTCTGCTGCGGAGCCACGTGACGAGCCTTTCGAAGGCTGCCGAACGAATCCTCCGTCCGCCCCATCCACAGTTGCGCCCGCGCAACCTCGGCGTAATGGTGGGCCAGCCGCGACGGCGGCCAGTCCTCCGGCACGTTCAGCGTCTTCGCGGCCGCCACCGCCTCGGGATACATGTCCCGCTCGGCCAAGCTGCTGACCTTGTGGACACCCACGTTGGTCGGTCCGAACGCCAGCCAGTGGGTCTGGACTGCCTCGCCTGTACGGGCCGCGATCCGCTCGGCCTCCGCCAGATGCCCGTCCGCGGCGTCCCCGTCCTGGCTGCGGGCGGACAGCACAGCGGCGCCGAGGTGGAGCTGCCCGGTTACCACGTCGCGCTCCCGGCTGGCCTCCGCATGCTCCATGGTGGACATGCCCATCCGGATCAGCCGTTGCCCGATGCCGTACTGCGCGGCCCGCAAGTAGACCAAGGCCCGCATGTACTGGCGCATCCCGCTCAGCACCGGGTCGGAGCCGCGCTGAGCTGCCCACTCCACGCGGTCCAGCGCCACCGTGCACAGGTCTGCATACCCGAGCTTCGTCGTGATGTCGTAGGCCGTACGGTACGTACTGGCAAGGATCTTCCACGCCCGGTCGCTACCCGCCTCGTACGCTGCGGCGGTCGCCTCGTGGATCAGTGGCGGCAACTCGGTCGCGGCGGTCTTGAGGTCGGTCGCGCGCACCAGCTCGCACAGCCGCTCAGCGTCGCCGTGCAACTCGTCGAGCCCGCGCGGGGCAACCTCGGGGTCGAGCCCGAGATCGTAGATGTCCAGGGCCTCGCGGATGGGCTGGATCAGGCCGTCGAGCTGGTCGTGCCGCAGTTCGTCCAGATAAGGCTGACCAGTCAGTTCGCTGACCGGTACGGACAGGGCACGGGCGAGGGCCCCGATAACGGATGGGCTGGCGGGCATGGCCCCTTGCTCAACCTTGGTCAGGGTGCTGTACGAGACATGGGCTTTGTCGGCCAGCTCGCGCTGGTTCAGGCGGCGGGTTTTGCGCGCCCTCGCGATCCGCTTACCGGTGTGCTCTTCGATGCTCTGTGGCATGCTGAACTCCGTTCTGCTCGACACTCAGAACGGTACCCGCGGTCGACTCCGCTGGTACGGCTGAACGGCCCCCGCTTCACGGCGGGGGCCGTCGTGCTGTATAGGGCGAAAGCCCCCTCGCCCAGCCTTGAGGCCGGACGAGAGGCACGGGTGTGCCGTGTTACGAGGCGGCCCGTAGCTCGTCAGGGCCCGCACTGTTGCGGGCCGCTGGGGCTGCCGAAGTGGTCGAAGATCTTTCCGACACCGAGCGGATGCTGAAACTCCTCGCAGGCTGAGCACGACGAAGGCCCATGCGACGAAGCCCCGGGGGCGCGCTGACCTGCGCAAGCGCCACCGGCAGGAATATCAGAGCCAGGCCCGGGGTTACGGACGCATGGGTACGAGCACTGTGGAACTCACCAAGGACAACTTCGACGAGATCGTCTCCGGCAGCGACTTCGTCCTGATCGACTTCTGGGCCTCCTGGTGCGGCCCCTGCCGGATGTTCGCGCCGGTTTACGAGAAGGCCGCGGAGCGGCATCAGGATCTGATCTTCGCGAAGGTCGACACCGAGGCGCAGCCCGAGCTGGCTGCCGCGTTCGACATTCAGTCGATCCCCACGCTGATGATCGTGCGCGACAACATCGCCGTCTTCGCCCAGCCCGGCGCGCTGCCCGAGCCGGGTCTTGAGGAGGTCATCGGGCAGGCCCGGGATCTGGACATGGACGCGGTCCGGGCCTCCGTCGCCACGCCCGCGAGTGATGGCTGAGCTGGTACTGATCCGGCACGGCGAGACCGAGTGGAGCCGGACCGGAAAGCACACCAGCTGGACCGACCTGCCGCTGACGGCGCGCGGGGAGGAGCAGGCGCGGGCGCTGCGTCCGCTGCTGGCGGGGCGCAAGATCGGGCTGACGTTGGTGAGCCCGCTCGGGCGGGCCGTGCAGACGGCCCGCCTCGCCGGGCTCACGGACGTACGCACCGAGCCTGAGCTGCACGAATGGGATTACGGGGGGTACGAGGGGGTCACCACCGCCGAGATCCACGAGACCCGCCCCGGCTGGGAGCTGTGGACCGACGGGGTCGCGCCGGGCGACTCCGGCCACCCCGGGGAGTCGCCCGGGGAGGTCGGGGCACGGGTGGACCGGGTGCTGGCCAGGATCGAGCCGGAGCTGGACCACCAGGACGGCGGGGACGTCGTACTCGTGGCGCACGGGCATGTGCTGCGGGTGCTGACTGCCCGCCGCCTCGGGCTGCCGCCGTCCGCGGGGGCGCTCTTCCGGCTGGAGACCGCGACCGTCAGTCGACTGGGAACCGAGCATGGGCGCCCGGCCGTCGTGGCGTGGAACGTAGGCTCGGAGCCGTAGGTCCCGTAAGTTCCGTACGAGTCCCATAAGAGTTCCGTACGCCACCGAGCAGAGGAAGCAGGGAACAGCGAGCATGGCTACGACGCGTACCGCGCACACCGTCTGGCAGGGCAATCTGGCCGAGGGCAAGGGGACGGTCACCTTCGACTCGTCGGGGATCGGCGAGCAGCCCGTTTCCTGGCCGTCGCGGGCCGAGCAGGCGAACGGGAAGACCAGCCCCGAGGAGCTGATCGCCGCCGCCCACTCCAGCTGCTTCTCCATGGCGCTGTCGCACGGCCTGACCCAGGCCGGTAACCCGCCCACGCAGCTCACCACCCAGGCCGAGGTCACCTTCCAGCCGGGCACCGGCATCACCGGGATCCACCTCACGGTGGAGGGCACGGTCGAGGGGCTGGACGAGGCCGGGTTCACGGCGGCCGCCGAGGACGCGAAGAAGAACTGCCCGGTGAGCCAGGCGCTCACCGGTACGGAGATCACGCTGACGGCGAAGCTGGCCTGACGTCCTCCACCCGCTGGAGCAGTCCCCAGGTGAACTCCGCCGCGTAGTGGCGGAGTTCACCGCTTTCCGTGTCGGCCGGGGCGTCGAAGGCGAGCCGGGAGCGGGTCGGCGCCGAGCCTTCCATCGGCCGCGCGGGCGGGAAGGCGCGCGCCACGTCGTCCACCGTGCAGGACCAGGGGGTGAGGTCGGCGGCCGTGTGCAGGGCGGGCGCGGGGGCGCCGGGGGCGCGGACCAGCCACTCGTTCCACACCGCTCCGCCCGGCGCGGTCAGCACCTCGAACCGCAGGTCCGGCCACAGCGGGACCGGCCAGCTCAGCGCGTCGCACGTCAGATCGCCGATCCGGCGCCGCGCTGTGGTCTCGGGCGGGCCCAGCACCGAGCGGTAGCGGGCGACGGCGGGGCGCCGCCGCGGCGAGCGCTGCATCGCCTGCCAGCGGCGGTTGGCCTCGCGCATCACGGCACGCCCGTGGCCCAGCTCGCGCAGCGCGTCCTCGACCAGGCCGGGCTGGTGGTCGGCCATGCGGCGCAGCAGGACGAGGACGAAGGGGAACGGGGTGGGGAACGCGTCGGGTGCGGAGTCCATGGGTCCATCGTGGCGTACGAGCAGCGTCAACGAGTGTCACGCAGTGAGCCGCTGCGTCAGCCGTTCGTGTTCCTCGTCCGGGACCCGTTCCCCGGACGACGGCAGCAGCTGCGGTACGCCGTCCACGATCGGGTAGCGGCGGCGCAGCCGCGGGTTGTACAGGACGTCCTCGGGCAGCAGCAGGGTCAGCGGGCCCTTGTCGAGCGGGCAGGCCAGGATCTTCAGGATCGGGTCGTCGGGGGTCATCGGTCACTTCCTTCGCGTACCGGATCGGGGTGGGCGGCGTCGTGGCGGGGGTGGGTCAGCAGGACGCACACCGCCAGCGCCGTCCCGCCGAGCCGCAGCGCGAGCCGCCACGGCTCGTGCGGCAGTGGCTCGCCGAACGCGACCGTTCCGCACACCACCGTGAACACGCAGGTCACCGTCGTGCACACCGGCACGATGAGCGACGCGCGGCAGCGCTGGAGCGCGGTCTGCGACAGCACCAGGCCCGCCGCGCCGGTGAACAGCAGCAGATACGGGTACGGGCCGCTCAGCAGCGTGAGCGCCAGGGAGCCGAGGTTGTCCGTCGTGAGCAGCCCGGACACGCCCTTGATGGCGAGCGAGCTGACCCCGTACAGCAGCCCGACCGCCACCCCGTACTCCACGCCCGTGACCGACGCCTCCGGGCGGCGGGCGCGACGCTCCGTCGCGCCGTACAGCACCATCCCCGCCACCAGGGACGGGACGCAGAGGGCCAGCAGTGTTCCGGTGGCGGCGGTGCGGCTGACGTCGCCATGGCCCCGTAGCGACGCCACCACCATCATTAGGGCGCACAGGATCAGCCCGATCCCGACCCGTTCGCGGCCGCTGGTCCGCTCGCCCAGCACCCGGGACGAGAGCAGCAGGAGCAGCACCAGACCGGACACGAACAGGCCCTGCGCGGCCGCGATCGGCAACGTGCGGTACACCACCAGCTGCGCCGCGAACCCCGCCGCGAGCGCCGCCGAACCGGCCAGCCACAGCGGGCTGCCCAGCAGCAGCCGCAGCAGCCGTGCGGGGCGGGTCGTGCTCAGCGGCGGCAGGGCGGAGAGGGCGCGCTTCTCCAGGACGAAACCGGTGCTGTACGCGACGTTCGCGAGCAGCGCCGCCATCACGCCCCACCCCATGCGCCCTCCCTCCGCCGCGCGTGCACCAGCAGGATCGACGCCGCCGACGGCACCCGGCAGGCGCCCCGGTCCAGCGGCCGCAGGACCCGCGGTACGCCGTGGAACGGCGCCCCCGCGAGCCGTACCACCTCGAACCCGGACGCGGTGAGGAAGCCGCGCAGCGCCCGCGCCGTGTACAGCCGCAGATGGCCGACGACCTCGCGGCCGGGGCGGCCGTGGATGCCCCGCAGGCTGACCTCCGAGAACACCGGCTGCACCCCGGCCAGCAGCAGCCCGCGGTTGTACCAGGCCGCCAGGTTGGGCGTGGACAGCAGCAGATGGCCGCCGGGGCGCAGGACGCGGCGTATCTCGTCCAGCGCCGCGTCCGGGTCGACCAGGTGCTCGACCACCTCGCTGAACACGCACGCGTCGGCGCTCGCGTCGGCGAACGGCAGTCGGCCGTGGTCCAGTTCGCCCCGTACGACGGGCAGGTGGCGCGCGGCGCGGCGCAGCGCGTCCTGCGACCAGTCGACGCCGATGACGCGGTGGCCGCGGAGGAGGGGGAGGGCGGTGGCGGCGGCGGTGCCGTCGCCGCAGCCGATGTCGAGGATGGTGGCGCTTGCTTCGGTGCGGAGAGCGTGTGCCAGCATCCGCGCCTGGCGGCGGCTGCGGTCCGGGCCGGACGCCACGGGGACGGCCGGGTTCTCGTAGAAGTCCCGGAGCGCGGGGCTCATGCCGTGTTTCCCGGGTGTGCTCGGGCGGTGGCGGCGAGCGCGCGCTGGAAGAGGCCCGCGAGCCCCGCCCCCGCCGCGTCGTCCAGCAGCGCCCGCGACCAGCGCAGCGTCACATGCAGCCGTCCGCCGGTCGAGGCCGTCGTCACCGTCAGCCCGCGGGGCATACGGGCCGGGGCCGAGAACCATACGGCGGTGGCCCCGCCCGCCTCGCCGAAGTCCAGCGCGTACGGGATGCGGCCGATGTTGCTCAGCAGCGTCGTGGAGGTCCACGGCCCGGCCGCCCGCCGCAGCCCCCGCGTCACCGCCGCCCGCAGCCCGACGGGTACGGCGGGCACCGTGAGCAGTGTCCCCGCCACCCCCAACTGCGCCCCCGGCGCCGCCTTCAGCGCCCGGGTGCGGGCCGCGGTGCGGCGCAACAGCCGCGCCACCGCCGCCGGGTCGGGCGTCTCCCGCGTCAGCAGCGTCACGTCCGCCCGCTCCTCGGGCCCGAACCCGACCTCCACGAGCCGGGTGCCGTTGCCGATGGCCATCCCGGACGCGCCGCGCGGCCGGTCGTCCACGGGCATGGTGATCCGTACGGGGGCGGGCGCGCGGCCGTGCATCTCGTTCCAGCGGGCGGCCATCAGGAAGGTGGCGACGAGGAGTTGGTCGTTGACGGTGGGCCCGCCGGGTGCTCGGGGCGGTACGGGCAACTCGGAGAGCAGCATGGCGTTGCCGGTGCGGGGCGTGTGGGTGTCCTTGGCGATCCGTACGGGCCGGGCGAGCCCGCGTGAGCCGGACCGGTCGGGCACGGTCGCGGGCGGCAGGGCCGAGGTGTTCGGGGCGTCCGGGGTGTCACCGCCGCCGTACAGGGCGGCGGCGGTGGCCAGCACCCGCAGACAGGACGGCCCGTCGAGCGCGGTGTGGTTGACGGTGAGGACCAGCACACAGCCGGTACGGTCCGGCTCGGTCACCACCTCCAGCCGCACCGGAGGTGACGCCGTGAGCGGCGGGCACACCGCGAGCGCCCGCTCCCGTGCCCGGGCGAGGGCGTCGGCCGCGCACGGGGAGAAGCTCACCGGCTCGACGTCCGGACCGTCGGTCACCTCCCACTCGTACCGCCGCCGCCACCACCGCCCGGGCGCCTCCCGCACCAGAATCCGCGGATGGCGCCGCAGGGCCTCGCGGAACGCCTCCCGCAACCGCCCGGGCTCGGGCCGCCCCGGGAGGTGCACCTCGATGTGCACGGTCTCGGGCTCGTCGTCCTGGAGACAGTGGCGGGAGATCTCGTCGACGGTGGGGAACGGGATCCGCCGCGCGCGGTGCGGCTCGCCCGGCCCGGCCGAGGTGAAGCCACCGCCCCCCTGCTCAAGCGCGGTCACCGGCCGCCGCCTTCCCCGGCCTGCCGGGCGCCCGGCGAGCCGGGGGTGTGCGGTGCGCGGGTGCCGTCGCCCGTACTCGTGACCTGCTCGGTGCGGGGTGCCGGGGCCGCTGCCGTGCCGCCGCTCGCCGCCGCGTGGGGGCCCGGTGGTGTTGGCTGTGCGGGCGTACGTGGCGTGCGGGCGCCGTCGTCCGCGTGTGCGGTCTGACCGGTGCTCTTCGTCGTGCGGTCGCCCGGTGCGGCGTCGTGGTGCGTCCGCGCTGCCGCGCCGCCGCTCGCGGGTGTGGCTTCGGGGGCACCGGTCGTGGGCGGTGCCGGATCGCCCGCCGCCGCGTCGGCCGTGCCCGGCCCGGGGCCCGCGTAGTCGGGTGTGCGTGGTGCGCGGCTGTCGTCGCCGGGGTCGACGGGCGGTTTGGCGGCGTGCGCCGGATGCGCGGCCGTCCCGCCGCCCGCTGCGGCGCCCAGGGGCGCGCCACCGCGGGCCGGTACGGTCACCAGCGCCGCCGTCAAGGCCACGATCGCCAGCGCCTGAGCGACACCGCTGAACGCGCCCTCGTTCGCCGCCGCCGGTTCGCCCGCGCCCGTGGCGGCCACGACCGTCGCGGCGGCCATCGCCGTCAGGGCCGTCGGGGCGAGCCAGGCGGGGCGGTACCAGGCGAGGAGGGCCAGGGCGGGGACGGCCAGGGCCGGCCAGCCCGCCACGGCGACCATGACCACCGTGACGGCCACCGTGCCGAGGATCCAGCCCGGTGACGGAGGCACATCGGCTTCCGGAGCCGAGACGTCGCGGCGGCGGGCGAACGCCAGACCGGCCAGGATCAGGATGGCGGCTCCGCCGCCGATGAGGCCCGCGTAGTACGTCGTCGACGGTTCGTACGTGAGCGTCACCGTGCCGCCCTGGCCCGCCGGGACGAGGAAGGCCTGTTGCCAGCCGTCGATGCGCAGCGGGGTGAGGTCGCGGCCGTTCAGGGTGGCCTTCCAGCCGTCGTTGTGGTTCTCGTACGTCTGGAGGTAGACGGCCTGGCCCGCGGCGACCTCGACCGTTCTGCGGTCGCCCGACCAGTCCTCCGCCCGGACGGTACGGGTCTCCGTCGCGGCGGCGGCGGGCTTGCCGCGGGTGAGCGTCACATCGGTCAGCGCCAGCGGCCCCGTGTCGCCCGCCTCCACCGTGTGGCGGCTCGCGTCCAGCCGTAGCTTGCTGCCCTTGGCCTCGTCCCCGCACAGCTCGACCTTCACCGGACGGCGTTCCGTCAGGTCCCGTACCCGCCCCGACGCCTTCGTGGCGTGCAGGGTGCCGTCCACCGCCAGCGCCGGGCCCTGGCCGCAGGGCAGCGAGAAACGGGCCGTTTCCGAGGGCGGGTTGGTCCGCAGGATGGTGGCCAGTTCGGGGAGGTAGACCTCGTTCAGACCCACCGGGAGCTGCAACGCCTGTCCGGCGACGGGGTTGTGGAGGGTCAGCGGCGCGGTCTTGCTGATGGTGATGTCGAGCCGGTCGGTGGTGATGGCCGGGAAGCGGACCCAGCCGTTGGCGTCGACTCCGGCGGTGGCGGCGCCGTCGGGGGAGTCGATGAGCACTTCCTCGGGGCGGCTGGAGAGTCCGCCCGCCGCCGCGAGGACGAGTTCGCTGACGCGTTTCTTCCCCGGCCAGCGCAGATGCAGGACGGGGGAGTCACCGGCGATCCACGCCGTGGTGATGTCGCCGTCGAGGAGGTTGCGGGCGCTGAGCGCGGTGCCGGTGCGGCTGGTGGAGTCGGCGGTGATCTCGACCCGGGGACCCTTGGGGCCCACGCGGTACAGCAGGGCGTCGAGCGCGCCGCCGGGGACGGCGAGGGCCCGGCCCTCGATGGCGTACGTACCGTCGCTCCCGGTGCGGAACTGGCGGTGCAGCCCGACCTCCGCCGACGCGGGGGAGAGGCCGCCCGGGTCGGCGGACCGGTGCAGCGAGACGACCTCGGCCGGGGCGTCGCTGCGCTCGGCGTCGGCCGGGAGCGACAGCAGCCGGGTGACCTGCACACTTGGTATGGACACCTCGGAGAACCCGGCCCCCGACAGGCCCGCCTTCGGGGCCTGCGACCCGGTGATGGTGATCTTCAGCCACTTCGCCGGGCCGGACGGGACCTTGACGGACTGCGGGTTGCCGTGCGGCTGGAGCGGGCTGTCCGCCGACCCGCTGTCGGTCTCGACGCGTACGGAGGTGGGCGCGGCGCGCATGCCGTCGCCGGGCAGCGGGGTCAGCTGGATGGAGTCCGGCAGGCGCAGGGTCTGCGCGAACTCGATGCGCAGCCACTGCCCCACCGGTTTGCCCGCGCTGCCCTCGGCCCACGCCGTGTCGGGGTTGCCGTCGAAGGCGCCGACGGGGTCGTACTGCGGCAGGTGGAACAGCCAGTTGCCGCTGCTGGAGGCGGTCACCGAGAGCGCTCCGCGCAGCGCGGCGGTCGTCTGGTGTGCGGTGCCGCTCTTCGGCAGGATCTGGCGCGGTGCGTCGCCCGGGTCCGTCAGGCTGCCGGACGGGTTCCGTTCGTCGGCGGTGTACGTGTACGAGGTGTTGGAGTTGACGAGCCCGAAGCGGGTGTCGGCGCGCCGCATGCCGTCGCCGGTCGCCTGCAACGCGGGGGTGCCGGTGCCGGGGTGGCGGTCGCCGGTGAGGACGGTGGGCCGGTCGGCCAGCGAGGGGTCGGCGGAGAGCTGGAGCAGGGATTCGGGGCCGCCGCTGACGGTGGCCGTGGCGGACACCGGCTTGGCGGCGACCGCGGCGGGTCGTTCCGTATCGAGTGGCCGGTAGATCTCGACGGCCTGGCGGCGCGGGAACAGCCCCTGCACCTGTACCGGAGTGCCCGCCGCGATGCGGCCACCCGTCATGAGCGGCCCGAACCCGGCGGCCTTGCGGTAGCCGGAGGCCTCCAGGGTGCGGGCGACGGTCTGCGGCGGGACGTAGCCGATCTGGTCCGGGTCGAGGTCGTTGCGTACGACGACCTCGTGCAGACCGGCCCGGGCGAGGAAGTCCCGCAGCCCCGGCACCTCGCCGCCGCTCAGCAGCGCCTGTTCGACGGCGTCCATCGCGCGCCGCGATCCGGCGGTGCCGAAGGGCACGAAGTCGCGCTGCGCCCAGCGGGATTCGGCGAGGACGTCGAGCGGCTGGTCGATGGGGCTGCCCCAGGTGTAGAGGCCGTGCGCGGTGGCGGGGACGACGAGGGCGCGGCTCCGCGCGGCGTGGTCGTCGAGCCAGTCGGCGGTCTTCTCCCAATAGGCGGGCAGCGCGGAGAAGCGGCCCGGCTGGAGCACCGTTCCGTTGAGGTACGGCCAGGCGAGCCCGGGCAGGAGGAGCAGGGCCAGCACCCCGGGGAGGAAACGGCGGCCACGGAAGCGGCGTCCGACCGTCAGCACGTGCATGAGCCCGAGGGCGAGCGCCAGGGCGAGCCCGGTCTGGAACTTGTAGATGTTGCGGAACGGCCGCAGCCACCCGTCCAGCCACCCCTGCACCGTCTCGTGGAACGGCCCGCCGAGCGTGCCCCCGTACCCGGCGAGGGTGACCAGCGCGACGGACAGCACGACGAGCAGCAGCCACCGCCGCTCGGGCAGATCGCGCCGCGCCAGCCCGGCCAGACCCAGCGCGGCGGCCAGCCCCGAGCCGAGGACGGCGACGACGGAGGCGGCCACGGTCCAGCCGCCGGGCAGCCACGCCTCGCCGAAGTGCAGGTACGCCACCCAGTTGCCCGCGCCGCGCAGCGTCTCGGTGGCGGCCATGGTGGCGGTGGTGGTGTCGGCCTGCTCGATGTACGGCAGGAAGTTCTCGCCGTACACCCCGAGCAGCAGCAGCGGTACGACCCACCACAGCGTGGCCAGCAGCACCCCCGGGACCCACCACCCGAGCAGCGCCCACCGGCGCCGCCCGGCGGGGCGGCTGAGCAGGTACAGCGCGACCGGCAGCAGCGAGGCGAGCGTGGAGGCGGCGTTGACGCCGCCCATGCAGGGCACCAGCAGCGCGGAGCGGGCGGCGGCGATACGGGGGAGGCTCGCCGGATTGGTGAGCGGCAGCACGACCCACGGCAGCAGCGCGCCGGGGAGCGCGGCCGCGGAGGTGGAGCCGACGACGATGGTGAACACCGGCCACAGCGCGTACCCGGCCGCGCCCAGCAGCCGGGTCGCGGGTGCCCCGACGCCCAGCCGCTCCGCCAGCCGCAGCGCACCCCAGAACGCCACCGTGACGATGAGGGACATCCACAGCCGCTCGGCGAACCACACCGGGATGTGGAGGAGGTGGGTGAGGGCGTAGTACGGCAGCATCGGGAACGCGTAGCCGACGTACTGGTCCGCGATCCCGCCGAACCCCGCCCGGTCGTGCCACAGCGAGCCGAGGTCGGCGAGGAAGCCGAACGGGTCGAGGACCACCGGCAGTTTGGTGTCGAAGCTCATCTTGCCGGGCGACGGCGCGAGGAACGCCACCAGGACGGCGGCCCAGAACCCGAACAGCCAGCGCCGCCCGCGCGGCCGTTCACCGGGGGCGGGCGGCGGCGGGGCCGCCGGGGTGCGTAACCGGGGCGGGGACGGGACGACCTGGGTCATGGCGACCGCCTAAGGATCAGGAGGAGGTTCCACGTCGCGACCTCCCGCAGCCCCGGCACCCGCGTGACCGCCTCGGTGAGGAACGGCCAGTAGCGGGAACGCGCCGAGACCACGGTCACGTCCGCGCGGCTGCGGACGTGGCGCAGGACGGGGCCGATGTGGAGGGGGAAGAGGTTTTCGCCGAGCGTGTGCTTGGCGGCCCGGCCGGTGCGGCGCCGGTAGCGGGCGCGGGCCCGCTCGGCGCCCAGATAGTGCCAGGGCGCCCACTCGTGGCCGCCCCAAGGGGAGAGCCAGTTGGTGTACGAGACGTAGATCAGCCCGCCGGGGCGGGTGACCCGCACCAGCTCGCTGAGGAAGGTGTACGGATCGGCCACGTGCTCCAGCACGTTGGAGGAGAACGCGATGTCCGCCACGCCGTCCGCCAGCGGCAGCAGATACCCGTCGGCGAGGACGGCCCCGGCGGGCGGGCGTCCCCGGGCGTGCAGCTCACCGGTGTCCGGCTCGAAGAGGTGGGCCTGAGCGCCGTGGCGGCGGAACTCCTCGGTGAAGTGGCCGCTGCCGCCGCCCACGTCGACCACCACCCGCCCGCGCAGTGGACCGGCGTAGCGTGCCACTTGCTGCGCGGCGTCCCGGGCGAGGAGCCGGTAGCAGTGTTCGGGGTCGGTCTGTTCGCGCAGGAAGGCGCGGAAGAGGGCGACGGAGCGACGGATCGAGGGGTCCCGCACGGCCGCTCACCCCCAGGGTCTGAGCGACGATGGCAGGGAAGCCACGGGGACGGGCGGGAGCGGCGGCCCCGGTGGCGCCGACAGGTACGCCTCGGCGGCCACGGCCCGGAAGCCCCGTACCGTCGCGCTCCACCGGAACCGCTCCGCGCGCAGCCGCGCCGCCCGGCCCAGCGCCTCGCGCCGCTCCGTACCGAGGGCGAGCGCGCACCAGGCGGCGGCGAACGAGCTCTCGCCCCGCGCCAGCACGCCCGTCACCCCGTCGTCGACGGAGTCGCGCAGCCCGGGGATGTCGAAGCCGAGCGTGGGCGTGCCGCGGGTGGCCGCCTCCATCACCACCAGGCCCCATCCCTCGATCAGGGAGGGGTGCAGCAGCAGCCACGCCTGGCACAGCAGCCGGTGCTTCTCCTCCTCGGTGACATGGCCGGTGAAGGTGACACCGGGACCGGCCGTCGCCTCCAGCCGGGCCCGTTCGGGGCCGTCGCCGACGATGACGAGCCGCCCGCCGGTGACCGGCCGCACCCGCTCCCACAGCCGCAGCAGCAGGTCGACGCGCTTGTACTCGACCAGCCGCCCCATCGCGAGGAACAGCGGCTCGGCGCTCCTGGGCAACAGGGGCCCCGGCTCCTCGACCCCGTTGTGCACCACCCGGATCCGGGACCGGTCGACGCCGAGGGAACGCAGCGCGGCGGCGGTGGAGTCGGAGACGGCCACCATGAGGTTGCCGCGGTGGGTGCCCGCGAGCGCCCAGTGTTCGAGCCGCCTGCCGAGCCGGGCGGCCGGACCCCGGAAGCGCAGTTTCCACAGGTCGGTGTGGACGTGGTTGACCAGGCACAGGGTGGGGCCGCGATGCCAGAGGGGGGCCAGATAGGGCAGTCCGTTGCACACCTCGACCAGCAGATCGCACGGGCCGACCCGATGGGCCAGGGTGCGCGGGGTGCGCAGGAAGTGGCCCAGCTCGCCGAGGGTGCGCCCGTGGCCGCCCGCGGACACCACCTGGTAGCCGCGGGCGTCGGCGGGACCGCCGCACACCAGGGTGACCTGGTGGCCGTGGGCGGTCAGCCCCTCGGCGATCCGGTCCACCAGCAGCTCGGAGCCGCCGGCCGCCGGATTGCCGAGGTCGCGGCGGGCGAGGAAGACGATCCGGCGCGGGTCCGGTGTCGTGGTTTCGGGCACGGCGGTGGTGTCCGGGGCCGTGGGGAACGTTCGTACGTGCTGGGGCATGGCAAGGTGCTCCAACTCGTCTCAGGGTGCGGAGACTTCGTGGGAAGACTGCGGCTTCGTAGGAAGACTGCGAGGGGGGGGAGAGACGTGCCGAACCGGGGGTGTGCGATGAGGTGTGCGATGGGGTGATGCTCGTGGGGTGGTCAGTTTTCGCTTCCTCGTTCGCCCCGGCTACTCACCGGCGTGACAAATTGCCCGCCCCCGGCCGCTGACGCTTCATCACATCGCGCAGTATCACTCACGCGCGTCCGCCTCCCCCGCGCCACCAGCACCGCTCCCGCCACCGTCAGCACCGCCCCGGCGATCCCCGCGGCCAGCGGTGCCGTCTCGCCGACCAGCTCCAGCCTGCGGTTGTCGTCCCTGGCCAGCTTCACTTGGCCGCGCTGGGTGGCCTCGGTGAACGCCAGCCCCTCGCCGCGCAGCAGCGTCACCCGGTCCCGGTTGCCACCGGGCGCGCGCAGGGTGACCTTGGGCGAGATCCCGGCGTAGATGATCCGGCCGGTGCGGCGGTCGGCCACCAGCTCGATGCCGGTGTTGGCGTACCACTCCTCGGCCTGCACCTGACCCTGCCTGCCCCGCCCGACCAGCCGTCCGGGCACCTGGCGGGTGCCGGTGCGGGTGGGCCGCACGGTGCCGGTGAAGCGGTAGCCCTCGTACCCCTGGATCTTCGCGGTTCCGGCGAAGCGGAGCGGGACGGTGTCGCCCAGCGTGCTGTCCCACCAGCGGTACGTCTGCTTCTTCACATCGAACGGGAACTTCAGGTAGGCGTCCCCCTGGAAGGGCCCCGGCGACTCGCCGCAGCAGTGCACCGGCTCGTTGGTGCGGCGGTCGGTGACCCAGCGCTCGGTCTTCCACTGGAAGGCCCGGCGCGGATCCCGCAGCCGCAAGGTGCGCGGGGTGTCGACCGTCGTGGACACGTCCCAGACGGCGCGCCCGGTGCGGTCGCTGTCGTGGACGTCGCCGAGCACCCGGCGGGTGATGGTCAGCCGCTGGTCCCGCACCTCCTTGACGTCGCCTGTGTCGAAGTAGCTGCCGGGGCCGGTGAACACCGTGGTCACGTCGGTGTCGATCGGTGTGCGTTTCGCCCGCGGTTCGACGTACCAGGCCAGCAGGGGCGCGAGGACGAGGAGGAAGACGCCGAGCCCGAGCGGGATCAGCGACAGCGGCCAGAAAGCGGATGAAGTGGGTGATACCGAGCGGCGCATGGCAGGCACTCCGTCTCGATGCGGCCGGATATTACCGGCGAGTCTTGGGGGTGTCTTGTGGGTCAGGCCGGATCAGCGAGCGGCGTCAGGGGGCACCTCCCAGCGGTAGCTGGGGGAAGCTCGCACGTCGCGTGAGGAGAGCGCAGCGGCGCTGCGTGCGACGAGCGCGGCGCCGCGAGATGCCGTGCCAGGCGTCGGGAGCCTGGCATGACCCACAAGACACCCCCCTGGGCCGGGACCGTAAGCGCAGGGTTGACGGAGTGTCAATCCTCCTTCCATGCTGGGGAGTTGCCGGGCCGGGCCGGTGCGCATGCCATACGGAAGGGGCTCACCGCGCCATGCCCAGACTGCTTGCCGCCGCCGTTACCTGCGTCCTCTCCGCCGCCCTCGCGGTCGGCGCGGCGCTCGGCATCGTCGCCCTGCTGGGCGTCACACCGGACCAGCCGAACGTCCCCCTCGTCACCTTCCCGACGTCCTCGGGCGCCTCCTCCGACACCGACCCCGGCCCCACCGCGACCCCGGCGGGAACGCGATAAGGGCTCCGGATGGCGTCGCCGTTACGTTCGGCCTGGCGGGAGGTGCCCCGGTCGCGGGTGCGCCACTTCGCCCGGCTCGCCCTGGACGAGGTGCCGGTCCTCGCCGAGGACATCTTCCGCGAGATCCGCCGCGAATACCCCAACCTGGTCATCGTCCCGGACGAAAGTGGCGAGCCGGTGGCGCTGGTGGGCATCCGGCGCGCCCTCGAACACTTCGTCCGTGACGTGTCCGACGGCTCCGGCGGCCCCCGCGAACACCCCGAGGTCTTCCAGGAGTTCGGCCGCGGCCAGGTGCAGCACGGCCGCAGCCTCGACTCCCTCCAGGCCATGTACCGGCTGGGCGTACGGCTCGCCTGGCGCCGCCTCGCCGAGATCGGCCAGCGGGTCGAGATCCCCGCGCCCGCCATGTACGAACTCGCCGAGTCCGGCTTCGAGTACCTGGACGGGCTGGTCGCCGAGTCCATGCGCGGATACGCCGAGGCCGCCGCGCGCCAGGCGGGGGAGCGGCTGCGGCTCCAGCGGCGGCTGCTCGACCTGCTCCTCGCCGAACGCCCCCGCAAGAGCCCCGCCGACGCCGACGCCCTCGCCGAGCGGGCGGCCCGCATCGGCTGGCCGCTGCCGGAGCGGGTCGCCGTCGCCGTCCTGCTGCGCCCCGCGCGCGAGGCGCTGGCCCCCGCCGTCGGCCGGGACGTCCTCCTCGACATGGAGTGCGAACGGCCCCGCATGGTGCTCCCCGACCCCGAGGAGGCGGGCCGCCCCGAGCTGCTGCGCCGCGCCACCGCCGGGTGGTCGGGCGCGGTCGGCCCGCCCGTACCGCTCGCCGAGGCCGCCAAATCGCTGCGCTGGGCGGAGGCCGCGGTCCGGCTCATGGAGCGCGGGCTGCTGCCCGCCGGGGAGGTGCTGCACTGCACCGAGCACACCGAGGCGCTGGTGCTGCTGCCCCCGGAGGAGCTGATCGACGCCCTGGCCCGCCGCCGCCTCGCCCCGCTCGCCGGATGCGGCACCGCCCAGGGGCGCCGCCTCGCCGAGACGCTGCTGGCGTGGCTGGAGACGCGGGGCGGGGCGCCGGAGATCGCGGACCGGCTGGGGGTGCATCCGCAGACCGTGCGCTATCGGCTCCGGCAGATCAGGGAGCTGTGGGGCGACGAGGTCGAGGACCCCGACCGCCGCTTCGAACTGGAGCTGGTGCTGCGGGCGCAGCGGCTCCGCGGCGATCTGCTGCCGCCCGCGACGTAAGGGGGTGTCTCCGCTGCCGCGGCGGGCGGCACCTCGCGGCCCCGCGCTCGTCGCTCCCCCAGCTACCGCTGGGCGGTGCCCCCTCGCGCCTCCCCCAGCTACCGCTGGGCGGTGCCCCCTCGCGCCTCCCCCAGCTACCGCTGGGAGGTGCCCCCTGCGCTCTCCTCACGCGGCTTGCGATGCTCCCCCAGCACCGCTGGGAGGTGCCCCCTGACGCCGCTCGCTGATCCGGCCTGACCAACAAGACACCCCTAGAAGCGCTTTCGCGGCGCCTCCGTATCGTCGATGACCTCAGGGTCTTTGCCCGGCCATTGCCGGGAGAAGTGGCCTGCGCGTAACCTGTGTTCGCGATACCGGCCACCGGCCGGAATCTCGAACACTTGCCATCTGGACCAGAAGGGGTGGGCGAACCACATGGGACGCCTCGTGCCCGCGGTGACCCGGGCTCTGGACATTCTCGAACTGTTCCTCGACGGCGACGGTACGCTCTCCGCCCCCGAGATCACCCGCCGCCTCGGACTGCCCCGGACCACCGTCCATGAGCTGGTGACCACTCTGGCCGCCCGCTCCTATCTGGTCCACGTGCCCGACCAGCCCGGCCGCTACCGGCTCGGCGTGCGCCCGTACCAGCTCGGCAGCCGGTACGCGGAACAGCTCGACCTGGCCGCCGAGGGCCAGCAGGTGGCCCGGAGCGTCGCCGAGACCTGTGACGAGACCGTCCATGTCGCCATTCTGGAGGGCACGGACGTCATCTACATCGCCAAGGTCGACTCCACCCACGCCGTCCGCATGGTCTCCGCCGCGGGCCGCAGGCTGCCCGCCCACTGCACCTCGGTCGGCAAGATGCTGCTCGCCTCCCTCCCGGAGGACGAGCTGACCGCCCGGTTCCCCGAGGACCGGCCGCTCGTCGCCATGACGGACAACAGCATCACCTCTGCGGCCGAGCTGCACCGCCACCTGGCCGCCGTGCGGGAGCACGGCATCGCGGTCGAGCGGCAGGAGTCCAACCCCGACGTGAGCTGCGTGGCCGCGCCGGTGCGGGATTCGGCGGGCAAGGTGGTGGCGGCGCTGTCCATCTCGGTGCCGACGATCCGCTGGAGCGAGGAGCGCCGGGCGGAGCTGGAGGAACTGGCGGCCAAGGGCGCGGGCGAGCTGTCCGTCCGCCTGGGACACCGGAGGGGGCGCGGCGTATGAGCGGGCGTACGGCACCGCGATGGGACGTGGCGGTCCGGGCGACCGCCGAGCTGGGCGAGGGCCCCACCTGGGACGCGACGGCCGGGCGGCTGATCTGGGTGGACATCCTCTCCGCCCGCGTCCACACCTACGACCCGGCCACCGGCCGGAGCACCACCCTGGCCACCGAGCAGCACGTCGGCGCGGCGAAGCCGCGGGCGGGCGGCGGGCTGGTGGTCAACCTGCGCGACGGGATCGGGCTGTACGACGCTGCGGCGGCCTTCCGCTGGCTGGTCCGGGACCCGGTCCCCGGCCGCCGCGGCAACGACGCGGCCGTCGCCCCGGACGGTTCCCTGTGGGCGGGCACCATGCGCTACGACGAGGCGGCGGGCGGCGGCACCCTGTCCCGCGTCGGCTCCGACGGCTCCGTGGCGGAGATCCTGCCGGACGTGGCGGTCAGCAACGGTACGGGCTGGAGCCCGGACGGCCGCCTCATGTACTACGTCGACTCCCCGACCCGGCGCATCGACGTCTTCGACGTGACCGGGGAGGGCGTCACCGGCCGCCGCCCCCTCGCCCACATCGAGGACGGCGCGGGCTTCCCGGACGGGCTGTGCGTGGACGCCGACGGGTGTGTGTGGGTCGCCCTCTGGGACGGCGCCGCGATCCGCCGCTACACGCCCGACGGCGCACTCGATCGGGTGATCCGGCTGCCCTTCCCCCGCCCCACCGCGTGCGCCTTCGGCGGGGCCGATCTCCGTGATCTGTACGTGTCCTCGGCCCGGGTCGGCCTCGGCGCCGCGGCCCCGCCGCTGGCGGGGTCGGTGCTGGTCATCGCGGACGCGGGGCGGGGGCTGGCGCAGCCCGCGTTCGCGGGCTGAGCGCGGCCGGGCCCGCCGCGGGCCCGACGGCTCTCCGCACAGGATCCTCACCCTTCCCGCTCCTGCGCTGTGTGCGGGTCACATAACCTGCCCGGCGACATGAACGACGCGCACACGTCCCGCCGAAAGCCTCGCCGCCGCGGCCGCCGCGCCCGCCGGGGGCGGGGCCGCCGGGTGCTGATCATGGCCGCGGTGCTGGGTCCGGTGCTGGCCGCGGTCTTCGTGGCGGAGCTGGCCACCGAGGGCCACTGGCGCGCCCCGGCCCCGAAGCCGTCCCCGGAGTCCCCGGAGTCCCCGGCGCGTCCGGTGGCGGACCGTACCGACTCCGCCGAGCCGGGCGGTACGCGTACGCCCACCCCGGCCGGGGAAACCAGCCGCGATCCGAAGTCCGAGCCCACCCACGACGACGACGCGCCCCGACCCACCGACCCGGCCGACCCGTCCCCGGACGAGCCCCGCACCCCCGCCCCCGGGGACGCCCCGACCCGGGCCCCGGACCCCACGCATCCGGCTCCCCCCTCCCCGGCGGCACCGACCCCCGGCCCGTCGCCGACATGCACCCGCTTCCTGTGGTGGTGCGCCTGACCGCGGCTGTCCACACGAAACTGGCCAGCGGCGGACCCGATAGCGCAGGTGGAGCACCCGATCGCCCTGGATCACGACGTGCGGGTCCTCGAGGAGATGCTGGGCATCGACCGATCCGAAGTACCGCTTGCCCGAGCCGAAGACCAGGGCACGACGTCCATCGCCACCTCGTCCACCAGACCGAGGGCCAGCATCACCACGGTGCTCATCACATCTCCTAGGCGCCCACGGGGTTCCGGACAGCCCCTTGCATCCATAGACCGGGCACGCCCCCGAAACTCATCCCACTGATCCGCACTTGGTGAAGACCGCACGCGCGAGGTCATCGGGGGCGGTGCTCGCCTCGGCGAGCAGCTTTCCGTCGGCGGACCAGATCCCCGAACGGCCGGACGTACGGTCGAAGCCGCCGCCGGTCGGGCCCGCGAAGGCCGCCGTGGCGACCCACACGCCGTGGTCGGCGGCGACCCGGCGGGCACGCTCGCCATGGACCGCGGCCTCGTGATCGGCGTGGACAACCCCGGCCACGTAGCCGTCCATGCCCAGCGCGGCCGTCGTCGCGGCGTGCTCGGGGCAGCCTGTGTCGCGGCAGACGGCGAGCCCCAGCGCCCATCCGTCCACGTCGATCACGGCGGGCTCGCCGGGCGCGAAGTGGGCGGCCTCGCTGCCGTGCAGGTGGACCTTCCCGTAGGCCACGCGCGGGCCGTCCGCGTCCACGGCCAGGATGCCGATGTGCGGACCCGGCACGGGCGCGCCGACCAGGGCGAGCGTTCCGGTCTCGGCGCACGCGGAGACGATCGGAGCGAGCCGTTCGTCGTCCGGAGAGACCGGCGCCGCGTCCAGCTGGTATCCCGTCAGCGACATCTCGGGGAACACCACCACCCGTGCGTCCGCTGCCCGAACCGCCTCGGCGTGAGCCACCGCGTTGGCCGCCACGTCGTGAGCCGTGCACCTCGGCTGTGCCACCGCGATGCTCAATGGCTGTACCACCTTGAACTCCCCTGTCGCATCGCACGATCACCCTGTACGGCGGGCCGCACGGCCGAGCCCTTGCGCCTAGTCTGCACGGGTGACCACCGACCTGATTCTGCTGCCGCGTGTCGCTTATCGCGGACAGGAGGTCACCGCGCCCCGGCTCCGCGCCCTCCTCGCGCTGCTCGCGGGCGACGTGCGCACGGGCTGCGGCACCGAGCAGCTCGTGTCGGGGCTGTGGCCGGACGAGCTGCCGGAGCGGCCGGGGAAGGCGGTGCAGGTCCTCGTGTCCAGGGCGCGGGCGCAGCTGGGCGCCGACGTCATCGCGAGTACGCCGACCGGATACCGGCTCACCCTCGCCGAGGCGCAGGTCGACAGCTCCGCCCTGCTGCTGCACGCCGCCGCGAGCGCGGACCGGGCCAGGGCCGGGGACCACGCGGGGTCGCTGGCGGCGGCCGAGGCCGGGCTCGCGCTGTGGGAGGGCACCCCTGACGGGACCGGTGACACCGACGACCCCGTAGCCGCGTTGCGCACCGAGCGCGCCCCCGTCCGCGGCACGCTCGTCCGCGCGCGGGCGCTCGCGCTCGCCCGGCTGGGGCGGCACGCGGAGGCGGCCGGGCCGCTGGCCGTGGCCGCCGCCGAGCGTCCGCGCGACGAGGAGGTGCTCGCCGAGCTGCTGCGCGGCGAGGCGGCGACGGTGGGCCCGTCCGCCGCGCTGACGCGGTACGAGGCGTACCGCCGTGAGCTGCGCGAGACGCTCGGCACGGATCCGGGCGCCGGGCTCAAGGCCGTACAGCGGGAGCTGCTGCGCGGCGAGGCGCCGGTGGCCCGGCACGGCGTACCGCACGAGCCGAACCCGCTCCTCGGCCGGGACGAGGACATCGCGGCGGTGGAGCGGCTGCTGCGCGCCTCCCGCGCCGTCACCGTCGTCGGCCCCGGCGGCCTCGGCAAGACGCGGCTCGCGCACGCCGTCAGCCGCCAATGGGGTCTCCCCTGCTCGAGCGAAGCCGAGAGCTTGGGGAACGAGCAGCGGGTGGTGTATTTCGTGCCGCTCGCCGGCGTCACCGCGGACGAGGACGTGGCCGCGGAGGTGGCCTCCGCGCTCGGTGCGGGGGAGAGGCGGCACGGTGCCCTGAGCGGCCATGCCGCGGCCGACCCGGTGACCGGCATCCTCGGTGTGCTCGGCTCCGGGCCCGCTCTGCTGGTGCTGGACAACTGCGAACACCTCGTCCGGGGTGCCGCCGAGCTGGTACGGGACCTGGTCTCGTCCTCCGGGGACCTGCGGGTGCTCGCCACCAGCCGGGCCGCGCTGGGCCTCACGTCGGAGGCGGTGTACGCGCTGCCGGAGCTGGGTCCCGACACCTCGGTCGAGCTGTTCACGCAGCGGGCCCGGGCCGCCCGGCCCGGCGCGGTGCTGCCGCCGGACGCGGTGGCCGGGCTGTGCCGCCACCTCGACGGGCTGCCGCTCGCCGTGGAGCTGGCCGCGGCGCGGGTGCGCGTGCTGTCGGTGCCGGAGATCGCCCGCCGCCTCGGCGACCGGTTCGCGCTGCTGCGCGGCGGGGTGCGGGATGCACCGGAGCGCCACCGCACGCTGCACGCGGTCGTGGAGTGGAGCTGGAACCTGCTCGCGGAGGACGCCAGGGCGGCGCTGCGCACGCTGTCCGTCTTCCCCGGCGGCTTCTCCGGCGAGGCGGCGGAGCGGGTGCTGGGGGAGGACGCGCTGTCCCTGCTGGAGCAGCTGGCCGGTCAGTCGCTGCTCACCGTCGCCGACACCCCGGTGGGGGGCGTGCGGTTCCGGATGCTGGAGACCGTACGGGAGTTCAGCGCGGCCCGGCGCGCGGAGGCGGGCGAGGAGGAGGAGGCCATCGGCCGGTTCCTCACCTGGGCGCGGGACTTCGGGGTCGCGCACCACGACTGGCTCTTCGGCCCGGAATCCCTGGCAGCCGGGGAGCGGATCAGGCCTGAGCAGGACAACCTCGTGCTGGCCCTGAGGTACGCCCTGGCCCGTACGGACGGCCCCACCACCGCCGCCCTCACCGCCGTCCTCGCCGCCCTGTGGTCCACCGACTCCGACTACCCCCGCCTCGCCGCCCTCGCCGCGGACACCGGCCCGCCGCTGTCGCACTACCGCCCCGAGCCCGCGTACGTCGAAGTCGCCCGCACCGCAGCGGTGTTGTGCACGGCGGGCCTGTTCATGAACTTCGGCCCGCACGTCGTACGCCACCTCGTCACCCTGCGGCGGCTGCCCCCGGCCCCGCCGGACACGCTGCTGCGCGCCACCGCTGTGGTGCTGAGTGCGGTCCCCGAGATGCTGCCTCCGCGCTACGACGTGCTGCGGAAGCTCTGCGACAGCGAGCGGCCGCTGGTCGCCGGTATCGCCGAGTGCGTCGCCACCTACGTCTGGGAGTACGAGCACGACATCGACGGCGCGCTCGCCTCCGCCCGCCGGATGATCGCCGCGCTGGCATCGACCGACAACCCGTCCCTCCAGGTCATGGCCCACTCCCGGCTGAGCGAGCTGTGCTTGAAGCTGGGGGAGGGCGAGGCCGCGTACGGGCACCTCACGACCGCGCTGGAGACGCTGCGGCGGCTCGGTGGCGAGCACGACTACATCGGCATCCGCTGGGGCCTCGCCCTCGCCTGTCTCCAGCGCGGCGATCCCGACGAGGCCGAGTACTGGCTGCGGCAGGCGGAGGGGGACAGCGTTCGGCAGCAGGACGCCTTCTACAGCCCCGACCTCGGCGTACGTGCCGAGATCGCGCTCGCCCGCGGGCAGACGGAGGCAGGGCTCGGCCTGTGGCGCCGTGCCGTGGAGCGGATGCTCGACGCCGGTTCGCCGTACGGCGACGACCCCTGGGTCGACCAGTGGGCGCTTCAGATGCACTCGGCGGCGGTGACGGCGCATGCCCACGCGGGTCGTCCCGGACTCGTCGCGGAGCCGGTCGATCGGCTGCGGACGCTGTTGTCCGGCCCGTCCTGCCCACCCGTGGAGCTGCCCGTTCTCGGGACGGTGCTGCACGCGCTCGGCGTGGCCGGGCTCGTGTCCGGCGACACCTCCGCCGTACGGATGATCGCGCTGGCCGAACGGCTGCGGGTGCTGCGCGAGTTCCAGCCGACGATGTCGGAGGCCCGCGCCCGGCGGGCGGTCGGGGCCGCCGGGAACGCTGCCGGGGCGGCGTACGCCGACGCGGTGTCGCAGTACGCCGCCCTGGGGCGGGACGAGTTGTGGGAGGCAGCCCGCGCGCTCATTTCGGGTCGCGCTTGAACAGCGACTTCGACCAGGAGTAGCCGAGCGCGGTCAGGCCCAGGGACCAGCCGAGCGTGAGCCACCCGTTGTTGCCGATCTCGCTGCCGAGCAGCAGGCCGCGCAGGGTCTCGTTGGCCGGGGTGAACGGCTGGTACTCGGCGATCGGCCGGAACCAGCCCGGCATCGCGTCGACCGGCACGAAGGCGCTCGAGATGAACGGCAGCATGATCAGCGGCATCGCGTTGTTGCTGGCCGCCTCGACGTTCGGGCTGGCCATGCCCATCCCGACGGCCATCCAGGTGAACGCCACGGCGACCAGCACGAGCAGCCCGAACGCCGCCAGCCACTCCAGGGCCGTGGCGTCGGTGGACCGGAACCCGATGGCCACGGCGACGGCGCCGACGAGCACTACGCTGATGACCGCCTGGAGCACGCTGCCGATGACGTGCCCGATGAGCACCGACCCTCGGTGGATCGCCATCGTGCGGAAGCGGGCGATGATCCCCTCGGTCATGTCCATGGCGACGGAGACCGCGGTTCCCGCCGGGGTGGCCCCGATGGTCATCAGGAGGATGCCCGGAACGAGATAGGCGATGTACTGGGAGCGGTCGGCGTCGCCGCCCCCGAGGCCCGCGCTCATCACGTCGCCGAAGACGTAGACGAAGAGCAGCAGCAGGATGATCGGCGTCAGCAGGATGTTCAGCGTGAGGGACGGGTAGCGCCGGGCGTGCAGGAGGTTGCGGCGCAGCATCGTGGTGGAGTCGCGGATGGCGAGGGAGAGGGCGAGGGAACTCATCGGACGTTCTCCTTGGGCTGGTGGGGGACAGTGGCCGGGCCGGTGAGGGCGAAGAACACGTCGTCGAGGTCGGGGGTGTGCACGGTCAGCTCGTCCGCCTCGATCCCGGCCGTGTCCAGCCAGTCGAGGAGGGAGCGCAGCTCGCGCTGGCTGCCGTCGCTGGGGATCCGCAGCGACTGTGCCTCGTCGTCCCGGGTCACCTCGCGCAGCGCGGAGGCGGCCGACTGGTACGCGGACGGGTCGGTGAAGCGGAGGCGTACGTGTCCGCCGGGGATGAGCCGCTTCAGTTCCTCGGCGCTCCCTTCGGCGGCGATCTTGCCGTCGTTGAGCACGGCGATGCGGTCGGCCAACTCGTCGGCCTCCTCCAGGTACTGGGTGGTGAGGAAGACGGTCACCCCGTCGGAGACCAGCTCGCGGATGATCTGCCACATGGTGTGGCGGCTGCGCGGGTCCAGGCCGGTGGTGGGTTCGTCGAGGAAGATGATGCGAGGGTTGCCGACCAGGGTCATGGCGATGTCGAGGCGGCGCTTCATGCCGCCGGAGTAGGTGGAGGCGGGCTTCCTCGCGGCCTCGGTGAGGTCGAAGCGC